>NZ_JBSFJL010000021.1:0-146714 GCF_053598035.1 Streptomyces sp. NPDC001204 | reverse complement strand
AGGACCAGGTCGGGGTTGTGCACCTCGACACCGGCCGGCGGCGCGATGTCGGCGGCGGTGACCAGACCCGGGCCCTGCTTGCGCAGGTACATCACGACCGGCTCGTCGTGCTCCGAGGAGACGACCAGCTGCTTGATGTTGAGGATCAGGTCGGTGACGTCCTCCTTGACGCCCGGCACGGTGGTGAACTCGTGCAGGACGCCGTCGATGCGGATGCTGGTGACAGCAGCGCCGGGGATCGACGACAGGAGGGTGCGGCGGAGGGAGTTGCCGAGGGTGTAGCCGAAGCCCGGCTCCAGCGGCTCGATCACGAACCGGGAGCGGAACTCGTCGACGACCTCTTCGGTCAACGAGGGTCGCTGAGCGATCAGCATGTGCGGATCAGATCCTTCAGTCGTGGGCGCCCGCTATATGACGCCCGACAGGGCCGCACCAGAAAAAAGGTGCGGGTACTGCAAGGGTACGGGCGGCACGGCCCAAAAGGGCCGTACCGCCCGGAAACCGGCGTGAAGCAGCCGTGCTCAGACGCGGCGGCGCTTCGGCGGGCGGCAGCCGTTGTGCGGGGTCGGGGTGACGTCCTGGATGGAGCCGACCTCGAGACCGGTGGCCTGCAGGGAGCGGATCGCGGTCTCACGGCCGGAGCCCGGACCCTTGACGAACACGTCGACCTTGCGCATGCCGTGCTCCTGGGCGCGGCGCGCGGCCGACTCGGCGGCCATCTGCGCGGCGAACGGCGTGGACTTCCGGGAGCCCTTGAAGCCGACGTGGCCGGCGGAGGCCCAGGAGATCACGTTGCCGGACGGGTCGGTGATCGAAACGATGGTGTTGTTGAACGTGCTCTTGATGTGCGCGTGGCCGTGAGCGACGTTCTTCTTTTCCTTGCGGCGCACCTTCTTGGCAGCGCCCTGACGTCCCTTGGGGGGCATGTCGAAAACTCCTACGGGAGGTGGTCGGTCCTACAGCGAAGACCGCTGGACGGCGAGTGTCGCTGCGGACTACTTCTTGCCCGGCTTCTTCTTGCCGGCGATGGCGCGACGCGGGCCCTTGCGGGTGCGGGCGTTGGTGCTGGTGCGCTGACCGCGGACGGGCAGACCGCGGCGGTGACGCAGACCCTGGTAGCAGCCGATCTCGACCTTGCGGCGGATGTCGGCCTGGATCTCGCGACGGAGGTCACCCTCGGTCTTGATGTTGTTGTCGACGTACTCGCGGATCGCGACGAGCTGCTCCTCGGAGAGGTCGCGAACGCGGGTGTTCGGGTCGATGTCGGTGGCGGCCAGCGTCTGCTGGGAGAGGGTCCGGCCGATGCCGAACACGTAGGTGAGGGCGACCTCCACGCGCTTTTCGCGCGGGATGTCAACACCGGAAACGCGTGCCATTCAATGGCTCCAGTTGATCTTCGGAGGTCTTCCGCAGGACCGATTCCCGGCCGCCGTACCAGGTACGAACCGGGTCCCCGGCCTCCGAACCGGGGGTGTCGAGCCGCGCCGCGGCTCGGGTCCTGCGTATGAACATATTCAGCTCGCGTCGCGCGAATCTCTGCGATGAGAGTGCAGAGGGTGCGGTCGCTCGTGCGTCAGCCCTGGCGCTGCTTGTGGCGCGGGTTGTCGCAGATGACCATGACCCGGCCGTGACGGCGGATCACCCTGCACTTGTCGCAGATCTTCTTGACGCTCGGCTTGACCTTCATGGGATGTGAGGTTCTCCGGGTCAGTTGCCGGCGGCCCCCCGGTGGAACGTGGAGCCTGGGCAAGATCTACTTGTACCGGTAGACGATCCGGCCACGCGTGAGGTCGTACGGAGAAAGCTCCACCACGACCCGGTCGTCAGGGAGGATGCGGATGTAGTGCATGCGCATCTTGCCGCTGATGTGTGCCAGGACCTGGTGGCCGTTCTGGAGCTCGACCCTGAACATGGCGTTCGGCAGAGACTCGACGACAGTGCCCTCGATCTCGATGGCACCTTGCTTCTTGGCCACGCTTCGCCCTTCGAATCGACTACCTTGATCGACCCCATGTCCCGCATGCGGACATGCGAATACATGAGAGCCGACGAGTCAGTCTACGTCAGCCCTCCGCGAAAGACGAATCGAGAAAGTCTGCCCCAGCTTCGAGATCATCATGCGGCCGGGTCCGACCCGGACCGGCGGCCGTAAGGCGGGCGGAACTCTTTCAGGCCAGCGGGTCCGGCGCGGCCGTGATGCCGTACTCGGCCAGCTTCGCCTTGCCGCCGTCCGGGGCCGTCAGGACCAGGGGACCCTGTTCGGTCAGGGCCACCGAGTGCTCCCAGTGGGAGGACCAGGTGCCGTCCGTGGTGATGACCGTCCAGTCGTCCTCGAGGACGTGGGTCTTCGGGGTGCCCAGGGAGACCATGGGCTCGATGGCCAGGCAGAAGCCGGGGACCAGCTTCGGGCCCTTGCCGCGCCGCCGGTCGACGTAGTTGAGCAGGTGCGGGTCCATGTGCATCTCGGTGCCGATGCCGTGGCCGCCGTAGTCCTCGATGATCCCGTAGCGACCGCCGCCCGGCTTCGGCTGGCGGCGGATGTACGTCTCGACGGCGCGGGAGATGTCGACCAGCCGGTTGCCCTGCTTCATGGCGGCGATGCCGGCCCACATCGACTCCTCGGTCACCCGGGAGAGCTCGACCAGCTCCGGGGAGTGACCGGAGCCGACGAACGCGGTGAAGGCCGCGTCGCCGTGCCAGCCGTCGATGATCGCGCCGCAGTCGATGGAGATGACGTCCCCGTCCTTGAGGACGACGTCGTCGGAGGGGATGCCGTGGACGACGACCTCGTTCACGGAGGTGCAGATCGTCGCGGGGAAGCCGCCGTAGCCGAGGAAGTTCGGCTTGGCGTTGTGCTCGGCGAGCACCTTGCGGGCCACCTGGTCCAGGTCCTTGGTGGTCGCCCCGGGCACGGCCGCCTCCCTGGTGGCCGCGTGGATGGCGGCGACGACCAGCCCCGCCGCACGCATCTTGGCGATCTGCTCGGGGGACTTGATCTGCACCATGGGGACTACGGCCTTTCTGGGACCGGAAGGAAGACGGACGCGTTCAACAATGACGGACGCGTTCAACAATACGGGGGGCGGAACCGGACCCGTCCAGCATGCGGGAACGAGGCCGTCCAGGGCGGTGCGGGCGTCCGGGGCACGGCCCGGGGGACGGCCGCACCGGCGCCGTGCACACGTCGGCCGCGGCCCCCAGGGGGAACCGCGGCCGAGCAGCGCGGTCAGTCGCGCTTCAGCGCCTCCAGCGCGCGCTGCGTGATCTCGTCCACCGGACCGAGCGAGGAGATCGTCACGACCAGGCCCTGCGCCCGGTAGTAGTCGATGATCGGCTCGGTCTGCGTGTGGTAGACCTCCAGCCGCTTGCGCACGGTCTCCTCGGAGTCGTCGTCCCGCTGGTACAGCTCACCGCCGCAGACGTCGCAGACGCCCTCCTTCTTCGGCGGGCTGTACGTCTCGTGGAAGACGTGCGCCGAGTCGTTGCGGCAGGTGCGGCGACCCGCGATGCGCTTGACGACCTCGTCCTCGGGGACCTCGAGGTCGAGGACCGCGTCCAGCTTCATGCCCTCGCCCTGGAGCAGCTTGTCCAGCGCCTCGGCCTGCGACACATTGCGCGGGAAACCGTCCAGCAGGAAGCCGCCCTCGGCGTCGGGCTGCTCCATGCGGTCCTTGGCCATCGCGATGGTGACCTCGTCGGGCACCAGGTTTCCGGCGTCCATGTAGGACTTCGCGAGCTTGCCGAGCTCCGTCTGCCGACTGATGTTGGCGCGGAACAGGTCACCGGTGGAGATGTGCGGAATGCTCAGCTTCCCGGCCAGGCGCGTCGCCTGTGTTCCTTTGCCGGCACCCGGCGGTCCGACGAGGACGATTCGCATCAGCGGAGGAACCCTTCATAATTGCGCTGCTGGAGCTGGCTCTCGATCTGCTTCACCGTCTCGAGTCCGACACCCACGATGATGAGGATGCTGGTCCCGCCGAAGGGGAAGTTCTGGTTCGCCCCGAAGCCGACCAACGCCATTGTCGGTACGAGAGCGATCAGGCCCAGATACAGCGAACCCGGCCAGGTGATCCGGTTGAGCACGTACGAAAGGTACTCAGCGGTCGGTCGGCCAGCCCGGATGCCCGGGATGAAGCCACCATACTTCTTCATGTTGTCGGCGACTTCTTCGGGGTTGAAGGAGATCGCCACATAGAAGAAGGCGAAGAACACGATGAGCAAGAAGTACATCGTGATGTAGATCGGGTGGTCGCCCTTGGTCAGGTTCTGCTGAACCCAGGTCTTCCATCCGGAGTTGCCCCCGGAGAACTGGGCGATGAGCGCCGGAATGTAGAGCAGCGACGACGCGAAGATGACGGGGATCACGCCCGCCTGGTTGACCTTCAGCGGGATGTACGTCGACGTACCACCGTAGGAACGGCGGCCGATCATGCGCTTGGCGTACTGCACCGGAATTCGGCGCTGTGCCTGTTCGACGAAGACGACCAGGCCGACCATGACCAGGCCGACGAGGATGACGGTGCCGAATTCGATCCAGCCCTCGGCGAGCTTGCCCTGCTTCTTGATGGCCCACAGAGCGGACGGGAAAGTGGCGGCGATCGAGATGAACATCAGGATCGACATGCCGTTGCCGATACCGCGGTCGGTGATGAGCTCACCGAGCCACATGACCGTGGCCGTGCCGGCGGTCATGACGATCACCATGACGATCGTGTTGAAGATCGCCTGGTTCGGGACGATGTTCCCGGCCGCCGAGCACCCGGAGAACAGGGCGCCGCTGCGGGCGGTGGCCACCAGGCCGGTGCCCTGGAGGATGGCCAGCGCGACCGTCAGGTAACGGGTGTACTGGGTGATCTTCGCGGTGCCGGCCTGGCCCTCCTTCTTGAGGGCCTCCAACCGCGGGATCACCACGGTCAGCAGCTGAAGGATGATGCTCGCCGTGATGTACGGCATGATGCCCAGAGCGAAGATCGTGATCTGCAGCAGCGCACCGCCGCTGAACATGTTCACCAGGCCGAAGAGACCCTGGTTGCCCGAGGCCTCGCTGACACACTGCTGAACGGCCTTGTAGTTGACACCCGGGATCGGGATGTGGGTACCGACGCGGTACACCACGATGATGCCGAGCGTGAAGAGCAGCTTCTTGCGCAGGTCGGGCGTCCTGAACGCCCGGGCGAAGCCGGTGAGCACGGTGCCTCCTGCGACCCCGCGCAAGTGCGTCAGGGTGACGGTGGTGAGGTTCGACGATAAATAACGGTGCAGGCCACCTTACCGGCGATACTGCCTCCCGTGGAACGACCAACCGGGGATACCTCATTGTGAGGTACCCCCGGTCGGGACCGCTTTACGTCATCGGGCTCAGACGAGCTCGGTGACAGAACCGCCGGCGGCGGTGATCTTCTCCTTGGCGGAGCCGGAGACGGCGTCCACCGTCACCTGCAGCGCCACGGAGACCTCGCCCTGGCCGAGGACCTTGACCAGGCTGTTCTTGCGAACGGCACCCTTGGCCACCAGGTCCTCGACCGTGACCTCGCCACCCTCGGGGTAGAGCGCGGCCAGCTTGTCGAGGTTCACGACCTGGAACTCGGTCTTGAACGGGTTCTTGAAGCCCTTCAGCTTCGGGAGACGCATGTGCAGCGGCATCTGGCCGCCCTCGAAGCTCTCCGGAACCTGGTAGCGGGCCTTGGTGCCCTTGGTACCACGACCGGCCGTCTTACCCTTGGACGCCTCACCACGACCCACACGGGTCTTGGCGGTCTTGGCGCCCGGGGCGGGACGGAGGTTGTGGATCTTCAGCGGGTTCTGCTCCGCCATGATCAGTCGACCTCCTCGACCGTCACGAGGTGGCGGACGGTGTGCACCATGCCGCGGAACTCGGGGCGGTCCTCCTTGACGACCACGTCACCCAGGCGCTTCAGGCCCAGGGTACGCAGGGTGTCACGGTGGTTCTGCTTGCTGCCGATGTAGGACTTCGTCTGCGTGATCTTGAGCTGCGCCATCACGCACCCGCCCCTGCACGCGCACGCAGCAGAGCCGCGGGAGCGACATCCTCGAGCGGCAGACCACGGCGGGCCGCGACCTCCTCGGGACGCTGCAGGCCCTTCAGGGCCTGAACGGTCGCGTGCACGATGTTGATCTGGTTGTCGGAGCCGAGCGACTTCGACAGGATGTCGTGGATACCGGCGCACTCGAGCACGGCGCGCACCGGGCCACCGGCGATAACGCCGGTACCGGGGGACGCGGGCTTGAGCAGCACGACGCCGGCAGCCTTCTCACCCTGGATCGGGTGCGGGATGGTGCCCTGGATCCGGGGGACCTTGAAGAAGTGCTTCTTGGCCTCCTCAACACCCTTGGCGATGGCGGCCGGCACCTCCTTGGCCTTGCCGTATCCGACACCCACGGTGCCGTCACCGTCGCCCACCACGACCAGCGCGGTGAAGCTGAAGCGACGACCACCCTTCACAACCTTGGCGACGCGGTTGATCGCGACGACGCGCTCAACGTACGCGGTCTTCTCGGCGGCAGCTGCGCCGCCGTCACGGCCCTTCCGGTCCCGCCGCTCGCCGCCACCGGCACCGCCACCGCGGCGCTGGGGTCCAGCCATTGGAATTACCTCTCTCTGTTTCCGCTAGCTCGGAACCGGCTCAGAACTTCAGGCCGGCTTCGCGGGCGGCGTCCGCCAGGGCGGCGATGCGCCCGGCGTACTGGTTGCCACCACGGTCGAACACGACAGCCTCGACGCCGGCGGCCTTGGCGCGCTCGGCGACCAGGGCGCCGACCTGCTTGGCCTGCGCGGACTTGTCGCCCTCGCCACCGCGGACCGACGTGTCCAGCGTGGACGCCGACGCCAGGGTGTGGCCCTTGAGGTCGTCGATCACCTGCGCCACGATGTGGCGGTTCGAGCGGGTCACGACCAGACGGGGACGCTCCGCCGTACCGGAGATCCGCTTGCGGATCCGGATGTGACGGCGCTTGATCGCGGCGCGCTTGTAGGCGTCGCCCTTGAGGATCTTCTGCCCGTATGCCATGGCTTACTTACCCGCCTTTCCGACCTTGCGGCGGATGACTTCGCCCTCGTACCTGACGCCCTTGGCCTTGTACGGGTCGGGCTTGCGCAGCTTGCGGATGTTGGCCGCAACCTCGCCGACCTTCTGCTTGTCGATGCCCTCGACCTGGAAGCGGGTCGGGGTCTCCACCTTGAAGGTGATGCCCTCGGGCGCCTCGATGGTGATCGGGTGGCTGTAGCCGAGCGCGAACTCCAGGTTCGAACCCTTGGCCGTCACGCGGTAACCGACACCGCTGATCTCGAGCTTCTTCACGTAACCCTGGGTCACGCCGGTGATCATGTTCGCCACCAGCGTGCGGGACAGGCCGTGCAGGGCCTTGTTCTGACGCTCGTCGTTGGGGCGGGTCACCTGCAGGGTGCCGTCCTCGCCCTTGGCGATCTCGATCGGCGCCACGACGGTGTGGGTCAGCGTGCCCTTGGGGCCCTTGACCGCGACCGTACGGCCGTCGATGGTGACGTCCACGCCGGCGGGAACCGCGATGGGGAGCTTGCCGATGCGCGACATAGCTGTTTCCTCCGTTCCCTTCCGCTACCAGACGTAGGCGAGGACTTCCCCACCCACGCCCTTCTTGCCGGCCTGCTTGTCGGTGAGGAGCCCGTGGGACGTGGAGATGATCGCCACGCCGAGGCCGCCGAGCACCTTCGGCAGGTTGGTGGACTTCGCGTACACCCGGAGACCGGGCTTGGAGATCCGCTTGATGCCCGCGATGGAGCGCTCACGGTTGGGGCCGAACTTCAGCTCCAGGACGAGGTTCTTGCCGACCTCGGCGTCCTCGACCTTCCAGCCCGTGATGAAGCCCTCCTGCTGGAGGATCTCCGCGATGTGCGACTTGATCTTCGAGTGCGGCATCGACACGCTGTCGTGGTATGCCGAGTTCGCGTTCCGCAGACGCGTAAGCATGTCTGCGATCGGATCAGTCATGGTCATGAATTGGCCTTCGGCCTCTCTCGCCGGGGTTTCCTGGTGCGCCATCCCTCTCCCCGATCCGAGACGGGACGGGTGCGGCGCGGTGGACCTACGGCGTAGTAAGTCGTAAGGGCGCGGCAGGCGCCCAACCCCACAAGCCTAAGGCATGTGAGGTGGGCCTCCTGCCGACCCCAGTTGCTTACCGAGAGTCCTGGTTCAACCCAAGTGGGCTGTTACCAGGAACTCTTGGTCACGCCCGGCAGCTCGCCACGGTGAGCCATCTCACGAAGGCACACGCGGCACAGGCCGAACTTGCGGTACACGGAGTGCGGACGGCCGCAGCGCTGGCAGCGGGTGTAGCCACGCACACCGAACTTGGGCTTGCGAGCAGCCTTGGCAATCAGAGCCTTCTTCGCCATCTCGCTCACGCCTCCTTGAACGGGAAGCCGAGGTGACGAAGGAGCGCGCGGCCCTCAGCGTCGTTGGTCGCCGTGGTGACCACGGTGATGTCCATGCCCCGGGTACGGTCGATCTTGTCCTGGTCGATCTCGTGGAACATGACCTGCTCCGTGAGACCGAAGGTGTAGTTGCCACGGCCGTCGAACTGCTTGGGGGACAGGCCACGGAAGTCGCGGATGCGCGGCAGCGCGAGCGACAGGGTGCGGTCCAGGAACTCCCACATGCGGTCGCCACGGAGCGTGACGTGGGCACCGATCGGCTGGCCCTCACGCAGCTTGAACTGCGCGATGGACTTGCGGGCCTTGGTGACCTGCGGCTTCTGGCCGGTGATCGTGGTGAGGTCGCGGATGGCGCCCTCGATCAGCTTCGAGTCACGGGCGGCGTCGCCGACACCCATGTTGACCACGATCTTGACGAGACCGGGAATCTGCATGACGTTCTCGTACTTGAACTCGTCACGCATCTTGCCCGCGATCTCCTCGCGGTACTTCTGCTTCAGACGCGGAGTGGTGGTGGTAGCCATCAGATGTCCTCACCCGTCCGCTTGGCAACGCGGATCTTGTTGCCTTCGTCGTCGAAGCGGTAACCGACACGCGTGACGACCTTGTTGCCGTCCTTCTCAACGACCAGCTGGACGTTGGAGACGTGGACGGGCGCCTCGGTCGTGACGATGCCGCCGGCCTGCGAACCGCGAGCGGTCGGGCCGGCCTTGGTGTGCTTCTTGACCCGGTTGACACCCTCGACCAGGACCCGGTCCTCGCGGGGGTAGGCCGCGATGACCTTGCCCTGCTTGCCCTTGTCCTTACCGGTGATGACCTGGACCAGGTCGCCCTTCTTGATCTTCATGCTTACAGCACCTCCGGCGCGAGCGAGATGATCTTCATGAACTTCTTCTCGCGCAGCTCACGGCCGACCGGGCCGAAGATGCGGGTGCCGCGAGGGTCGCCGTCGTTCTTCAGAATGACGGCGGCGTTCTCGTCGAAGCGGATGTACGAGCCGTCCGGACGGCGGCGCTCCTTGACGGTGCGAACGATGACCGCCTTGACGACGTCACCCTTCTTCACGTTGCCACCGGGGATCGCGTCCTTGACGGTGGCGACGATGACGTCACCGATGCCCGCGTAGCGGCGACCGGAGCCACCGAGCACACGGATGCAAAGGATCTCCTTCGCACCAGTGTTGTCGGCGACACGCAGTCGCGACTCCTGCTGGATCACGTCTATCTCCTGATTGTCTGCCGGTTCCCGGCGAGGTCCGTAAGTGACGTACGGACCTCGCCGAGCCTGGCGGAACCGTCCTGCGGGTAGCTCCCGCAGGAAATTACTTGTACCTCTGGAGGCGGAAACCCGCGCCGGGGACTTCGCCGGTTCCGGGCCGGGGCCCGGGGGCGGAGCCCCCAGCGGGGGTCAGCGGGGGCGGTGCCCCCGCTTCTTACTTCGCCTTCTCGAGGATCTCGACGACGCGCCAGCGCTTCGTCGCGGACAGCGGCCGGGTCTCCATCAGGAGGACGCGGTCGCCGATACCCGCGGCGTTCTGCTCGTCGTGCGCCTTGAGCTTCTCGGTACGGCGGATGACCTTGCCGTACAGCGCGTGCTTGACGCGGTCCTCGACGGCGACGACGACGGTCTTGTCCATCTTGTCGCTGACGACGAGACCCTCACGGGTCTTGCGGAAGCCGCGCGCCTCTGCGTTCTCAGTCACGTTCTTCTCGCTCATCAGGCGTTCTCCACCGTTTCGATGCCCAGCTCACGCTCGCGCATCAGGGTGTAGATCCGCGCGATGTCCTTGCGGACCGCCTTGAGACGGCCGTGGTTCTCGAGCTGCCCGGTCGCCGCCTGGAAACGGAGGTTGAACAGCTCTTCCTTGGCCTCGCGGAGCTTGCCCAGAAGCTCCTCGTTGCCCAGCTCGCGCAGCTCGGACGCCTTGGTACCGGCCGACATCACGCTTCACCTGCCTCGCGCTTGACGATCCGGCACTTCATCGGCAGCTTGTGGGCCGCACGGGTCAGCGCCTCACGGGCGATCTTCTCGTTCGGGTAGGACAGCTCGAACATCACCCGGCCGGGCTTGACGTTCGCGATCCACCACTCCGGCGAACCCTTACCGGAACCCATGCGGGTCTCGGCGGGCTTCTTGGTCAGCGGACGGTCCGGGTAGATGTTGATCCAGACCTTGCCGCCACGCTTGATGTGGCGGGTCATCGCGATACGAGCCGCCTCGATCTGGCGGTTCGTCACGTAGGCCGGGGTCAGCGCCTGGATGCCGTACTCGCCGAACGCAACCTGCGTTCCACCCTTGGACATACCGTTGCGCTTCGGGTGGTGCTGCTTGCGGTGCTTGACCCTACGGGGGATCAGCATTTCGGTCAGGCCTCCGTTCCGGTGCTCTCAGCCGGAGCGGCAGCGGCCGGAGCGTCGGCCTTGGGGGCCTCGGCGGCCGGAGCCGACTGCTGCTGCGGCTTGCGACCGCGCCGCTCGCCACCGCGGCCACCACGGGCCGGGCGGTCGGCGCCACCACGGGCCGGGCGGTTGCCCGCACGGGCGGCGGCGTTCTCGGCGCGGACCTCGGCGATGTTCTTGACGTCGCCCTTGTAGATCCAGACCTTCACACCGATGCGGCCGAAGGTCGTCTTGGCCTCGAAGAAGCCGTAGTCCACGTTCGCGCGGAGCGTGTGCAGGGGCACACGGCCCTCGCGGTAGAACTCCGAGCGGGACATCTCGGCGCCGCCGAGGCGGCCACCGCACTGGATCTTGATGCCCTTGGCGCCGGCCTTCATCGCCGACTGCATGCTCTTGCGCATGGCACGGCGGAAGGAGACGCGGGAGGAGAGCTGCTCGGCAACGGCCTGGGCCACCAGCTGAGCGTCCGTCTCGGGGTTCTTGACCTCGAGGATGTTCAGCTGGACCTGCTTGCCCGTGAGCTTCTCGAGGTCGCCGCGGATGCGGTCGGCCTCGGCGCCACGGCGGCCGATGACGATGCCCGGACGCGCGGTGTGGATGTCCACGCGGACACGGTCACGGGTGCGCTCGATCTCCACCTTGGAGATGCCGGCGCGCTCCATGCCGGACGTCATCATCCGACGGATGGCGACGTCTTCCTTGACGTAGTCCTTGTACAGCTTGTCGGCGTACCAACGCGACTTGAAGTCGGTCGTGACACCGAGCCGGAACCCATGCGGGTTTACCTTCTGGCCCATTACCGGGTTCCTTCCTTGCTGCTGACGACCACGGTGATGTGGCTGGTCCGCTTGCGGATCCGGTAGGCACGGCCCTGGGCACGCGGACGGAACCGCTTCAGGGTCGGGCCCTCGTCGACGTACGCCTCGGAGATGAACAGCGAGTCGACGTCGGAGTGGTCGTAGTTGTGCGCGGCGTTGGCGATGGCGCTGTCGAGCACCTTGCCAACCGGAACCGAGGCAGCCTGCGGAGCGAATCGCAGGACGGCCTGGGCCTCCGTGGCGTCCATGCCACGGATGAGGTCCACCACGCGGCGGGCCTTCATGGGCGTGACGCGGATGTACCGCGCCTGGGCCCTGGCTTCCATGGTTGTCCCTTCAGTTACTTACGTGTCTGAATGCGATCCGCTTTAGCGGCGCTTCGACTTCCGGTCATCCTTGACGTGACCCCGGAAGGTGCGCGTCGGCGAGAACTCGCCGAGCTTGTGGCCGACCATCGACTCGGTGACGAACACCGGGATGTGGGTCTTGCCGTTGTGCACCGCCAGCGTGTGGCCCAGCATGGCCGGGATGATCATCGAGCGGCGGGACCAGGTCTTGATGACGTTCTTGGTGCCGGCTTCGTTCTGGGCGTCCACCTTCTTGATCAGGTGGTCGTCGACGAAGGGCCCCTTCTTCAGGCTACGAGGCATCTCAACCCGTCCTTAGCGCTTCTTGTTCGTCTTGCGGCGGCGGACGATGTACTTGTTCGACGCCTTCTTGGGCGAACGAGTACGGCCTTCCTTCTTGCCCCACGGGGACACCGGGTGGCGGCCACCGGAGGTCCGGCCCTCACCACCACCGTGCGGGTGGTCCACCGGGTTCATGACCACACCACGGACGGACGGGCGGACGCCCAGCCACCGCTTACGGCCGGCCTTGCCCCAGTTGATGTTGCTCTGCTCGGCGTTGCCGACCTCGCCGACCGTGGCGCGGCAGCGCTGGTCGACCAGGCGGATCTCACCGGAGGGCATGCGGAGGTGGGCCATCGAGCCCTCCTTCGCGAGCAGCTGCACGGAGGCACCGGCGGAGCGGGCGAACTTGGCGCCGCCACCGGGACGGAGCTCGATCGCGTGGATCGTGGTACCGACCGGGATGTTGCGCAGCGCCAGGTTGTTGCCCGGCTTGATGTCGGCCGCGGGGCCGTTCTCGACGCGGTCGCCCTGCGACAGGCCGCGCGGCGCGAGGATGTAGCGCTTCTCGCCGTCGGCGTAGTGCAGCAGCGCGATACGCGCGGTGCGGTTGGGGTCGTACTCGATGTGCGCGACCTTCGCCGGCACGCCGTCCTTGTCGTGACGACGGAAGTCGATCACGCGGTAGGCGCGCTTGTGTCCGCCACCCTGGTGGCGAACGGTCACACGACCGGAATTGTTACGGCCGCCCTTGCTGTGCAGAGGACGGACCAGCGACTTCTCCGGCGTGGACCGCGTGACCTCGACGAAGTCGGCGACGCTGGCGCCACGACGGCCCGGCGTAGTCGGCTTGTACTTGCGGATTCCCATTTCTCAGTCCTCGTCCGATATCGGACGATCCGGACCGCCCTCAGGCGGTCGGACCGCCGAAGATGTCGATACGGTCGCCCTCGGCGAGGGTCACGATCGCTCGCTTGGTGGCGGCACGCTGACCGAAGCCGGTCTTGGTCCGCTTGCGCTTGCCCTGGCGGTTGATCGTGTTGACCCCGGTGACCTTGACGTCGAAGACCGCCTGGACGGCCTGCTTGATCTGGGTCTTGTTGGCGTTCGGGTCGACGATGAACGTGTACTTGTTCTCGTCGAGGAGCGCGTAGCTCTTCTCCGAGACGACCGGCTTC
Source organism: Streptomyces sp. NPDC001204 (assembly GCF_053598035.1). Lineage (NCBI taxonomy): Bacteria > Bacillati > Actinomycetota > Actinomycetes > Kitasatosporales > Streptomycetaceae > Streptomyces > Streptomyces sp. NPDC001204. The sequence continues at coordinate 133,259 of NZ_JBSFJL010000021.1, read as the reverse complement.
AGCAGGACGTCACGGAGGTCCGTGTACGACTTGCTCAGCGGGGTCTCGACGGTGTTCTTGCCCTCGGTGGCGTGGCGACGCGCCTTGGCGACGCGCGCGGCCTTGGCGGCCTTGGCGGCCTTCGAGGCGATAGCGGGGTGACGGATGGCCATCAGACCTCGCTCCCTTCGGTGTCGTTGGCCTGCGGGCCGGCGACGAAGGACTCGAAAGCGGCCTTGGTGAAGACCACGTCGTCCGAGACGAGAACGTCGTACGTGTTCAGCTGGCCCGGCTCCAGGATGTGGACCTGGGGCAGGTTGCGGGCGGACAGCCACGCGGCCTCGTCGGCGCGGTCGACGACCAGGAGCAGGTTCTTGCGCTCCGAGATCTTGCCGAACAGCGTCCGGGCGGCCTTGGTGGAGGCGGTCTCACCCTCGACCACGCCGGAGACGACGTGGATGCGGTTGTGGCGGGCCCGGTCGGTGAGGGCGTGGCGCAGGGCCGCGGCCTTCATCTTCTTCGGGGTCCGCTGGGAGTAGTCACGCGGCTGCGGGCCGTGGACGACGCCACCACCGGCGAACTGCGGCGCGCGGGTCGAACCCTGACGGGCGCGACCGGTGCCCTTCTGGCGGTACGGCTTCTTGCCACCGCCGCGGACCTCGCCACGAGTCTTGGTCTTGTGCGTGCCCTGACGGGCCGCGGCCAGCTGCGCGACGACGACCTGGTGGATCAGCGGGACGCTGACCTTCTCAACGCCGAAGATCTCCGCGGGGAGCTCGACGGTACCGGCCTTCTCGCCCGCCGGCGAAAGGATGTCAACAGTGCTCATCGGTTACCTCAGGCCCCCTTGGCCGCGGTGCGGACCAGGACGAGGCCGCCGTTCGGACCGGGAACCGCGCCCTTGATGAGCAGCAGACCCTTCTCCGCGTCAACGGCGTGGACGGTCAGGTTCTGGGTGGTGACCCGCTCGTTGCCCATGCGACCCGCCATGCGGAGGCCCTTGAACACACGGCCCGGCGTGGCGCAGCCGCCGATGGAACCGGGCGAGCGGTGCTTGCGCTGGGTGCCGTGCCCGGCGCCGAGGCCACGGAAGTTGTGGCGCTTCATGACGCCGGCGAAGCCCTTGCCCTTGCTCTTGCCGGTGACGTCGACCTTCACGCCGGCCTCGAACACCTCAGCGGTGATCTGCTGGCCGAGGGTGTACTCGGCGGCGTCCGCGGTGCGGATCTCGACGAGGTGACGACGGGGGGTGACGTCGGCCTTCGCGAAGTGACCCTTGAGGGGCTTGTTCACCTTGCGCGGGTCGATCTCGCCGAAGGCGATCTGGACCGACTCGTAGCCGTCGACGTCGTTCGTACGAACCTGGGTGACGACGTTGGGGCCGGCCTTGACGACGGTCACCGGGACGACACGGTTGTTCTCGTCCCAGACCTGCGTCATGCCGAGCTTCTCGCCCAGGATGCCCTTGATCTGCTTGGTCATCTCTCAGATCACCGGCCTCAGAGCTTGATCTCGATGTCGACACCGGCCGGGAGGTCGAGTCGCATCAGAGAGTCAACGGTCTTGGGGGTCGGGTCGAGGATGTCGATCAGGCGCTTGTGCGTGCGCATCTCGAAGTGCTCGCGCGAGTCCTTGTACTTGTGCGGCGACTTGATGACGCAGTACACGTTCTTCTCAGTGGGCAGCGGCACCGGGCCCGCGACCGACGCACCAGTACGGGTCACCGTCTCGACGATCTTCTTCGCCGAGGAGTCGATGACCTCGTGGTCGTAGGCCTTGAGCCGGATGCGGATCTTCTGTCCCGCCATGGCTACTCCGTAGTCCTGTCTCTTTATACGCTCCGGAACCCGATGTCCCTTCGACCCTCTCCGACCCACGCGGTCGGGCGTGTCGCGCTCCCGCTGACATGAATGCCCCTTGTTCGAACATCCTTCGGGATTGCACACGGCCCTACCGGTACCGCGAGCCGGGGGCGAAGGCCCACCGGGTGCCTGGTCTGTGTCGCACCCACGCTTCCCGGAAGATTCCCGTACGTCCGCCCCAGCGCTGCCGTGAGGCAGTTAGGGCGACGAGTACCGTGGGACTCGCTTCCAGTCCTCCCGGCGGGAGGCGCGCGGCATCAACGCTCGACCGAGCAACTCGGACAGTCTGCCACAGTGGGCCGGGGCCTGGCCAATCGAGCCGGGGATATTACCCCGCAGGTGACGCAGGTCAAACCAGCGGCCGCCCGGCGGCGCGGTCGGGCCAGGGTCGGGCGGCGACGGAACACGCGCACACCGACACGGGGGGACAGGGTGACGGCAGCCGACGCGAAGGGCACCGGGGAGCCGGCCGGTGCCGGTGGACACCGAAGGGCGGCGGGGCCGACGGGGTGCTCCGGGACGCCGAGCGCATGGAGAAGTGATCGACCGCCTGGGTGATGGTCGCGCTGGCGATGTGGGGCGCCCTCATGGTCCTGATGGTCTCCTCGTACGGCGCCGCCGCCTCCCTCTGGGGCTCCACCAGCGACCCGCGCCGCGAGGGGCCGCCGCTCGCCCCCTTCCAGCGGAACAGCTCCGTCTGCCACAGCGAACTGCGCCAGTGGCCGGCCCTCCTCGGCTCCCTGGCCCTGGCCGTCGTCCCGACCATCGTCGCGGCTGCGGTCACCGTCTACGCCAAGCCGCTGTCCCGCCTGGCCACGACGCTCGGCGGGACGGGCAGTCGAGGCGTCGGCTTTCCACTGTGTACGTCAATCCGGAGCACGAGGACCCGGCCGTGGCCAGGGAAGCCCTGCGGGAGCTGAGCACCGTCCTGGACGCGGCCATGAAGGCAGTACGTTCCTGAACCGGGCCTGGGAGTACGCCTTCGGGCGGAGGAGGCCGCCTGCCCCCGACCCGACCGCCTCGGGCCGGGCCGGCGGGGGGCCGGTCTGCCGTCGTCGTCAGTTGGCGGAGCCGGTCATGGTGGCGAGGATCTCGCGGACCGCGTCGAGGGTGATGCCGGGGTGGAGGAAGGCGAAGCGGGCCACCGTCTCTCCCTCCCAGACGGTGGGCGTCACGAAGGCGATCTGGCGTTCCAGCAGCTCCTTCGACCAGGCGTAGTAGTCGCCCTGGGTCCAGCCCGTGCGGCGGAACAGGACGACGGAGAGCTCGGGGTCGCGGATCAGTTCGAGGCCGTCGGCGGCGCGTATCAGGCGAGCCGACTCCAGGGCGACGCGGCGGGTCGCGTCGACGGCGTCACGGTAGGCGTCGGTGCCGTTGACGGCCAGGGAGAACCACAGCGGCAGGCCGCGGGGGCGCCGGGTGAGGTGGTAGGCGTAGTCGCTGGGGTTCCACTCCTGCGGGGCGTCGGTGTGGATGCAGTCCAGGTAGGAGGCGTCCTGGGTGTGCACGGCGCGGGCCAGGGCGGGGTCTCTGTAGAGGAGGGCGCCGCAGTCGAAGGGCGCGTACATCCACTTGTGCGGGTCGACGACCAGGGAGTCGGCGTGCTCGATGCCGGCGAACTTCTCGCGGAGCTCCGGGGAGAACAGCGCGCCGCCGCCGTAGGCCGCGTCGATGTGGAACCAGAGGCCGTACTCCCGGGCGACCTCGGCGATGCCGGTGAGGTCGTCGATGATGCCGGCGTTGGTGGTGCCGGCCGTGGCGACGACGGCGATGACGTCCTCGGGGGACGGGTCGGCGGCGAGGGCGGCGCGCACGGCCTCTCCGGTGAGGCGGTGGTCGTCGACCGGGACGACCAGGGCCTCCACGCCGATGATGCGCAGGGTGTTGCCGATCGAGGAGTGCGCCTGGGAGCTGACCGCGATCCGGGGGCGGGCGACCGGATCGCCGGCGGCGGTGCGGGCGGTGTCGCGGGCGACGACGAGGCCGGAGAGGTTGCCCGCCGAGCCGCCGCTCACGAAGCAGCCGCCCGCCTGGGCGGGCAGGCCGGCGAGGTCGGCGAGCAGCCGGAGCACCTGGTTCTCGGCGGCGATGGCGCCCGAGGCCTCCAGCCAGGACACACCGTGCAGGGAGGAGGCCGACAGCACCATGTCGAACAGGGCGGCGGCCTTGGTGGGGGCGCCGGGGATGAAGGAGAGGAAGCGCGGGCTGTCGCAGGAGACCACGGTGGGCTCGATGTGCTCGGCGTACAGGCGCAGCACGTCGTCGGCGGCCACGGGACCGCTGCCGATGGCCTCCTTGAGGGCGGTCTCGAGTTCCGCGGCGTCGCCGAGTCTGCCCAGCGGCACCGGGTCGAGGGCCAGGCGGTGCTGGACGTGGTCGATGACCACCTTGGTGAGCGCTTCGTCATGGCTGTGCACGGTGCCTCCGAGGGAACGCCTACGGTAATGGATCCCACCGGATCCATTACTGAAGCTAGCCCGCACCGCACTCCGGGTCAACACGCGCTCATTTGTCCGCCCCAGTCGGCCGTGCGGTCAGCCGTCGCCCTCCTCGTAGTGCGTCAGGAGGGCCAGGAACTGGTCGCGGGAGTCCGCCAGATGCTCTCGCATTCGGGCCTCGGCCGCCTCGGCGTCCCCGGCCAGGACCGCCAGCGCGATGGCACGGTGCTCGTCCCGGAAGACCTGGGCCAGGTCCTGGCCGCCCCGGTAGACCACGGACCAGTCCGAGTCCAGCCACAGCGAATTGGCCCGGACGAACATGTCCGTGCGGGCCCGCTCGACCGCCTCGCACAGCACCTCGTTGCCCCCGGCGGCGGCGATGGCCAGATGGAAGCGCGAGTCGACCCGGTGGTAGGCCCCGAGGTCGGCGACCTCCTCGTCGAGCATCCGCACCAGCGCGCGGCGGTCGGCGGTGGAGCCGCGCAGCGCGGCGAACGAGGCCGCGGCCGGCTCGATCGTCTGCCGGTACTCCATGTAGTCACGGATGGTCGCGCGGAAGTCCGCGGCGACGGCCGCCCGCTCCTGGACGGCGGCGGACGACGCGGCGGGTCGTACTCTGGTGCCACCGGAGCGTCCGTGGGTGGTGACCACCAGACCCTCCTCGGCAAGCTGCCGCACGGCCTGGCGCACGGTGTTGCGTCCCACGCCGAGAGCGGTGGCGAGGTCGCGTTCGGTGGGCATCCTGCTGCCGGGTTCGAAGCCGCCGAGCGCGATGCGCTTGCGCAGGATGTCGGTGACCACCTCCCAGGACGGAGGCCGCTGGGTCTGCTCGGCGAGCACCGGCTGACCCGCCCGGGTCTCCTTGGCCATCGCGCCAACTCCGTCCTCGGGTAAATGCCCGTTCAAAGAAATGGAATCGACTCAGACCCTATTGACACCCCTTGGCGGCGACAATAGCGTCCCGGGCTATGGGTTCGGACGGACCCATTGGCGGGTGCACCCTCCCACCCAGCCGGGCGTCGCTCGTACCCCCTCCCCACGTCGGACGGGCCGCCCCCCTCTCGCAAAGGAGCCGGTCCATGAGCACAGCCCTCCGCAGACCACCCGGGACCGACGGTCCCAGCAAGCGTCGCAGCCCGCTGCGGATCGCCACCGCCACCCTCATCGGCACCAGCGTGGAGTGGTACGACTTCGGCATCTACAGCACGGCGGCGGCCCTGGTCTTCCCCAAGCTGTTCTTCCCCGAGATGAACCACGCACTGGCCGTGCTCAGCTCGTTCGCCACCCTGGCCGTCGGCTCCCTCGGACGGCCGCTCGGCGCGATCCTCTTCGGCCACATCGGCGACCGCTACGGGCGCAAGAAGGCACTGATCGGCTCCCTGCTGCTGATGGGCGTCTCCACCTTCCTCATCGGTCTGCTCCCCGGCTACGCCTCCGCCGGCGCCCTCGCCCCCGCGCTGCTGCTGGTCGTCCGCATCCTCCAGTCGCTGGCGGTCGGCGGCGAGTGGGGCGGCGCCGTCCTGTACGCGGTCGAGAGCGCACCGCCCAGGCGCCGGGCCCTGTACGGCTCCTTCCCGCAGATCGGCGACGGTGTCGGCTTCTTCCTCGCCACCGGCGTGTTCGCGCTGGCCTCCCTGCCGGGCCATGACGCGCTCATCAGCTGGACCTGGCGAATCCCGTTCCTCCTCTCCAGCCTGCTGGTGATCACCGGGCTGCTGATCCGCAGCCAGCTGGAGGAGTCCCCGGAGTTCGGCGAGGCGCAGAAGCGCGCCGATCAGGAGAAGGAGTCCGCCCGGCAGATCCCGCTGGTCGGCGTGATCCGCACCGCGTGGCGCCCCTGGCTGCTGGCCTCCGGAGCCTTCCTGGTCACCGTCGGCGGCTACTACGTCATCGTCACCTTCATGTCCGTCTACGCCCTCGACCACCTGCACTTCAGCGAGGCGCAGGTCTCCACCGCCGGGATCTTCTGCTCGCTCGTGGTGATCGTCTTCACGCCGGTCTCGGCGATGCTGGCGGACCGGTTCGGGGTCCGCCGGGTCACCCTGATCGGGCTCCTCTCGCACCTGCTGGTGGCGTTCCCGATGTTCTGGCTCGCCGACATCGGCACCATCCCGGGTCTCTGGGCGGGCATGGGTCTGGCCATGCTGGCCAGCACCGTGGCCTACGCCACCATCGGCACCATGATCACCACGTGGTTCGCGCCCCGGATCCGCTACACCGGGCTCTCCCTCAGCTACCAGCTCGCCGGGCTGGTCGGCGGCGGCACCACCCCGGCCCTCGCCCAGTGGCTGGCCGGCCCCTCCGGCACCGACTGGACACCGGTGGCCCTGCTCTTCCTCGGCATGGCGGTGGTCAGCGTGGTCTGCGTCCTGCTGCACCGGGCGCCCGAGGAGTCGGAGGGCGCCGAACTCACCGCCACACCCACCCTGATGGAGGCCTGATGTCAGCGACAGCCGTCGCCCCCGCGGCGAGCACCGCGGGCCGCGCGCACCTGGAGGAACTGGCCCGCAAGGCCGCCCGCGCGGCCGAGCAGGCCAAAGCCTGGGAGTCCCCGTACACCGGGGCCGGCCAGGAGCTGCACGCCCGGATCGACGCCGCCGTCGCCGAGGACCGGGAGGCCCTGCTCGCCCTGAGCCACGCCCTGCACCAGGACCCGGAGCCCGGCTTCGAGGAGCACCGCGCGGTGGCGCGCGTCGCCGGACTGCTGCGGTCGCACGGCATCGAGGCCGAGACCGGGGTGTACGGCCTGCCGACCGCGCTGCGCGCCACCGCGGGCACCGGGCAGGGGCCCACCGTGGCGGTGCTGGCGGAGTACGACGCCCTGCCGGGCATCGGGCACGCCTGCGGCCACAACATCATCTGCGCGTCCGGCGTGGGCGCCTTCCTCGCGCTGGCCCGGGTGATGCCCGCGCTCGGCGGCACGGCGGTGCTGCTGGGCACCCCCGCGGAGGAGAACGGCACCGGCAAGGAGACCATGGCCCGCGCCGGGGCGTTCGACGGCGTGGACGCCGCGGTCATGATCCACCCGTTCGCCGGCGGCGACCTGACGGACTCGCCCTACCTGGGCCTGCGGGAGGTCGTCGTGGAGTACCGGGGGCTTGCCGCGCACGCCTCCGCCACACCGTTCATGGGCGTCAACGCGCTGGACGCGGTGGTCGCCGCGTACCAGGGGATCGCCGCGCTCCGGCAGCACATCCCGCCCACCGACCGGATCCACGGTGTGATCACGGACGGCGGGACCCGTCCCAACGTGGTGCCCGACCGGGCGGCCGCACACTTCTATCTGCGGGCCCGCACCGTCGAGGCGCTCGCGGAGCTCTCCGAACGGGCCCAGCGGGTCTTCGAGGGCGCCGCCTCGACGACCGGGACCGAGGTCACCGTGCGCTGGGACGACTGCCCGCCCTGCATGCCGGTGCGCAGCAACGAGGCGCTGGCCACCCACTTCGCCCTGCACCTCACCGGGCGAGGCCGCACCGTCCTGCCCGGCAGCGCCGCGCCGGACGCCGTGTCCGGATCCACCGACCTCGGCAACGTCAGCGTGCGGATCCCCGCCATCCACCCGATGCTGTCGGTGGCACCGGCCGGAACCGCCCTGCACACGGCGGACTTCGCCGCGTGCACGGCGGGCGCCGAGGCCGACCGCACGGCGCTGGACGGCGCCGCCGCCCTCGCCCGCACCGCCGCGGACTTCCTGGCCGACCCCGAACTGCGCGCCGAGGTGGCCCGCGAGTTCACCGCGGCCGGCGGCGCACTCGACGTCGAGCGGCTGCTGGGCACACCGGGGACCACTCGCTGACCGCAGGGTCCGGATGAAACCGGCCCCGGCACACTCGCGGCGGCTCCACGTTCACACCGCCGCCCGCGGTCGTCCGTCGGCGCACCGGACGATCGCGGGCCGGGGGAAGACCGTCAGATGACGCCCTGGGCGAGCATCGCGTCGGCCACCCGCTCGAAGCCGGCGATGTTCGCGCCGGTCACGTAGTCGCCGGGGGCGCCGTAGCGCTCGGCGGTCTCGTGGCAGGTGGTGTGGATGTCGCTCATGATGAGCGCCAGCTCCCGCTCCACCTGGGCGGCCGTCCACGCCGTACGGGAGTGGTTCTGCGCCATCTCCAGGGCGCTGACCGCGACCCCGCCCGCGTTCGCCGCCTTGCCGGGGCCGAAAGCCACCCCGGCCTGCTGGAACAGGTGCACGGCCTCGGGCGTCGCCGGCATGTTCGCGCCCTCGGACACGGCCTTCACCCCGTTGCGGATGAGCGTCTCCGCGTCCTTCTCGTCCAGCTCGTTCTGCGTCGCCGAGGGCAGCGCGACGTCGCCCGGGACCTCCCAGACCCGCCCGCCGGGCACGAACCGCGCGGAGGTGCCCCGCCGCTCGGCGTACTCGCTGATCCGGCCGCGCTCGACCTCCTTGATCTGCTTGAGCAGCTCCACGTCGACGCCCTTGTCGTCGACCACGTATCCACTGGAGTCCGAGCAGGTCAGCGGGTTCGCACCGAGGGCGGTCAGCTTCTCGATGGTGTAGATCGCGACGTTCCCGGAGCCGGAGACGACCGCCGTCTGACCCTCCAGCTCCTCGCCGCGCTCGCGCAGCATCGCCTCCGCGAAGAGCACGTTGCCGTACCCGGTGGCCTCCGGGCGGATCAGCGAGCCGCCCCAGTTCGAGCCCTTGCCGGTGAGCACACCGGCCTCCCAGCGGTTGGTGATCCGCCGGTACTGGCCGAACAGGTAGCCGATCTCACGGGTGCCGACGCCGATGTCACCGGCCGGCACGTCGGTGTGCTCGCCGATGTGCCGGTACAGCTCCGTCATGAACGACTGGCAGAACCGCATGACCTCCGCGTCGCTCCGCCCGTGCGGGTCGAAGTCGCTGCCGCCCTTGCCGCCGCCGATGCCGAGCCCGGTCAGCGCGTTCTTGAAGATCTGCTCGAAGCCGAGGAACTTGATGACGCCCAGATCGACGGACGGGTGGAAGCGCAGACCGCCCTTGTACGGGCCCAGCGCGCTGTTGAACTCCACCCGGAAACCACGGTTGACGTGCACCCGGCAGTGGTCGTCCTGCCACGGCACCCGGAAGATGATCTGCCGCTCCGGCTCGCACAACCGCTCCACGAGCCCTGCCTCCACGTACTCCGGCCGAGCCGCGATCACCGGCGCCAGCGTCTCCAGTACCTCGTGAGCGGCCTGGTGGAACTCGGGCTGGGCCGGATTGCGGCGCTCGATCTCGGCGAGCAGGGAGGCGAGCTGGGTCTTGGTGTCGGGTCGGGTCGTCACAGGGTCCCCTTCTGGCACGGCTACTACCGGCTCGAAGCCGGTGATGAACGCTCGGCGCCGTTGCCGCGCGCAGGAACTCGGCCGACCCGGGAATGGGCATCCGGGAAACGGCCGACCCTTCAGTGTTACCCCTGGATCGATGCACTGGCCAGTGACCTGGCACCTTTGGTCCACGATGTGAGATCAAGATTCCGAAAAATCGGCTGGTAGGACCGTTCCCGCGGGACGCCTACACCAGGCGCCAGTGGGGCAGGAACTCGACTGCGAGGTACAGGACGACGCCCAGCAGGACGATCCACGGGGCGAGTCCGGTGCCGGTCGGCCCTCGCTCGACCCGGGCCGTGGGACGCAGATCGCCGTTGAGGACCATGGCACTCAGCGTGTCGGCGGCCCGGCTGCCCCGGTCGGAGCGGGCGACACGGCTCAGCCAGGGCGGCGCGAAGAGCCCGGCCATGAGCTCCGGCGTCCGGCCGAAGAACTCCAATTGCCCGTCGCGCCGCATCTCCACACGCGTGATCGTCGACCACGGCAGGAGCCGTGTGGACCACAGACGGCGGACGTGCACGCCGTCCCGGTCCGCGGTGACACGCCACAGCGCGAACCAGCAGCACGGAAAGCTGACGACCAGCGAGGTCCACAGCGCCTGGATCAGGGCGCCCGGCCGCGAATGCGCCAGGCCCGCCCCGGCCGGATGTTCGAACAACGTGACGAACAGGACGCAGATGACCGCGGCCGCCGTCTTCCCGCGCCAGCCGGCACCCCACACCAGCGGCGCCTCCGGCGCCGTCATCCCCGCGGCGAGCTCCTCGACCCGGTCCCGGCGCTCCTTGCGCGCCTGCCGCCGCCGCTCCGCCCGGCCCGTTCTCATCCCCACCCCAGCCCCCGCCGTCGTGTACCACGCCGAGCTTAGCGACCGGTCGGGCTCCCCCCGGCCGGCTGGACCGTCGCACCGAGGACCGGGGCGACGAGCCGCCCTACACCCGCCGGCTCTCCAGCGGCCCCAGGAAGGTCTCCGGCAGGCCGCCCGTGTCGATCAGCAGGCGTTGCAGGACCATCGTCGGGTCGACCGTCCAGAACTTCAGGCGATGCGTTCCGGCGTGGGTGATCGTGTGCCTGGTCGCGGTGCGGTTGACGTTGTCGGACGTGTTGCGGGCCCACGCCATGTTCATCGTGCCGTCGTCCGCGCCCGTGGCCGCGTTGATGTCCACCGTCTGCGGCACGGCGTCGTCGAAGGAGATGCCGTAGCGCAGGCCGCCGGTCGGGAGGGCCGGGTTCCTCGGGGACACCTCCGCCCACACCGTCACCTCGCCCGCGGAGAGGAGGGTCACCTCGTACTCCAGGCGCGGGGAGTTCGGGGCGCCGGGGGTGCGGCGCGGCGCCGTCACCGGCCAGGGGGTCATGCCCGAGGTGGTGCGGCCGACGCCGTCCAGGCGGCGCCACTCCCCCACCACGCGGTCGTGGTGCTCCGCGTCGATCGCCACATAGCCGCCCGCCTCCACGAAGCCCTGCACCAGACGGGGCGACGTGTTCTCCGCCGTGCAGGCGACCGTCACCGTCGTGCCCGCGCCCGAGATCGTCAGCTTCGCCTCCGCCCGGCCGCTCGGAACCCGACGCCAGTCCACCCGGACCTCGACCCGCACCTGCTGCTCCACCCGGCCCCGGGCACGGTCCACCAGCAGCCACGGGGCCGAGGACTGGATCCGGTACTCGAAGGGCGTGCGGCCTCGGTTGAAGAGCTCCACGTACTGCTGTGGGCGGGTCTGGTACGGGCTGAAGGAGGGCAGCCGGGCCGGGGTCGTCGCCCCTCCCGGCCACCAGCTCCCCGCGTCCTCCGCTCCGTCCACCGAGACGCCCAGTCCGGCGGCGCGCGGCACCTCGATCCGCCGAACCGCGGGGAAGAGGACGTCCGGGATCGCCACGTTGTCGATCTCGGGCTGCTGCCAGCCCGCGTTGGGGCCGTAGCGCTCCACGTCCCCGTAGTCGATGTGCGGCTGGGTCTGGAAGCCTTTCCACTTGCCGCCGGCCACCTCGTGGTTGAAGCGGTCGGCGAGGGCGAAGTCCCGCTCCAGACCCGCTTCCGCCCGCGCCGCCAGGTCGTTGGTCGCCGCCCGCCCCTGCCTGGCGTAGAGGAGGTTCGTGAACTCGGCCTGCCGCAGGCCGTAGAGGTTCGCGGTCGCCTCCACCTCGTAGCCGACCAGTTCGAACCAGGCGTCCCGGCTGCGCGCGGGCAGCTTGCGGGCGACGCGGTCGGTCTTGCGGGCCAGGGCCTTCCACTCGTCGGTGACCCGCTCCAGCTCGCGGTGGGCGAAGTAGTACGGGCTCTGCTGGTCGTCGTAGACGACCTCGCGGTCCCGGAGGGTGATCCGGCGGTTGAGCAGCTCTGGCTTGCGGCGGGCCTGGAGCCGGCCGTACTCCGCAAGGACCTCCGCGATCGGCCCGGAGTCCGCCTCGCCGAAGTTCTGGGCGGCGTAGCGGCGTTCCCACTCCCCCAGCCGCTCCTGCGGCCAACTGTCCGGGTTCCAGGCGTAGTCGAGGAAGAACTCCGTGGGCAGTTCGTTGCCCTTCAGGTCACCCACGTTGGTGACCCACAGGCCGTGGTTGCCGTAGGCGTGGGCCTGGTGGAGCTGGTCCCAGAGGTTGGTGAGGTTCGCCGTGTCGACCCACTTGTAGTTGCGGCCGGCACCGACGTAGTCGAAGTGGTAGTAGAGGCCGTGTCCGCCGGCGCGGGCGCCCTCCGCGGGGTCGGGGTGCTTGCGGATGTTCCCCCAGTTGTCGTCGGTGAGGACGACCGTGACGTCGTCCGGGGCGCGCAGGCCGCGGTCCCAGTAGCGCTGCACCTCCTTGTAGAGGGTCCACACCTGCGGGGTCTCGGCGGCCGGCCGGCCGGTGATCTCCTCGATGATGCGGCGCTGCTCGGCGATGATCTCCTGCATCAGCTCGATGCCGTCGCCGTCGGGCAGGCTGGTGTCGCCGTTGCCGCGCATGCCCAGGGTGACGACGCCCTCGAAGCCCTCGTCCACCATGCGCTGGATGCCGTCCCGCCAGTACGCCTTGATCGCCTCGGCGTTGCGGACGTACGACCACTCGCCGTTGCCGCCGTAGGGGTCCTTGCCCGCGCTCGCGTGGCGGTTCCACTCCTCGATGCCGCGCATCATGGGCGCCTCGTGGGAGGTGCCCATGACGATGCCGTACTCCGAGGCCCGCTTGTGGTTCTCCGGGTCGTCCTCCGCGAAGGCGCGCCCCCACACCGCCGGCCAGAGGTAGTTGCCCTTCAGACGGAGCAGCAGCTCGAAGACCTTGGCGTAGAAGTCGGCGTTGAAGCCGCCGGGCTGCCCCGGGGCCTTGCCCGGACCGAAGTACGCTGGCGCCCAGGTGCCCAGGGCCGGGTTCTCGTCGTTGATGAAGACGCCGCGGTACTTCACCACCGGGGTGCCCTGTGTGTGGCGGCCCGGCAGGATCCAGACGCGGTTGCGGCGCACCGGGGGCACGTCGTCCCACCAGTACCAGGGCGAGACTCCGATGCCGTACGAGACGTCGTACGCTCCGAAGATCGTCCCGCGCGGGTCGCTGCCCGCGATGACGAGCGCGTGGTCGACGCCGGGCATCGGATGGTCGACGACCGCCTGGAGCGAGGTCTCCCAGCGGCCGCGCACCCCGGTGACGTCCAGCTTCCCCGACTTCACCAGGCCGTCGATCAGCGGGCTGCGGCCGATCGTCCCCACCAGCACGGCGTTGCGGGCGATGGTGTGGCCGGGTCGTACGCCCGTGACCCGCTGGATGTCGTCGCGCAGGTCCCCCGCCGCCCGGACGACTCCGGGATGGTCGTCGGCGCTGACCACGATCGGGGCGCCCACCAGGGAGAACGAGCCCGGCCTCGGCTCACGGGGCGCGAAGGAGACGTACGCCCCCGGATCCGTCACCCGCGGACCGCCGCCCTCGCCCCCGGCCGCCCACGCGGAACCCGACGCGCCCAAAGCACCCGACGACAGCACCGGCACCGCGGCGAGGCTCGCGCCCAGGACGGCTCTTCGGCTGACGTGCGCAGACATGGCACACCCCTCACACACCCGAATTTGGTCAGTGGCATGACAAATGTTGGAGGAGTGATCTGCGGGGAACCAGGGGTCGTGCACGCCGAATAGTTTCGTAACAGCCGGAAACGACAAGGGCCCGTACGACGGGCGCCGTACGGGCCCTTTGCAGGCTGCCCCGGGGGCGCGCGGCGGCAGTTCGGCCGGGCTCAGGCCTCGGAACCGCAGTCGACCGACGCGAACAGCTCGGCCGTCGACGTCGCCGTGATCGCCCGCGCGAACCAGATGCTCAGCGTGCCCAGGTCCGCACAGCCGACGATCCGCTCCCGATCCTCCTCCGAGATCTCCACTCCCTGGCGCTCCAGACGAAGCAGTACGTCTTCGGCTCGCCCCTCGGCGCGAAGGTTCTGAGCGGTCTGGGACTGGAAGAAGGAGAGATCGGCGGCCATGAGATGCCTCCAGAGATCTGCGGCCGGCGTCTTGCCGAGGCCTTGTTCGGTGAGCTCGATGAGGATGCCTGCGGTGTTCTCGTCGTCGGTCAGCAGGTCTTTATCCGGGTCGCGCCTGTGAAGATTCGGCACGGCCTCATGGGATGAGCTGACCATGTGCCGAAGGTAGGACGGGGCAGCCGAAGCCGATGGGCATATGCCGCTGATTCATGCTGACGGGTGGTGCCCCCATGGCACGGTTGACGCAGGGGCTGGAGCCGGGCGGTGCGGAAAGGGGGGACACGCGAAAGGGCCCGTACGACAGGAGTCGTACGGGCCCTTGTGGTGCTCGCGATGGAGCTACCAGGTCGGGAGACCCTTCAGCAAGCCGGTGAGCTTACTTGACGATCTTGGTGACCTGGCCGGCGCCCACGGTACGGCCACCCTCACGGATGGCGAACTTCAGGCCCTCTTCCATGGCGACGGGCTGGATGAGCTCCACCTTCATCTCGGTGTTGTCACCCGGCATGACCATCTCGGTGCCCTCGGGGAGGGTCACCACGCCGGTCACGTCCGTCGTACGGAAGTAGAACTGCGGACGGTAGTTGTTGAAGAACGGCGTGTGGCGGCCACCCTCGTCCTTGGAGAGGATGTAGGCCTGGGCCTGGAACTCGGTGTGCGGGGTGACCGAGCCCGGCTTGATGATGACCTGGCCGCGCTCGACGTCCTCGCGCTTGATGCCGCGGAGCAGCAGACCGACGTTCTCACCGGCCTGGCCCTCGTCGAGCAGCTTGCGGAACATCTCGATGCCGGTGACCGTGGTGGTGGTCTTCTCGGTCTTGATGCCGATGATGTCGACGGTCTCGTTGACCTTGAGGACACCACGCTCGATGCGGCCGGTGACGACCGTACCGCGACCGGTGATGGTGAAGACGTCCTCGATCGGCATCAGGAACGGCTTGTCGACGTCGCGCTCCGGCTCCGGAATGGCGGTGTCGACGGCGTTCATGAGGTCCAGAACGGACTGGACCCACTTCTCGTCGCCCTCGAGCGCCTTCAGAGCGGAGACACGCACGACCGGGAGGTCGTCGCCCGGGAACTCGTACTCGGAGAGGAGCTCACGGACCTCGAGCTCGACGAGCTCCATGATCTCCTCGTCGTCCACCATGTCGGACTTGTTCAGCGCGACGACGATGTACGGCACGCCGACCTGGCGGGCCAGGAGCACGTGCTCCTTGGTCTGCGGCATCGGGCCGTCGGTCGCGGCGACCACCAGGATCGCGCCGTCCATCTGGGCGGCACCGGTGATCATGTTCTTGATGTAGTCCGCGTGACCGGGGCAGTCGACGTGGGCGTAGTGACGCGCCTCGGTCTGGTACTCGACGTGCGAGATGGAGATCGTGATACCACGCTGACGCTCTTCGGGCGCCTTGTCGATGTTGTCGAACGGGGTGGCCTCGTTCAGCTCCGGGTACGCGTCGTGCAGCACCTTGGTAATGGCGGCCGTGAGGGTCGTCTTACCGTGGTCGATGTGACCGATGGTGCCGATGTTGACGTGCGGCTTAGTCCGCTCGAACTTCGCCTTCGCCACTGGGTTCCTCCTGTGGAGTGGTTCTGTACGCCTTACTCATCGGCGCCAGGTGATCTTTGCTGGATGGCCCGGATCTCCGGGGCATTCCTCCGGGTGTACGGCTGATCGCCGCGAATCCGTGGAATGCCCCGAGAGGCTCCGGAGTCAAGACTAAAGGCTGGAACTCGGGTGAGTTACTCGCCCTTGGCCTTCGCGATGATCTCCTCGGCGACGTTCCGCGGAACCTCGGCGTAGGAGTCGAACTGCATCGAGTAGCTTGCGCGACCCGACGTCTTGCTGCGGAGGTCGCCGACGTAGCCGAACATCTCCGAGAGGGGCACGAGGCCCTTCACGACACGGGCACCCGCCCGCTCCTCCATGGCCTGGATCTGGCCACGGCGGGAGTTGATGTCGCCGATGACCTCGCCCATGTAGTCCTCGGGCGTGGTGACCTCGACGGCCATCATCGGCTCGAGCAGCACGGGGCTGGCCTTGCGCGCGGCCTCCTTGAAGGCCTGCGAACCGGCGATCTTGAACGCGAGCTCGGAGGAGTCGACCTCGTGGTAGCCACCGTCGAGAAGCGTGACGCGGACGCCCGTCATCTCGTAGCCGGCCAGGATGCCGAACTGCATCGCTTCCTGGGCGCCGGCGTCGACCGAGGGGATGTACTCCTTCGGAACGCGACCACCGGTGACCTTGTTCACGAACTCGTACGAGGCGTCGCCGCCCTCGATCGGCTCGATCGCGATCTGCACCTTGGCGAACTGGCCGGTACCACCAGTCTGCTTCTTGTGCGTGTAGTCGACCCGCTCGACCGCCTTGCGGATGGTCTCGCGGTACGCGACCTGCGGCTTGCCGACGTTGGCCTCGACCTTGAACTCACGGCGCATACGGTCGACCAGCACCTCGAGGTGCAGCTCGCCCATACCACCGATGATGGTCTGGCCGGTCTCCTCGTCCGAGTGGACCTGGAAGGACGGGTCCTCCTCGGCCAGGCGCTGGATCGCGACGCCCAGCTTCTCCTGGTCGCCCTTCGACTTGGGCTCGATGGCGACCTGGATGACCGGCGCCGGGAAGTCCATGGACTCCAGGATGACCGGGGCCTTGTCGTCGCTCAGCGTCTCACCGGTGGTGGTCTGCTTCAGACCCATGACGGCGACGATGTCGCCGGCGCCCACCGACGGGATCTCCTCACGCTTGTTGGCGTGCATGCGGTAGATCTTGCCGATGCGCTCCTTCTTGCCCTTGACGGAGTTCAGCACCTGCGTGCCGGACTCCAGGCGGCCCGAGTAGACCCGGACGAAGGTGAGCTTGCCGAGGTGCGGGTCGCTCATGATCTTGAACGCGAGCGCGGCCAGCGGCTCGTCCTCGGACGGCTTGCGCTTGATGACCTCTTCCGCGTTGCCCACGGCGTGGCCCTCGATGGCCTCGACGTCGAGCGGCGTGGGGAGGTAGCGCACGACCGCGTCGAGCAGGGGCTGAACGCCCTTGTTCTTGAAGGCGGTGCCACAGAACACCGGGGTGATCGTGGTCTCGGAGGCCTTGCCGGACGCGATGGTGATACGACGGATCGCGGTGTGCAGCTGCTCCTCGGTGGGCTCGTTGCCCTCCAGGTACAGCTCCATGATCTCTTCGTCGTTCTCCGCGACGGCCTCGACCAGCTTGCCGTGCCACTCCTCGGCGGCCTCGGTGTGCGTGGCCGGGATGTCGACGACGTCGTACATCTCGCCCTTCGCGGCCTCGGCGGACCACACGAGCGCCTTCATGCGGACCAGGTCCACGACGCCCTTAAAGTCGGCCTCGGCACCGATCGGCAGCTGCATGACCAGCGGCTGCGCGCCCAGGCGGTCCTTGATCATGTCGACGCAGCGGTGGAACTCGGCACCGGTGCGGTCGAGCTTGTTGACGAAGCAGATGCGCGGAACGCCGTAGCGGTCCGCCTGACGCCACACCGTCTCGGACTGGGGCTCGACACCGGCGACGCCGTCGAACACCGTCACGGCACCGTCGAGTACGCGCAGGGAGCGCTCCACCTCGACGGTGAAGTCGACGTGACCCGGCGTGTCGATGATGTTGATCGTGTGGTCGACGTTGTCCAGCGGCCAGTGACAGGTGGTGGCAGCAGAGGTGATCGTGATGCCACGCTCCTGCTCCTGCTCCATCCAGTCCATCGTGGCGGAACCCTCGTGGGTCTCACCGATCTTGTAGGACACACCGGTGTAGAACAGGATCCGCTCGGTGGTGGTCGTCTTGCCCGCGTCGATGTGGGCCATGATCCCGATGTTGCGGACATGGGCCAGGTCAAGTGAAGTGGTAGCCATAAGGCTTCAGTCTTCTCTCGGTTCTCGATGGGGTAGCGACTACCAGCGGTAGTGCGCGAAGGCCTTGTTGGACTCGGCCATCTTGTGCGTGTCCTCGCGCTTCTTCACAGCGGCGCCAAGGCCGTTGGACGCGTCGAGGAGCTCGTTGAGCAGACGCTCGGTCATGGTCTTCTCGCGACGGGCGCGGGAGTAACCGACCAGCCAGCGCAGCGCCAGGGTGTTGGCACGACCCGGCTTGACCTCGATCGGCACCTGGTAGGTGGCGCCACCGACACGGCGGGACTTGACCTCGAGGGTCGGCTTGATGTTCTCGAGAGCGCGCTTCAGCGTGATGATCGGGTCGTTGCCGGTCTTCTCGCGCAGGCCCTCCATGGCGCCGTAGACAATGCGCTCGGCGGTGGAGCGCTTGCCGTTCAGCAGCACCTTGTTGATCAGGGAGGTCACCAGAGGAGAGCCGTAGACCGGGTCGATGATGACCGGGCGCTTCGGGGCGGGGCCCTTACGAGGCATTCTTACTTCTCCTTCTTGGCGCCGTAACGGCTGCGAGCCTGCTTGCGGTTCTTGACACCCTGGGTGTCGAGCGAACCGCGGATGATCTTGTAGCGAACACCCGGCAGGTCCTTCACACGGCCGCCGCGCACGAGCACGATGGAGTGCTCCTGCAGGTTGTGTCCCTCACCCGGAATGTAAGCCGTGACCTCGATACCGCTGGTCAGACGCACACGCGCGACCTTACGGAGGGCCGAGTTCGGCTTCTTCGGAGTGGTCGTGAACACACGCGTGCAGACGCCGCGGCGCTGGGGCGAACCCTCGAGTGCGGGCGTCTTGTTCTTTTCGACCTTGTCCTGCCGGCCCTTGCGGACCAGCTGCTGGATCGTAGGCACTACTTCTCCGGTTTCTGTGTGCCGATGGGTACAGCTAACCTGGAACTTCGCCGACCCACGCGGTCGGGTGTGTCGAATCCCGCTGACTCCCACCGCAAGGCAGAAAGAGGCGCAGATCACGGTGGCCGTTCAGCAGCTCCCGGTGCGGTTTGAAGGCACGCACGAAAGCCAGGGCACACCCCAGGCACAAGGTCTGAGCGTACCTACCTCATTCGCTGTGGTCAAAACAAATGGGCCCCGCCCGCCGCGTCCCGCGGGGCTTGTCAAGCCCGGGCTCCGCGGGCGATCTTCGAATCCACGGAACGTGATCTTCGGACACCGGAATCCGCCCAGGTCATCCCGACCCCGCGATCCCGGCCACGATGAGCACGGTCAGGAACACCGCCCAGCCCGCGACGGACAGCCAGCCCAGGACCAGCCCGGCCAGCGCGAGGCCGTCACCGCCCTCCCCGTTGCGGCGCATCTCCGCGCGGGCGGCGTGTCCCAGGACCACCGCGGGCAGGCCCGTCAGACCGGCCGTCATCAGCGTGAGCACACCACAGACCAGGGAGCCGACCGCCTTGCCGTTGGTGGGCGGCGGGACCGCCGCCGGCAGGAACGTGGACGGCACGACCGGTGCCGCCGCCGAGGTGAGCGGCACCGGACCCTGTGGCAGGTCCGCCACCAGCAGCGCCAGCTCCCCGACCGTACGGGCCTGGTACGCCCGTGCGACGCGCTGGTCGAGTTCCCGCTCGTCCAGGCGGCCCTCGCTGAAGCCCGCCCTGAGCACGTCCACGGCCCGTTCGCGGTCGGCGTGGGACGCGAGCATCGAGGGGCTCCCCTGGCCCTGCCACGGCTGCGGAACCCCCTGTCCCCGCTGCCAGGGCTGCATGGGCTGCCACGACGGGTGTGACGGTTGATACGACACTGGGACCTCCCCCGGACCACGTGTGTCTCTCCATGATGCGCCAAGGGCGGCCATCCCGTTACGGGATGGCCGCCCTTCAGCGCGTCACGCAGCCGCTCGCCTACTGGTTGTACGGACCGTAGTCGTAGTCCTCCAGCGGAACGGCCTGGCCGGAGCCGGAGCCGAACGGCGAGTAGTCGATGTCGTCGTAGCCCACGGCCGAGTACATCGCGGCCTTGGCCTCCTCGGTCGGCTCGACCCGGATGTTGCGGTAACGGGACAGGCCCGTACCGGCCGGGATGAGCTTACCGATGATGACGTTCTCCTTGAGGCCGATCAGGGAGTCGGACTTGGCGTTGATCGCCGCGTCCGTCAGAACCCTGGTCGTCTCCTGGAAGGACGCCGCCGACAGCCAGGACTCGGTCGCCAGCGAGGCCTTGGTGATACCCATGAGCTGCGGACGACCGGAGGCCGGGTGACCGCCCTCCTGGACCACACGACGGTTCTCGTGCTCGAACTTCGAGCGCTCGACCAGCTCGCCGGGCAGCAGCTCGGCGTCGCCGGACTCGATGATCGTCACCCGGCGCAGCATCTGCCGGATGATGATCTCGATGTGCTTGTCGTGGATCGACACACCCTGCGAGTTGTAGACCTTCTGGACCTCGCCGACCAGGTGGACCTGGACGGCCCGCTGACCCAGGATGCGCAGCACGTCGTGCGGGTTGGTGGCACCCACGGTGAGCTTCTGGCCCACCTCGACGTGGTCGCCCTCGCCGACCAGCAGACGGGCACGCTTCGAGATCGGGAACGCCGTCTCGTCGCTGCCGTCGTCCGGGGTGACGACGATCTTCTTGGTCTTCTCGGTCTCCTCGATCCGGATGCGGCCGGAGGCCTCGGAGATCGGGGCGACACCCTTCGGGGTACGGGCCTCGAAGAGCTCGACGACACGGGGCAGACCCTGGGTGATGTCGTCACCGGCCACACCACCGGTGTGGAAGGTACGCATCGTCAGCTGGGTGCCGGGCTCACCGATGGACTGGGCGGCGATGATGCCGACCGCCTCACCGATGTCGACCAGCTTGCCGGTGGCGAGCGAGCGGCCGTAGCACATGGCGCAGGTGCCCACCGCGGACTCGCAGGTCAGGACCGAGCGGGTCTTGACCTCGGAGACACCGCGGGAGACGAGCTCCTCGATGAGCACGTCGCCCAGGTCGGTGCCGGCCGGGGCCAGCACCTGGCCGTCGACCACGATGTCCTCGGCGAGGCAGCGCGCGTACACGGACGTCTCGACGTTGTCCGCCTTGCGCAGCACGCCGTCCGCACCGCGCTCCGCGATGTGCAGCTTGAGGCCGCGCTCGGTGCCGCAGTCCTCCTCGCGGATGATGACGTCCTGGGAGACGTCGACCAGACGACGGGTGAGGTAACCCGAGTCGGCGGTACGCAGGGCGGTGTCGGCCAGACCCTTACGGGCACCGTGCGTGGAGATGAAGTACTCCAGCACGGACAGACCCTCACGGAACGACGCCTTGATGGGCCGCGGGATGGTCTCGTTCTTGGCGTTCGACACCAGACCGCGCATACCGGCGATCTGACGCATCTGCATCATGTTTCCTCGGGCGCCCGAGGAAACCATCATGAAGATCGGGTTGGTCTTCGGGAAGTTGTCGTTCATCGCCTCGGCGACCTCGTTGGTCGCCTTGGTCCAGATCGCGATGAGCTCCTGGGTGCGCTCGTCCTTGGTGATCAGACCGCGCTCGTACTGCTTCTGGACCTTCTCGTCCTGCGCCTCGTAGCCCTTGACGATCTCCTTCTTCGCCTCGGGAACGACGACGTCGGAGATGGCGACGGTGACACCGGAACGGGTGGCCCAGTAGAAGCCGGACGACTTCAGGTTGTCGAGCGTGGCCGCCACGATGACCTTCGGGTAGCGCTCGGCGAGGTCGTTGACGATCTCGGAGAGCTGCTTCTTGCCCACCTCGAAGTCGACGAACGGGTAGTCCTCGGGCAGCAGCTCGTTGAAGAGCGCGCGGCCCAGGGTCGTCTTCAGACGGAAGGAGTCACCCTGCTGCCACTCCGGCTCACCCTCCTCGCGGGCCGGCGGGGTCCAGCCGCGCGGCGGGATGGTGCCCACCGGGAAGCGGACGTCCACCCGCGACTGGAGCGAGAGCTCGCCGGCGTCGAACGCCATGATCGCCTCGGCGACCGACGCGAAGGAGCGGTCCTCGCCCTTGGCCTCGCGGCCCTCGGCGTCGGTGGTGAGGAAGTACAGACCGAGGACCATGTCCTGGGTCGGCATCGTCACCGGACGACCGTCGGCCGGCTTGAGGATGTTGTTCGAGGACAGCATCAGGATGCGGGCCTCGGCCTGCGCCTCCGCGGACAGCGGCAGGTGCACGGCCATCTGGTCACCGTCGAAGTCCGCGTTGAACGCGGTGCAGACGAGCGGGTGGATCTGAATGGCCTTGCCCTCGACCAGCTGCGGCTCGAAGGCCTGGATGCCGAGGCGGTGCAGCGTGGGCGCACGGTTCAGCAGAACCGGGTGCTCCGCGATGACCTCTTCCAGCACGTCGTACACGACCGTGCGGCCGCGCTCGACCATGCGCTTGGCCGACTTGATGTTCTGCGCGTGGTTCAGGTCGACCAGGCGCTTCATCACGAACGGCTTGAACAGCTCCAGCGCCATCGCCTTCGGCAGACCGCACTGGTGCAGCTTCAGCTGCGGACCGACGACGATCACGGAACGGGCCGAGTAGTCGACGCGCTTGCCGAGCAGGTTCTGACGGAAGCGGCCCTGCTTGCCCTTGAGCATGTCGGACAGCGACTTCAGCGGACGGTTGCCGGGGCCCGTGACCGGGCGGCCGCGGCGGCCGTTGTCGAAGAGCGCGTCGACGGCCTCCTGGAGCATGCGCTTCTCGTTGTTCACGATGATCTCGGGCGCACCGAGGTCGAGAAGCCGCTTCAGGCGGTTGTTGCGGTTGATGACACGGCGGTACAGGTCGTTCAGGTCGGAGGTCGCGAAGCGGCCACCGTCCAGCTGCACCATCGGACGCAGGTCCGGCGGGATGACCGGCACGCAGTCCAGGACCATGCCCTTGGGGCTGTTGGACGTCTGCAGGAACGCGGAGACGACCTTCAGCCGCTTGAGGGCGCGGGTCTTCTTCTGGCCCTTGCCGGTGCGGATGATCTCGCGGAGCTTCTCGGCCTCCTCCTCGAGGTCGAAGGACTCCAGGCGCTTCTGCAGCGCCGCGGCACCCATCGAGCCGTCGAAGTACGTGCCGAACCGGTCGCGCAGCTCGCGGTAGAGCAGCTCGTCGCCCTCGAGGTCCTGGACCTTGAGGTTCTTGAACCGGGTCCACACCTCGTCGAGGCGGTCGATCTCGCGCTGCGCGCGGTCGCGCAGCTGCTTCATCTCACGTTCGGCACCCTCGCGCACCTTGCGGCGCACGTCGGCCTTGGCACCCTCGGCCTCCAGCTCGGCGAGGTCCGCCTCGAGCTTCTTGGCGCGGGCCTCCAGGTCGGCGTCGCGGCGCTGCTCGATCTGCTGGCGCTCGACGGAGACGTGGGCCTCCAGCGACGGCAGGTCGCGGGTGCGACGCTCGTCGTCGACGTACGTGATCATGTACGCCGCGAAGTAGATGACCTTCTCCAGGTCCTTCGGGGCCAGGTCGAGCAGGTAGCCCAGACGCGACGGGACGCCCTTGAAGTACCAGATGTGGGTGACGGGCGCGGCCAGTTCGATGTGGCCCATCCGCTCACGGCGCACCTTGGCACGGGTGACCTCGACGCCGCAGCGCTCGCAGATGATGCCCTTGAAGCGGACACGCTTGTACTTGCCGCAGTAGCACTCCCAGTCCCGGGTGGGGCCGAAGATCTTCTCGCAGAAGAGCCCGTCCTTTTCCGGCTTGAGGGTGCGGTAGTTGATGGTCTCGGGCTTCTTGACCTCGCCGTGGCTCCACTGACGGATGTCGTCAGCGGTGGCCAGGCCGATCCGGAGCTCGTCGAAGAAGTTGACGTCGAGCACTATGCGTCAATCCCTCTCAGGGTCGTAAGTCTGTGGTCTGAAACGGGGGCCTGGGGGTCGGCGGGCTTCCTGGTCAGGAGGCCCGCCGGACTCCCGTCAGACCTCTTCGACGCTGCTCGGCTCGCGCCGGGACAGGTCGATGCCGAGCTCCTCCGCAGCGCGGAAGACATCCTCGTCGGTGTCGCGCATCTCGATGGACATACCGTCGCTGGACAGCACCTCCACGTTCAGGCACAGGGACTGCATCTCCTTGATGAGCACCTTGAAGGACTCGGGGATGCCGGGCTCGGGGATGTTCTCGCCCTTGACGATGGCCTCGTAGACCTTCACGCGGCCGGTGACGTCGTCGGACTTGATGGTCAGCAGCTCCTGGAGGGCGTAGGCGGCGCCGTAGGCCTCGAGGGCCCACACCTCCATCTCGCCGAAGCGCTGGCCACCGAACTGGGCCTTACCACCCAGCGGCTGCTGGGTGATCATCGAGTACGGACCGGTCGAGCGGGCGTGCAGCTTGTCGTCGACCAGGTGGTGCAGCTTCAGGATGTACATGTAGCCGACCGAGATCGGGTCCGGGAACGGCTCACCGCTACGGCCGTCGAACAGCTGCGCCTTGCCGGACGGGAGGACCATGCGGTCGCCGTCACGGTTCGGGATGGTGTGCTGGAGCAGACCCGCCAGCTCGTCCTCACGGGCACCGTCGAAGACCGGGGTGGCCACGTTGGTGCCGGGGGCGACCTGGTCGGCGCCGATGGCCTGGAGGCGCTCCGCCCACTCGTCCGCGAGGCCGGAGACGTCCCAGCCGCGGCTGGCGAGCCAGCCGAGGTGGATCTCCAGGACCTGTCCCGGGTTCATTCGGGACGGCACACCCAGCGGGTTGAGGATGATGTCGACCGGGGTGCCGTCCTCCAGGAACGGCATGTCCTCGATCGGCAGGATCTTGGAGATGACGCCCTTGTTGCCGTGGCGGCCGGCGAGCTTGTCACCGTCGGTGATCTTGCGCTTCTGCGCGACGTAGACGCGGACCAGCTGGTTCACGCCCGGCGGCAGCTCGTCGCCCTCCTCGCGGTCGAAGACGCGCACGCCGATGACCTTGCCGGTCTCGCCGTGCGGCACCTTCAGCGAGGTGTCACGGACCTCACGCGCCTTCTCACCGAAGATCGCGCGCAGCAGGCGCTCCTCGGGGGTCAGCTCGGTCTCGCCCTTCGGGGTCACCTTGCCGACGAGGATGTCGCCGGCGATGACCTCGGCGCCGATGCGGATGATGCCGCGCTCGTCGAGGTCGGCGAGGACCTCCTCGGAGACGTTCGGGATGTCCCGGGTGATCTCCTCGGGGCCGAGCTTGGTGTCACGGGCGTCGACCTCGTGCTCCTCGATGTGGATCGAGGAGAGGACGTCGTCCTGGACGAGGCGCTGCGACAGGATGATCGCGTCCTCGTAGTTGTGACCCTCCCACGGCATGAACGCGACCAGCAGGTTCTTGCCGAGCGCCATCTCGCCGTTCTGGGTGGCCGGGCCGTCGGCGAGGACCTGGCCCTCGACGACGCGGTCGCCCTCGTTGACGATGACCTTCTGGTTGACCGAGGTGCCCTGGTTGGAGCGGGCGAACTTGGCCAGGCGGTACGTGATGTACGTGCCGTCGTCGTTGGTCGTGGTGATGTAGTCGGCGGAGATCTCCTGGACCACACCGGCCTTCTCGGCCTTGACGACGTCGCCGGCGTCGACGGCGGAGCGGTACTCCATGCCGGTGCCGACGAGCGGGGACTCCGACTTGATGAGCGGAACGGCCTGGCGCATCATGTTCGCGCCCATGAGGGCACGGTTGGCGTCGTCGTGCTCGAGGAACGGGATCATGGCGGTCGCGACCGACACCATCTGGCGCGGCGAGACGTCCATGTAGTCGACGTCCTCGGGGCTGACGTAGTCGACCTCGCCGCCACGGCGGCGGACCAGCACGCGGGCCTCGGCGAAGCGCAGGTCGTCCGCCAGGGTGGCGTTGGCCTGGGCGATGACGAAGCGGTCCTCCTCGTCGGCGGTCAGGTAGTCGACCTCGTCGGTGACCTGGCCGTCGATGACCTTGCGGTACGGGGTCTCGACGAACCCGAACGCGTTGACCCGGCCGTAGGAGGCGAGCGAGCCGATCAGACCGATGTTCGGGCCTTCCGGCGTCTCGATCGGGCACATGCGGCCGTAGTGCGAGGGGTGCACGTCACGGACCTCGAAGCCGGCCCGCTCACGGGAGAGACCACCCGGGCCAAGGGCCGACAGGCGGCGCTTGTGGGTGAGACCCGACAGCGGGTTGTTCTGGTCCATGAACTGCGACAGCTGGCTGGTGCCGAAGAACTCCTTGATGGAGGCGACGACCGGCCGGATGTTGATCAGGGTCTGCGGCGTGATCGCCTCGACGTCCTGCGTGGTCATGCGCTCGCGGACGACGCGCTCCATACGGGCCAGACCGGTGCGGACCTGGTTCTGGATGAGCTCGCCCACGCTGCGCAGACGGCGGTTGCCGAAGTGGTCGATGTCGTCGGTCTCGACGACGATCGTCTGACCGCTGTCGCCGACCGTCTCGATCTCGCCCGCGTGCAGCTTCACCAGGTACTTGATCGTCGAGATGACGTCCTCGACGGTCAGGACGCCGGCGTCCAGCGGAGCGTCCGCACCCAGCTTCTTGTTGACCTTGTAGCGGCCGACCTTGGCGAGGTCGTAGCGCTTGGGGTTGAAGTACAGGTTCTCGAGCAGCGTCTGCGCGGCCTCACGCGTGGGGGGCTCGCCCGGGCGCAGCTTGCGGTAGATGTCCAGCAGCGCGTCGTCCTGGCCCTGGGTGTGGTCCTTCTCCAGGGTGGCGCGCATCGACTCGTAGTCGCCGAACTCCTCGAGGATCTGCTCGTTGGTCCAGCCGAGCGCCTTCAGCAGGACGGTGACCGACTGCTTGCGCTTGCGGTCGATGCGGACACCGACCATGTCGCGCTTGTCGATCTCCATCTCCAGCCAGGCACCCCGGGAGGGGATGATCTTGGCGGAGAAGATGTCCTTGTCGGACGTCTTGTCGATGGAGGAGTCGAAGTAGACACCGGGGGAACGGACCAGCTGGGACACCACGACACGCTCGGTGCCGTTGATGACGAAAGTGCCCTTGTTCGTCATGAGCGGGAAGTCGCCCATGAAGACGGTCTGGGACTTGATCTCGCCGGTCTCGTTGTTGGTGAACTCGGCCGTGACGAAGAGCGGGGCCGCGTACGTGAAGTCGCGCTCCTTGCACTCGTCGATCGAGTTCTTGGGCGGCTCGAAGCGGTGGTCGCGGAACGTCAGCGACATCGACCCGGAGAAGTCCTCGATCGGGGAGATCTCCTCGAAGATCTCCTCGAGGCCGGACTTGGTGGGGACGTCCTGACCGGACTCCAGAGCGTCCTCGACGCGAGCCTTCCACGCGTCGTTGCCGAGCAGCCAGTCGAAGCTCTCGGTTTGCAGCGCGAGAAGGTTCGGAACCTCGAGGGGCTCCTTGATCTTTGCAAAGGAGATGCGCAGCGGGGCGGTGCTGGCGCCGTTGTTCGTATTCGCGGTCGAGGCGTTGCGCGAGGCGGCCAAGAGGGGGTCCTTCCGAGGGCTCGGACTCACTACGCGCGTACCGGCCCCCCGCCGCCGCTTGAGGACAGGTCGTCCTGATCGGGCCGAAAGGCCAGGTCAAGGATGATCTGGTCGTCGTTGCTGAGGCGAGGGCATGCCCCTGGTGACGGGCAGGGGACAGCTAACAGGCAGCGCAAAGGGTCAGTGTAGCCACATGGCACACTGATGTCCAGTGCGGGTTTTTTGAGACCCTCGTAGTTGTCAACGTCTGCGGCCTACCTGCCCTCAACGCACCCTGATACTGCCCTCTTCGTCGCCGATCCATGCCTCGGATTCGGATCCTTGTTGGCGACGCGTCCTGAGAATTGCGTGCTGCGTGCGGTTCGTCAAGGCCTCCCATGGCCAAACCGGATGCTGCCATCGTCACTTGCAGCCCGCCGCCGGAGCTCTGGAGGCACGACGAAGATCACCATACCCCTCCCTGCCGCGGGCGCAAGGCAGCCGGCACCGGCCCCCTCGAACGCCGAAGAGCGACCACCCGGATGGATGATCGCTCCTCGGTGCGTTCGCGTTACAGCCCCAGGGGGCCGTGTTCAGCGCGCGGGAGTCCTTGGCGGACCCGCGAGGTCTTACTTGACCTCGACGGAGGCGCCGGCGCCCTTGAGGGCCTCGGCGGCCTTGTCCGCGGCCTCCTTGTTGACCTTCTCGAGGACGGGCTTCGGGGCACCGTCGACCAGGTCCTTGGCCTCCTTCAGGCCCAGGGAGGTCAGCTCGCGCACGACCTTGATGACCTGGATCTTCTTGTCGCCGGCGCCGGCGAGGATGACGTCGAACTCGTCCTTCTCCTCAGCGGCCTCGGCAACCGGGGCGCCCGGGCCGGCCATCATGACCGGGGCGGCCGCGGCGGCGGTGACGTCGAACTTCTCCTCGAACGCCTTCACGAACTCGGAGAGCTCGATGAGGGTCATCTCCTCGAACTGCGCGAGCAGGTCTTCCTGGCTGAGCTTCGCCATGATGGCGGTCCTTCCACTCAAATCGGCGGGTGCCGGATGTACTGGGTAAGGCGGGCGTACGTCGGCCCGCTGCGACCCTTGCCGCGTCAAACGGCTCGGATCAGAAAGCGAGCCGAGTTACTCGGCACCGCCCTGCTCGTCCTGCTTGGCGCGCAGCGCGTCCACGGTGCGGACGAGCTTCGACGGCAGCGCCTGGAAGACGGAGGCAGCCTGGGACTGCTTCCCCTTGAAGGCACCGGCCAGCTTGGAGAGCAGAACCTCGCGGGACTCGAGGTCCGCAAGCTTCTTGATCTCGTCGGCGGACAGCGCCTTGCCGTCAAGGACACCGCCCTTGATGACGAGATTCGGGTTGTCCTTGGCGAAGTCACGGAGACCCTTCGCCGACTCCACCGGGTCACCGGTGACGAAGGCGACGGCCGTCGGACCAGCGAAGAGCTGGTCGTCCAGCGTGATCCCGGCCTCGTTGGCCGCAATCTTGGTCAGCGTGTTCTTCACCACGGCGTACTGGGCGTTCTCACCGAGCGACCGGCGCAGCGTCTTGAGCTGCGCCACGGTGAGACCGCGGTACTCGGTCAGCACGGCGGCGTTGGAACTGCGGAACTTGTCCGTCAGCTCCGCAACCGCGGCAGCCTTGTCGGGCCTCGCCATAGAGCCTCGGCCTCCTTCCGGGTGATTCGGACCGCGCGGACCCGAAGGAGGACTGGGGAAAACGAAACGCCCCGGCGCAGGCGCACGGGGCGGACTCGACCGGGTGCACACACGGGGATCGACGCGTGCTCCGGGAGTTCTTCCACAGTCACCTGCGCGGGTCGTCCGCAGTTCAGCGGATCCTTCGGCCACCGCACCCTCGTACGAGTGCACGGCAACGACCAGCGGTCTTTGGCTTCTGTGGGAGCGTACGGGAAGCGGTCACCGCAAAGCAAATCGCCTCGGGAGCGCGGCTCAGGAGCCGATGCCGGTGCCGCCCGCGGTGGCGCCCTGGGACTTCATCAGGTCCTTGAAGTCCCTGGTGTCGCCGGCCGGGGGCGCCTGGACGGAGGTCTTCACGCCGTAGTCGCTGTAGTAGGCGGTGTTGGTCATGGTGCCGGTCGCCATGTCCGCCTTCTCGACCTTCTTGACCAGGAGGTTCCGGTCGTTGACCCAGATGTCGATCGACTCCGTGGTGACGCCCGCCTCGCTGAGCTGCTTCTTCAGCTCGTCCATCTGGCGCTTGGGCAGGTTCGAGCTCTTCTCGGCGAAGTCGGCGACGTTCACCGTGCCCGCGTAGTGCGTGGTGTGCTCGCCGCGCACCGTCGCCTCGCCGGCCTTCCGGACGTCGCCGGAGGCCAGCAGCAGCTTCACCGACTGGTTCGGCGTGGCGTTCTTCAGCTGCTCCCGCATGTACTCGCCGGAGCCGCCGACGAGGTCCCCGAGGTCCTCGTAGCGGTAGGCGATCCAGTGCTTGCCGCCCGTCTGCCGCGCGTAGGCATCGCCCATGTGGGCGTAGTAGGCGTCGGGCAGGTACCGCGCCTCCATCGTCGTGGCCCCGATGCGGCGCATCGTCTCGGCGACCGTGCCGCCGGTGTAGGTGAGCTTGAGCGTGCCGGTCAGGCCGTCACCCCAGTCGAGGGTGCCGTCGCCCTTCATCGACATCAGCGTGCCGATGCTGGTCGTCATCGACACCCTGGCGGAGTCGGCCTCGGCGGTGGAGGTGTCGGCGGAACGCAGGGCCGCGACGGGACTCACGTGCGCGAGCCCCCGGCCGGCCGCGCCGTCGCCCTTGCCCGAGCCGCCGGAGGAACCGGAGGAGCCGCCGGAGGAGCCGCAGGCGGCCACTGCCGTCAGTGAGGTCAGCGCCACGACGGAGAGCGTGATACGGCGCGCGGTCGTGCTCTTCATTCGTCCCACCCCTATGCGGTTGCTGTGATCTTCACGCTAACGCAGGCCTGTGACAGGCGTACGGGAGTCGTGCAGACGTCGCGCACGGACGTACGGAAGACGTCGTACAGGAGTCCCACAGAAAAGGGACGAGCCCCGCACCCGAAAAGGTTGCGGGACTCGTCCCTCAGCTGTGCGAGCCGTGAGGCTCGGACCGGCCGGACCGGACCGGAGCGGCTCAGACCGCGGCCGGGTCCTCCTCGACGAGGAGGTTGCGGGTGCGGTTCGGGTCGACCGGGATGCCGGGGCCCATCGTGGTGGTGATGGCGGCCTTCTTGATGTAGCGACCCTTGGCGGCGGACGGCTTCAGACGGAGGATCTCGTCCAGCGCCGCGGCGTAGTTCTCCACCAGCTTGCTGTCGTCGAACGACGTCTTGCCGATGATGAAGTGCAGGTTCGAGTGCTTGTCGACGCGGAACTCGATCTTGCCGCCCTTGATGTCCGTGACGGCCTTGGTCACGTCGGGGGTGACGGTGCCGGTCTTCGGGTTCGGCATCAGACCACGCGGGCCGAGGACGCGGCCGAGGCGGCCGACCTTGCCCATGAGGTCCGGGGTGGCGACGACGGCGTCGAAGTCCAGACGGCCCTTCGACACCTCGTCGATCAGCTCGTCCGCGCCGACGATGTCGGCGCCGGCGGCACGTGCGGCCTCGGCACGGTCACCGGTCGCGAAGACCAGGACCCGGGCGGTCTTACCGGTGCCGTGCGGAAGGTTCACGGTGCCACGGACCATCTGGTCGGCCTTGCGCGGGTCGACACCCAGACGGAAGGCGACCTCGACGGTGCCGTCGAACTTGGTCGTGGAGGTCTCCTTGGCGAGACGGACGGCCTCGAGCGGGGCGTACTGCTTCTCCCGGTCGATCTTGGCGTCCGCAGCGCGGAGAGCCTTGCTGCGCTTGCTCACAACTGCTCCTGTGTGTTCTGAAAGGAGTCGTGGTACGGGCCGAGCGGGCCCTGCCACGTGCGGCCATCGGCCGCATGGTGCTACGAAGGTGGGGTTCAGCCCTCGACCGTGACGCCCATGGAACGCGCGGTGCCGGCGATGATCTTCGCGGCGGCGTCCAGGTCGTTGGCGTTGAGGTCGGGCATCTTGGTCTGGGCGATCTCGCGGACCTGCGCCTGGGTGATCTTGGCGACCTTGGTCTTGTGCGGCTCGCCGGAGCCCTTCTCCACGCCCGCGGCCTTGAGGATCATCTTCGCGGCCGGCGGGGTCTTGGTGATGAAGGTGAAGGAACGGTCCTCGTAGACCGTGATCTCCACCGGGATGACCCAACCGCGCTGCGACTCGGTCGCGGCGTTGTAGGCCTTGCAGAACTCCATGATGTTGACGCCGTGCTGACCCAGCGCCGGGCCGACCGGCGGAGCCGGGTTGGCGGCGCCGGCCTGGATCTGGAGCTTGATGAGCCCCGTGACCTTCTTCTTCTTGGGAGGCATTGCTCTCCGGGTCCTTTCGATTCGGGTCCTGCCGGCGCTCGGGTACCACCCGGACGCAGGCATACCGCACAACGATAACGGGTATGGCTGCGCGGCTGAAAACCGGGCAGGTCAGGCGACCGCTGGAGCGATTGCCTGACCTGCGCGGAAGCGGTACGTCCAGAAAGAACCGCGGTGAGCTAGTTCTTCTGGATCTGGTCGAAGCTCAGCTCGACCGGGGTCTCGCGGCCGAAGATCTCGACGAGGCCCTTGACCTTCTTGGAGTCCGGGTTGATCTCGTTGATCGTGGCCTGGAGCGTGGCGAACGGGCCGTCGGTGACGGTGACCGAGTCGCCGACCTCGAAGTCCAGCACCTGGACCTCGACCTTGCGCTGCGGAGCCGGCTTGCCCTCGGCCTCGGCGGCCTCGCGGGCGGCCTTCTCCTCCGCCTCGGGGGCGAGCATCTTCACGATCTCGTCCAGGGACAGCGGGTACGGGTCGTAGGCGTTGCCCACGAACCCGGTGACGCCCGGGGTGTTGCGGACGACGCCCCAGGACTCGTTCGTCAGGTCCATGCGGACGAGGACGTAGCCGGGCAGCTTGTTCTGCCGGACGGTCTTGCGCTCGCCGTTCTTGATCTGGACGATCTCTTCCTCGGGCACCTCGGCCTGGTAGATGAAGTCCTCGACGTTCAGCGAGACGGCACGCTGCTCCAGGTTCGCCTTCACGCGCTTCTCGTAGCCGGCGTAGGTGTGGATGACGTACCACTCGCCGGGCAGCGTGCGCAGTTCCTCGCGGAGCTTGGTGACCGGGTCGACCTCGGCCTCCGGCTCCTCCTCCTCGGCCTCACCCCCGGGCGCCTCGTCCACGACGTGGACGGCGGCCTCCTCGGCCGGCTCGCCCGCGGCGGCCTCGGCAGCCTCGGCCTCGTCGACCTCGTCCGCACCCTCGACGATGTCGAGCTCGTCATCCACGGACTCGGTCGGCTCGATGGCGTCGTTCAGGTTCGGGTCAGACACGGTGGCTGCTTCTTCCTGGATACATAGGGGTGGAACATGCGAAAAGGGGCGCCGGTAACCGCGGCGCCCTTCGCTCTTGGCTCAGCCGAAAACGTACTTGGCCGCGTGGTTGAGCCCATAGTCAATCACGGTCACCAGGCCGATCATGATGACGACGAAGACAATCACCACGGTGGTGTACGTCGTCAGCTGATTGCGGGTCGGCCAGACGACCTTGCGGAGTTCCGCGATGATCTGACGGTAGAAGAGAGCAAGGCGCTTGAGCGGGCCCTTCTTGCCACGCTTGCCACCCTTGCGGGCCTTCTTGGATTCCGTCACCTCGTCCTGGGCATCAGGCGTGTCGAGGGAGCCCACGGCGTCCGTCATTCGTCCTCACCTGATTCCGGGTCGTGGCCGTGCCGCGCCCGGTCGAGCCGCACGGCGGTGCATTGCTGTACGTACATGCGCACACATCCTGGCGAAGGTGTGTGTAGCAGGGCCGGAGGGACTCGAACCCCCAACCGCTGGTTTTGGAGACCAGTGCTCTACCAATTGAGCTACGACCCTTTGTGTGCCCCCCAACGTACCGCATACGACCGGGTGCTCGGTGTGCACCAGGTGCGACAGCGGCTGCTGAAGGCCAACGAGGTGAGAGTGTACGTGTTCCGGCGCCGGTCGTCGAACAGAAAGTGTCCAACCGGCTCCGGTCGATGGAAGATCGCCTGGCAGAAGACGGGATCCGGACGGGTGTCCAGAGGGTCCACCGGCCTTGTTCACCCTGTGAAACCCGCGTGCCCCGGGCGTTTCCGGTCTGAAACGATGGACGGTATGAGCGCTGCAACCCCTCCCACCGAGCGCCGGGTCTCCGCCCGCATCGGCGCGATCTCCGAGTCCGCCACCCTCGCCGTGGACGCCAAGGCCAAGGCCCTCAAGGCCGCCGGGCGTCCCGTGATCGGCTTCGGCGCCGGCGAGCCGGACTTCCCGACCCCGGACTACATCGTCGAGGCCGCCGTCGAGGCCTGCCGGAACCCCAAGTACCACCGCTACACGCCGGCCGGCGGCCTGCCCGAGCTGAAGGCCGCGATCGCCGCGAAGACGCTGCGCGACTCCGGCTGGGAGCCGGACGTCTCGCAGATCCTGGTCACCAACGGCGGCAAGCAGGCCATCTACGAGGCGTTCGCCGCGATGCTCGACCCGGGCGACGAGGTCATCGTGCCGGCGCCGTACTGGACGACGTACCCGGAGTCGATCCGTCTGGCCGGCGGCGTCCCGGTCGAGGTCGTCGCGGACGAGACCACCGGCTACCGCGTGTCGGTCGAGCAACTGGAGGCCGCCCGCACGGAGAGGACCAAGGTCGTCCTCTTCGTCTCCCCGTCCAACCCGACCGGCGCGGTCTACTCCGAGGCCGAGACCGAGGCGATCGGCCGCTGGGCCCTCGAACACGGCCTGTGGGTGCTGACCGACGAGATCTACGAGCACCTGGTCTACGGCGACGCCGTCTCGGTGTCGCTGCCGGCGCTCCTGCCCGAGCTGCGCGACAAGTGCGTCGTCGTCAACGGCGTGGCGAAGACGTACGCCATGACCGGCTGGCGCGTGGGCTGGGTCATCGGCCCGAAGGACGTGGTCAAGGCCGCGACCAACCTCCAGTCGCACGCCACGTCGAACGTGTCGAACGTCTCCCAGGCCGCGGCCCTCGCCGCCGTCTCCGGCGACCTGGAGGCGGTCGCGAAGATGCGCGAGGCCTTCGACCGGCGGCGGAAGACCATCGTGCGGATGCTCAACGAGATCGACGGTGTGCTCTGCCCGGAGCCGGAGGGCGCGTTCTACGCCTATCCGTCGGTGAAGGCGCTGATCGGCAAGGAGATCCGCGGCAAGCGCCCGCAGACCTCGGTGGAGCTGGCCGCGCTGATCCTGGAGGAGGCCGAGGTCGCGGTCGTCCCGGGCGAGGCCTTCGGCACGCCGGGCTACCTGCGCCTGTCCTACGCCCTCGGTGACGAGGACCTGGTGGAGGGCGTGAGCCGGATCCAGAAGCTGCTGGCGGAGGCGCGGGACTGAGGTCCGCTTCCGTTTGCGGGCGCTCGCAGGCCACTCACGTGAGTGGCCTGCGAGCGCCCCTTCGTTTGTGCGAGCAAGACCACGAATGGGGAAACGACTACCGGGGCACGGGGAACGTGCGGCACGATCCAGGGATGGAGCGTGTACGTGATCTCTCTGAGCTGCCGAAAGCCCATCTGCACCTGCACTTCACCGGGTCGATGCGGCCCACCACCCTGCTGGAACTGGCCGACAAGCACGGCGTACGGCTGCCGGACGCGCTGACGGGGGCCCTGGTCAGCGGGGAGCCGCCGCGGCTGCGGGCGACGGACGAGCGGGGCTGGTTCCGCTTCCAGCGGCTGTACGACGCGGCGCGCTCCTGTCTGCGGGAGCCGGAGGACATCCGGCGGCTGGTGCGGGAGGCCGCCGAGGAGGATGTCAGGGACGGCTCGGGGTGGCTGGAGATCCAGGTCGACCCGACCTCGTACGCGCCGCGCCTGGGCGGGCTGATTCCGGCGCTGGAGATCATCCTGGACGCGGTGGAGACGGCGTCGCGCGAGACGGGTCTCGGGATGCGGGTCGTGGTCGCCGCGAACCGTATGAAGCACCCCCTGGACGCCCGCACGCTGGCCCGCCTC
The DNA here is from genome assembly GCF_053598035.1 of Streptomyces sp. NPDC001204. Lineage (NCBI taxonomy): Bacteria > Bacillati > Actinomycetota > Actinomycetes > Kitasatosporales > Streptomycetaceae > Streptomyces > Streptomyces sp. NPDC001204. Next base: position 97,997 of record NZ_JBSFJL010000021.1, on the reverse strand, counting down.
GCGGTGCGCTACCGGGACCGCGGCGTGGTCGGCTTCGGCCTGTCGAACGACGAACGCCGGGGCATGGCACGGGACTTCGACCGGGCCTTCGCGATCGCCCGGGACGGCGGCCTGTTCGCGGCCCCGCACGGCGGCGAGCTGACCGGCCCCGCCTCGGTCCGCGACTGCCTGGACGACCTCCGGGCCCACCGGGTGGGCCACGGGGTACGCGCGGCCGAGGACCCGCGGCTGCTGAGCCGCCTGGCCGACCGGGGCGTGACCTGCGAGGTGTGCCCGGCCTCGAACGTGGCCCTCGGCGTGTACGACAAGCCCGAGGACGTCCCCCTGCGCCGGCTATACGAGGCGGGTGTCCCGATGGCCCTGGGCGCCGACGACCCGCTGCTCTTCGGCTCCCGGCTGGCGGCGCAGTACGAGATCGCCCGCCGCCACCACTCCTTCACGGACGCCGAACTGGCGGAACTGGCCCGCCAGTCGATCCGCGCGTCGGCGGCCCCCGAGGACGTGCGCGCCAAGCTGCTGTCCGGGGTGGACGACTGGCTGGCGAACTGACGGACGGCCGCGGAGGGTGTGCCGGTCAGGAGCGGGCCATGGCGCCGATCACCATGGGCAGCGTCTCCTTGTCGAAGATGCCGCCGGCCAGGGACCCGCCGACGGTCCTGCCGTCCACCTTCATGGTGGGCGTGCCGGTCACGCCGGACGCGTCGAAGGCCTTCTCGGAGGCGGTCACGAAGTCGCGGTGCTTCATGCCCTTCACCGCCGCGTCGAACTCCGCGCCGCGCAGGCCCGGGACCTCGGAGGCCATGTCCAGCAGGAAGGCGTCGGTGTAGCCGTCGACCTCCTCCTCGGGCTGGTGCGCGAAGAGCATCTCGTGGTACTCGGCGAACTTGCCCGCGTCCAGGGCGGCCCGCAGGGCGTTGGCGGCCTTCTTCGAGCCCTCGCCGCCGAGCCTGTCGTCGAGGAACGAGGCCAGCGTGTACTCGGCCCGGACCTCGCCGGACAGGACCAGCTCGCGCAGGCCCTCGCCGCCGCCCCGGGTCTCGAACTCCGCGCAGACCGGGCAGCGCAGGTCCTCGTACAGGTGGACGACGGTCTGTGCGCGAGGGGATCCCACACGGACGGTGGTGCCGTCCGGTGCGAGCGTCTCGTCGATCTCCCCCACGCTCGTGTATGACGCCGCCGCGTCCTGCTCCCCGCCTCCGGTCGGCGCGGCGCCCTTGCCGCATCCCGTGGCGAGCACACCCGCCAGGACGGCGGCGGCGACGGCCGCCACGGCACGTCGGCCGCGTCGTTCCCACATGGTCTTCCCCTCCCCTTGTGCCCCGTGAAGGACGAGGAACGACCCTATGTGATCTTCGTACGGCGCCCCAGCCGGTTTCCGGGTGGCTACAGGCTCACGCCGACCGTCACCGGCTCGTTGACCAGCGTGATGCCGAAGGCCTCGCGGACCCCGGCCACCACCTCGCGGGCCAGCGCGAGCAGGTCCTCCGTGGTCGCGGCGCCGCGGTTGGTGAGGGCGAGGGTGTGCTTGGTGGAGATGCGGGCCGGTCCGGTGCCGTAGCCCTTGGTGAAGCCCGCCTTGTCGATCAGCCAGGCCGCGGAGGTCTTGGTGTGCCCCTGCCCCGCCGGATAGGCGGGCGGCTCGGCGCCGTCGCCGAGCCGCTTCCGCACGCGCGTACGGAACACGGCGAAGTCGGCGTCCGTGAGGATCGGGTTGGTGAAGAAGGAGCCGGCGGACCAGGTGTCGTGGTCCTCGGGGTCCAGCACCATGCCCTTCCCGGCCCGCAGCTTCAGCACGGTCTCGCGGGCGGTGGCGAGCGGTACCCGGTCGCCCGCCTCCACGCCGAGGACGCGGGCGGTCTCGGCGTACTTGACCGGCGCCGACAGCCCGTCCGCGTCCTCCAGCCCGAAGCGGACGCGCAGGACGACGTACCGCTCGGGGTCGGCCTTGAAGCGGCTGTGCCGGTAGGAGAACGCGCACTCCTCGTTGGCCAGCGTCACCGTGCGGCCCGCCCGGCGGTCGTAGGCGACGACCTCGGTGATCGTCGAGGACACCTCCTGGCCGTACGCCCCGACGTTCTGGATCGGGGTGGCGCCCGCGGAGCCGGGGATGCCGGACAGGCACTCGATGCCGGCGAGCCCGGCCTCGACGGTGCGCGCGACCGCGTCCGTCCACACCTCTCCGGCGGCCAGCTCCAGCGTCGTACCGCCGAGTTCGAAGCCGCGGGTGGCGATGCGCAGCGCGGTGCCGTCGAAGCCCTTGTCGCCGATGACCAGGTTGGAGCCGCCGCCGATGACCAGCAGCGGTGTGCCGTGGGCGTCGGCGTCGCGGACGGCGTCGATCACCTCGGCGTCGGTGGTCGCGGTGATCAGCCGGGTCGCGGGGCCGCCCAGCCGGAAGGTGGTCAGCGGGGCGAGGGGCGCGTCGTGGAGTTCCTGCACGCGCCCAAGACTACGAGACCCCGCTGACGGTCCCGCACCTCGGCGAGTGCGGGACCGCGGTGGCCGTCAGGCCAGGCGTACGACGGCCCGGGACATCCCGAGGACCTTCTGCCCGTTGCTCATGGCGGTCAGGTCGACCCGCACGGTGTTGTCGTCGAGCTTGGCCGCGACCTTGCCGGAGACCTCGATCACGGCCCCCTCGTCGTCGTTCGGGACGACGACGGGCTTGGTGAAGCGGACGCCGTACTCGACGACGGCGCCGGGGTCGCCCGTCCAGTCGGTGACCACGCGGATCGCCTCGGCCATGGTGAACATGCCGTGCGCGATCACGTCCGGGAGCCCGACCTCCTTGGCGAACTTCTCGTTCCAGTGGATGGGGTTGAAGTCCCCGGAGGCGCCCGCGTACTGGACGAGGGTGGCCCGGGTCACGGGGAAGGTCTGCGCCGTCAGCTCGGTGCCGACCTCGACGTCGTCGTAGGCGATCTTCGCCGTCATCGGTTTCCTCACGCCTCCTCGGCCGCGCGGGCCACGAGCTTGGTCCAGGCGGTCACGACGTGCTCGCCCATCTCGTCGTGCACCTCGCCGCGGATGTCCAGGACGTCGTTGCCGGCCAGGGACTTGATCGACTCGATGGTGGAGGTGACGGTGAGCCGGTCGCCGGCGCGCACGGGCCGGGTGTAGGCGAACTTCTGGTCGCCGTGCACCACGCGGCTGTAGTCCAGGCCTAGCTGCGGGTCCTGGACGACCTGTCCGGCGGCCTTGAAGGTGATCGCGAAGACGAAGGTCGGCGGGGCGATCACATCGGGGTGGCCGAGTTCCTTGGCGGCTTCCGGGTCCGTGTACGCCGGGTTGGCGTCGCCCACCGCCTCCGCGAACTCACGGATCTTCTCCCGGCCCACCTCGTAGGGGTCGGTGGGCGGGTAGGACCGCCCCACGAAGGACTGGTCGAGCGCCATGGCTCGGCACCTCCTGGTGTCGCTGGGGTTTCACGCAGCCCGGCGGGCGGTCCGGCTCTCACCGGGCTCCCGCTGGACTTTCGCTGGGCTTTCGCACATGAAACAACATGAGGCCGCCCCCGTGGTGCGGGGGCGGCCTCATGTCTGAATCTGATCAGCGCGTCTCGCGGTGCGCGGTGTGCGCGTTGCAACGCGGGCAGTGCTTCTTCATCTCGAGCCGGTCGGGGTTGTTCCGCCGGTTCTTCTTGGTGATGTAGTTCCGCTCCTTGCACTCCACGCAGGCCAGCGTGATCTTCGGGCGGACGTCGGTGGCAGCCACGTGAGTGCTCCTTGACGAACGGGTAGGCTAGTTCAACGCAAGAAAGAGTAGCCGATCGAAGGACCGACCCCGCAATCGGCTACTGTGAGTAGCGGTGACCGGACTTGAACCGGTGACACAGCGATTATGAGCCGCTTGCTCTACCGACTGAGCTACACCGCTGCGATGCGATCGGACCCCGCCTTGCGGCGGGAACCTCTCACACCAGAGCCCCAAAACGGAATCGAACCGTTGACCTTCTCCTTACCATGGAGACGCTCTGCCGACTGAGCTATTGGGGCGAGCGAGGAAGACATTACACGCTCTGCGGCCGTTCACCCAAATCCGTTTCCCGGCACCGCCCCAGGTCCCGCGGCCACACCGGTACGACTATTGCGCTCCTCCCTCGCCAGGCCCGGTGGCCGCCCTAGGCTCGACTCACTCTGCGTGATCTTGCGTGGCCCGCGCGGCCTCGCGGTCCGCGCCCCGAACGTGTCCCGAACCCCCTGTCGCCCTGCGTACCTGGAGTGCGATGCCCCCCGGACAGCCGCCACCCCCCTCGTCCTCCTCGCCGGGTCCGTCCGGACGGACGGACCCGGACGGGCTGCTGCTGTGCGGAGCCCGGCTGACCGACGGGCGGACCGTGGACGTACGGCTGGCCGGTGAGCGCATCGAGGCGGTCGGCACCGCCGGCAGCCTCGGCGCGGGCGGCCCGCGGGGCGGCGCGCCCCGGGTCGACCTCAGCGGCTACCTGCTCCTGCCGGCCCCGGCCGAGCCCCACGCCCACGCCGACACGGCCCTGACCGCCGACAGCGGCGGACCGGTGTCGTACGAACCGGAGGACGTCCAGCGCCGCACCACCGAGGCCGCGCTGCTGCAACTGGGGCACGGCGCGACGACCGTACGCGCACACGTACGCGTGGGCGACGTCCAGGGGCTCGGCGGCCTGACGGCGGTCCTGCGGGCCCGGCGGTCGCTGCGCGGGCTCACCGAACTGACGACGGTGGCGGTGCCGCGCGTGCTGACCGGGGCGGCCGGCGCGGACGGCCTGGCGATACTGCGGGACTCGCTCAAGATGGGCGCCTGCGTCGTGGGCGGCTGCCCCGACGTGGACCCCGACCCGACGGGCTACGTCGAGGCGGTCCTCGAAGTCGCCTCCGAACACGGCTGCCCCGTCGACCTGCACACCGACGGCGACGACCCGGCCCGCCTGGCGCGCATCGCGGCGATGGCGGGCGGGCTGCGCCCGGGAGTGACGCTGGGCCCGTGCGGCGGCCTCGCCCGGCTGCCCGCCGGGGCGGCCGAGCGGGCCGCGGACCGGCTGGCCGCGGCCGGGGTGAGGGTGGTGTGCCTGCCGCAGGGCTGCTGCGGCGGCGCCGAGGGACACGGGACGGCGCCGGTGCGGCTGCTGCGGGCGGCCGGGGTCCGGGTGGCCGCGGGCAGCGGCGCCCTGCGGGACGTGTCCAACCCGGTGGGGCGCGGCGACCCGCTGGAGGCCGCCTACCTGCTGGCCTCACGGCACGGGCTGCGCCCCGAGGAGGCCTACGACGCGGTGAGCGCGTCCGCCCGCGCGGTGCTCGGTCTGCCCGAGGTGCGGGTGGAGGCGGGTTTCCCCGCCGAGCTGCTCGCGGTGCGCGGCGACCGGCTCGCGGGGGCGCTGTCGCTCGCGTACAGCCGGATCGTGGTGCACCGAGGGCGCGTGGTGGCACGCACCAGCGCGGTGCGGGAGTTCTGCGACTCCGCCGCCACGGTGGAGCTGGGGCTGCCGCGGCAGGGGCGGGGGGAGTTGTCCTGACGGCCCGTGCGGCAGGGCCGCGGCAGTGCCGCCGGGGGCGTGCGGGACACGGTGGAGCGCGCCCCGGGGCCTGGCCGAAGTCGTGCGGCGGATACGGCCGTCCGGGCGTACGGTCGGAAGCATGCGCATTGTCATCGCTGGTGGTCATGGTCAGATCGCGCTGCGGCTGGAGCGGCTGCTCGCCGCGCGCGGGGACGAGGTGGCGGGCATCATCCGCCGTGCCGAGCAGAGCGAGGACCTGCGGGAGGCCGGCGCCGAACCGGTCGTGCTCGACCTGGAGTCGGCGTCGGTCGAGGAGGTCGCGCGGCTGCTGCGGGGCGCCGACGCGGCGGTGTTCGCGGCGGGCGCGGGCCCGGGCAGCGGCGCGGCGCGCAAGGACACGGTGGACAAGGGCGCGGCGGTGCTGTTCGCGGACGCGGCGGTACGCGCGGGCGTGCGCCGCCATCTGGTCGTGTCGTCGATGGGCGCGGACGCCGCGCACAAGGGCGACGAGGTCTTCGACGTCTATCTGCGCGCCAAGGGCGAGGCGGACGACCACGTCCGCCGTCAGGAGGCTCTGGACTGGACGATCCTGCGCCCCGGTTCGCTGACCGACGACGCCGGCACCGGCCAGGTGCGCCTGGAGGCCCACACCGGCCGCGGCATGATCCCGCGCGACGACGTGGCCGCCGTACTGGCCGAACTGGTGGAGACCCCGGCCACGGCCGGCCTGACCCTGGAACTCGTCAGCGGCTCGGCACCGGTGTCGGTGGCGGTGAAGTCGGTGGCGGGCAACTGAGTACGTCCGCGCCCCTTCCGGCACCGACAACCGCTCAGAACAAGGGCATCTGCCCGGGACACTCCGGAACGGCATAGCCGTCCAACGACGGCTGCACTGCGCCGAGTTGCGCCATCCGGCGCGATCCGGCACAGGAGGTCAGCCCGCCGCTGGCCCGCGTCCCGGGTGGATCGTGCCGCGCGAACCGCCCGGCGACCACGGCGATCTCCCGACGGCACACGGGACAGAGTCTGCGACGCGAGGACATGGCCCCAGTGTGCACGGCACCACCGACACCGGCCCCGCGCCCACCCACGAAACCCCCTCCGGCCTGCCGCACAGGCCGATCAGAGGGGGCCTTTCCCGGAGTGGCGGCGCCAGGATTCGAACCTGGGAAGGCTGAGCCGGCGGATTCACCGGCCGCGCTGCCCGGATTCAGGACGTCGTCATCGCCCTGTGGTGTCACTCCGAGTGTGTGCCGGCGCGCTCGCGTGCCGGCCCCGGCCCCGGTTCGGCGTGTCGAGGCGTCGGGTCGCCACGAGCAGCACTCCGACAAGGACCGCCCACAGGACGATCACTCCGACAGGGCCGGTCCACATACCGAACAGCCCGGCGGGAACGGCGCAGAACACGGCACCGATTATCTGCACCCCGTGCTTTCCGAGGCGTGTCGGCAGCCCCGTCGCGGCGTAGCGGGGCGCGCACGCGACCGCGTGTCCCCCCAGGCGGCGAAGAGGCCGGTGGCGAGCAGGGCCAGGGCGATGGCCGTGGACCACAGAGATTGAGCCACACCCGTCCCTCCGTCGCCATACCCGCCCCCCGGGGGCGATCGTGCCTGACGCGAGAGAGGTCGGGATTGGTGTGAAACTGAGCGCGGAGGGTGGTGATCCCCCGTGTCGGACCCACCGCACGCGTCCGCCGGTCCTGACGCCGCGGTCGACGAGAGTCGGCTGGAAGAGCTGATCATCGAGGCGCAGACGGCCCTGCCGTACGAGCTGTCCGCCCTGGCGAACCGGTGCGCCTCGGCCCTCGGCCTGGGCACCGCGCTGATCTGCCTCGTCGACCTGCAACAGCGGCTGCTCATCCCACTCGACGAGACGTTGGAGCCGCTGCCGGTGGCGGACTCGTTGGCCGGCTGGGCGTACCGCACCGTCTCCCCACAGGTGGCCGACGCCGACGACGGCGTGATCGTGTGGATGCCTCTGGTCGACGGTGCGGAGCGGCTGGGCGTGCTGGCGGTGCGGCCCGCCGCGCTCGACGGGGTGCGTATGCGCCGCAGCCGGATGCTGGCCCATCTGTTCGCCATGTTGATCACCTCCAAGCGCGCCTACAGCGACTGGCTCGTCGCCCGCACCCGCACCGCGACCATGCGGTTGCCCACCGAGATGCTGCGGGCCTTCCTGCCACCCCGCACCATCGGCAGCAACAGGTGCGTCTCCACCGCGGTCCTGGAACCGGCGTACGACGTCGCCGGCGACGCCTTCGACCACTCGGTGGTCAAGGACGTGCTGCACACCCTGATCCTCGACTCCATGGGGCACGATCTGACCTCCGGCCTGACCGCGTCGGTCGCCATGGCCGCGGCGCGGAACGCCCGCCGCGGCGGTGGCGACCTGGCCGACGTCGTCGGCGCCGTCGACCAGGCGCTCGCCCAGTGGCTGCCCGACCAGTTCTGCACCGGCGTGCTGTGCCGGCTCGACGCGCAGACCGGGGTGCTGCGCTGGGTCAACTGCGGTCACCCGCCGCCGCTGCTGATACGTGCCGACCGGGTGGTGGACGGGGCCCTGGACAGCCCCCCGCAGCCCCCGCTCGGCCTGGCCGGCGAACTCGCCCCGACAGCCCGGCAGGTCCACCAGACGACACTGGAACCGGGCGACCACGTCCTGCTCTACACCGACGGCGTCGTGGAGGCACGCGAAACGGATGGAGTGGAGTTCGGCCTCGACCGGTTCACCGACTTCATCATCCGCTCCTCCGCCGCCGGCCAGCGCCCGGCCGAGGTACTTCGGCTGCTCATCCACGCCATCCTCGACCACCAGCGCAACCAACTGCGGGACGACGCGACCATCCTGCTGTTCGAATGGCGCCCGTAGCACCGGTAACGGATCTCCGTCCGGAACTCGGCTGAGCGCTCGACCTCGGCCGACTGTTCCTCTCTCCCGCCACGCTGGTCCACAGAAGGCCGGCCACTCCGACGGTCCACCCCTGAGGCCACGCCCGCGTGCTCACTGCTGTCATCGTCTCCTGCAGTCGCGGGGCGATCCGTGGCGGAGCAGTCTGGAAGGCATGGGCTCCAGGCAGGGACATGTGGGTCTCGGGCAGCCGTGGCAGCCGAGCCACCTGCTGCTGCTGATCCCTGTCGCGCTCATCGTCGTGATCACTGCCGCGGACATCGCGACTGGGCCGAACATCATTCTCAGCCCCCTGCTGGTGGTCGCGCCCACGCTCACCGCGTGGTTCGCGGGCCCCTGGACGACGGCCGGCATCGGGGCCCTGGCCATGGCGGGCGAGGCGATCAGCAGCTGGCGCACCGGAATGCAGTCTTCACGGAACGCGATAGTGGAGGTGATCGCCATCGCGGTGATCACCTCGTTGATCGTGTTCCTGTGTGCGGTGCGCGACCGGCACGCACGCCAGATGGCCCGGGTCCGGTCGGTCGCCGAGGCCGCCCAGCAGGTGCTGATGTGGCCGCTGCCGAGCCGGCTCGGCCCGCTGCGGCTCGCCTGTGTCTATCTGGCTTCCGAGGAGGAGGCCGAGATCGGCGGCGACCTCTATGCCGCCGCCCGCACCGGCAGCGCGGTCCGCGTGATGATCGGCGACGTGCGGGGCAAGGGCCTGCCCGCCCTGGGCGAGGCCGCCCTCCTGCTCGGCGCCTTCCGCGAGGCCGCCCACCAGCAGGCCTCCCTGCCCGACCTGGCCGCTTCCCTGGAACGGAGCATGACCCGCTACCTCGCCGACTTCGAACCGGAGGGCGAGGCGGGAGAACGCTTCGTGACCGCTCTTCTGGTCGAGATCGCCGACGCCGAGCCCCTGGTCCGCATGACCAGCTGCGGTCACCCGGCACCCCTGCTGCTCGGCCCGGACAGCACCGTCCACGTGCCCCGCCTCCACCCCGGGCCCCCACTTGGCGTCGGCGTCACGGATCCCGACAACCACGTCGTCGATGTCCTGCCCTTCGGCCCTGAGGACACGCTGGTCCTGTACACCGACGGTGTCATCGAAGCCCGTGACCACAACGGCGTCTTCTACCCGTTCGCGGAACGCGCGGCCCAGTGGACCACCCACCCTCCCGAGGCGCTGCTCCACCACATCGAACGCGACCTGCTCACGCACACCGGCGGACGCCTCGGCGACGACGTCGCCCTCCTCGCCATCCGCCGGGCCCACATCCCGCACCCGGACCACCAACTCCAGCGCGTACAGCGCTACACCCCGGCGCCGGCGACGGGCAGCTGCGGGACATAGCCGCCGAGCGCCTGGGCGAGGTCTCCTGGTCCCCACTGGGAAGGCCGCCGGAGCAGGCTCGGCAGGCCTTCGGCGGCGCTGATGACCGCTCAGTGGGCCAGGCCCGACTTCGGGTTGGCGCTGTACTCGTCAGCCCTCGATTGCCCTCGATGGCGTAGAAGACAACGATCACCGCAGACCTGCGTGTCTGTGCCACGCGTGTTCCCGTCCGAGCGGGCAACCACGGTGAGTGGCTGAAAGTCTGCGAAACAAACGCAAGTGGCCCCTGATCTACGTTCCCGCAGATCAGAGGCCACTCGTTCCCGCATGGCGGCGCCAGGATTCGAACCTGGGAAGGCTGAGCCGGCAGATTTACAGACCGCGCGATCACTCCGCGCTGAGCTGACCGTTCCCGCAGTGCGCCGCTCCGTGCCCCACACGTGCCCACGATGCCCCCGGAAGCGTCGCCCTCGCGTTCGGGCGGAACCTTGTTGCTGCGTGGACTCCCTCGACCTGCCACGCGTCAACCGGCCTCAGACCGAGGCCGGGATCGGGTGGCGTCCAGGGCGTGTCCGACGGGTCGGCACAGTCCCTGCGACTCTCCCGGCTACGCTCGCGCGGGAGCGCCCCGCGGCGCGTGGCTGCGGGACGGCTTGTGAGGTTCAGTCGACCGACTGCCCGTCGTACCTACCGCCCACGCAGGGGTTGCCCGGCAAGTCGATCCGGGGCGTTCCGCCGCCGTCCTCGCACTGGTGAGGGCCGACGACGGGGGCACAGGGATCTGGCCGCTCATGACCACGGCACCGCTCAGCATCGTCGCCCTCCTGGTGGCGGCACCCGCCGAGTGGGCCTCCTCGCTCGACTGGCTGAGCCCGCTGATCTTCACCGCCGGTGCGACCCTGTCCGGGCTGTTCAACGCTGCGCTGCTCGGCCTGCTGACACGCAGGCTGCGGGCGCAGGATGCGCACCCGACCGCTTGAAGGTGGCGCGGACGACCTTCCGGCCGACCGTCGACCGTGCGGAGGAGCACCGCCGCGTTACGATCACGGCCCGCCCGCACGCCCCACAGGAGCGTCATGCCCCACAGCCGTAAGAGACGCGGCCCGTCAGCCGGCGCACTCACCTACGGCCCGGCCGGGGCGACCCGACCCGCCGACGAGCCATGGCCGTCGGGGAACACAGATCTGCGCCCCGATGCCCGTACCGTCGTCATCGGCCGCGGGGAGGCGGACTGGCAAGCCGCGGCGGACGCGGTGCTGCGATGGGGCGTCAAGCGGCGCAGCGGCTTCACAGTCAGTGGCCGCGACGGTGCAGGGGAGCGGGTCGTCGAGGGGGCGGAGTACCAGGTCACCGCTGCATTCGGTCCATGCGTGGTGCGGGAGCCGGTCCGGGTCGTCGCCGTCGTCGACACCCCGGACCGCTGCGGATTCGCCTACGGCACCCTGCCCGGTCATCCCGTCAGCGGTGAGGAGGCCTTCATCGTCCACCGGTCCCCCGACGGCACGGTCGCGCTGACGATCCGCTCCCTGACCGGTGCCGCCCCACACGGGTGGTGGCGCCCGGTGTTCCCGGTGCTGCTGGTCGCGCAGCAGGTCTTCCGGCGACGTTATCTGCGCGCCCTGCTGCCCGGTGGGGGAGCGGACGTGGAGTGACCCGCCGTCCTGCACCCGGCGCGGGACGGCGGGCCGAGGCCGCCCCGGTCAGCGGATGGGCCGGCCGTCCAGGTGGCGGTGGAGGGTGACGGTGGGCCGCTCGTCACCCTTGGGGACGTCGGCGACGGTGCCAGTGCGTCCAGGAGGTGTGTCATCTGGGCTTTCACCGTAGCGCTGGCCGTTGCCCTTGAGGCCGCAGGCCGCATGTGCGGTCCGATGGGTTGCCGCATCGATCGATGAGTCCCCCTACGACCGCTCGTACGGCACCGGCCGGCCGGTGAACGCGTCCAGGAGGACACGGTCGCCGAGTGGCCGGTTCAGCTTCACCGTCACCATCTCCAGCAGCAGGTCCGCGGTGCAGGGACCCTCCTTCGTCCCGACGACGGAAGCCGACAGCACCACGCTCCCGCCCGTCTCCAGCACGTCCACGACAGGACCGTCGTCGCAGGCCCCGTGGCCGGAGAGCACCGTGACGGACCGGCCGTCCCTCCCGGTCCTGACCAGCTGCAACGCGTCGCCGGACCCCTCCGCGACCGGCTTGACCGGCGACGTGAGAGGCTTCGAGGGACGGACGGCGGCCAGCTTGAGCGGAGTGTCGTAGCCGTCCAGAGTGAAAAGCCAGGCCGGGACGGTCGCCGGGCCGCGGCTGGTGGCCAGGGCCATCTCACCCAGCTTCGCCCCGGTCACGGTCAAGTGTGGTCCGTCGTTGCCGCCGCGGGCCACTGCCCCATACGCCTGCCGCGCCTCCACCAGCGGCAACGTGAGCGAGCCCCCGCTCTCCCACTTCACCCGGCCGTTCTTCCCCGGCGCGACGGGGAGTTGGCCGCGCAGGACGAAGTTCTGGGCCTCGTAGGCCTGCTTGTCGGATATGTCGTGGAAGGCGTCCTCGGGCAGGTCGACAGCCTCTCCGGTCGGGTGGTAGCCCTTCCGCCAAGCCCGGGCGGCCTCGGAGCCGTCCCAGGCATCGGCGACCTGACGAGCGCGGGCGTCGGCGACCTGACGAGCGCGGACCTCCGCCACCCGGCCGCAGCCAGTGAGGGTCCCGCCCGCTGCGGCGAACAGGGCGAGGACGACGAGCAGTTGGGCGGTGCGGGCCAGGGCGCCGGAGACGGCGGCCACAGTGGCTCGTATACGCATGCGTTCCCCAGGTGGAGAAAGGGGCCGGGCGCCGGTCGTTCCTCGCAGCCCGTCTCGGCGCAAAGCCCAATGATCGTGGAGTCTGTTTGACTCACGTGATCAGATCCCTCACCGGTGGGGGCGGTTGTACGGGAATTTGAAGTTCTGGAAGCGGCCTGTCAGTCGCCGTGGCGGCGGCCACCTTGGCTTCCTGTCGACCAACCCGAAAGCGCAAAACGTGCTGACCGAGTCGGAGGCCGCTTCCCTGCTGGCCCGACGCCCCTATGATCTTCGTCATGCCGGGGTGTCCTTCTGGCTCAGTTCGGAAGTGGACGCGATGGAGTGCGCCCGCAGCGCCGGCCACATCATCGCGGTACTGCGCAGGGTGTACGCCAAGGTCCTGGACCAGACCCGCGAACGGGCCAACAGCCGGATTGAAGCGGCGCTGCGCGAGTGGAACGAGCCCGAGTGATCGCGTGTCCCCCGGGGGACACCTGGGGGACACGCCCTGATCAGAGGTGGGATTCGGGCGGCACAGGCTGAGACACGCCGTCCGCATCCGATGTTGAATCGAACAGAGGCAGGGAACGAAGAAACCCCCTCCGACCTGCCATAAAGGCTGATCAGAGGGGGTCTTTCCCAGAGTGGCGGCGCCAGGATTCGAACCTGGGAAGGCTGAGCCGGCAGATTTACAGTCTGCTCCCTTTGGCCGCTCGGGCACACCGCCTTGGGATGCCGCCGGTCCGACCGCTTTTCGGCGGTGCTCTCCGGCAACGACGTAAACAATACCCGATGCTGAGGGGTGCTCCGCCACCCCTTTGATCGGCGGCCGGCACGCCCTGGGATGGCTAGGCTGGTGCGGATGCGACCCGCGACCCGCAGGCCGGGATCGGCGGCCTCCCCCACGCCCGCCGGCACGCATCCGATACGCACCCCGATACAAGGAGCCACAGGACATGGCCGACTCCAGTTTCGACATCGTCTCGAAGGTCGAGCGGCAGGAGGTCGACAACGCCCTCAACCAGACCGCCAAGGAGATCTCGCAGCGCTACGACTTCAAGGGCGTCGGTGCCTCGATCTCGTGGTCCGGTGAAAAGATCCTCCTGGAGGCGAACTCCGAGGACCGGGTGAAGGCAGTCCTCGACGTCTTCCAGTCCAAGCTGATCAAGCGCGGCATCTCGCTGAAGGCCCTGGACGCGGGCGAGCCGCAGCTGTCCGGCAAGGAGTACAAGCTCTTCGCGTCGATCAAGGAGGGCATCTCCCAGGAGAACGCGAAGAAGGTCGCGAAGCTCATCCGCGACGAGGGGCCCAAGGGCGTGAAGGCCCAGGTCCAGGGCGAGGAACTGCGCGTCAGCTCCAAGAGCCGCGACGACCTCCAGACCGTGATCGCGCTGCTGAAGGGCCAGGACTTCGACTTCGCGCTCCAGTTCGTGAACTACCGGTAGGACAGAACAGGGTGGGCACCCGGTCGGCGCCCACCCCTTTCCCGCCTGCCGGCCCCGGCCCGGCGCGGCCCCTCCCGGCCCTCCCGGCCCGGCCCGGCCCGCGGGCTCAGTCGCGCGAGTTGCCGAAGAAGATGCGGTAGGCGATCAGCAGCACCAGCGAGCCGCCGATCGCGGCGGCCCAGGTGGCGCCGTCGTAGAGTTGCCGGCTGATCGGGTGGTGCAGCCAGCGGGCGGAGATCCAGCCGCCGAGGAACGCTCCGGCGACGCCGATGAGAGTCGTGACGATGAAGCCGCCCGGGTCACGCCCGGGCAGCAGGAGCTTCGCGATGGCGCCGGCCAGGAGCCCCAGGATGATCCAGCTGATGATGCCCATGCTCTGAACCTGCCCTTCCACGCCGTGCCTGCACTGTCCCGGTGCTTCGACTTCGGTTCGGACAGGCTGTGCTGCTGCGCCCGCAGGCCGCGTCGTGCTTGTCGTACTTGTCGTGCTTCTCACGTGCTGTGATCGTGCTTACCACAGGCGTGTTCGTCCCGCGCCGGGAGCACGTCGTGGAGAGGGACGCCCTGGCCGCGTCCCGCGGTTGCAGCGGTCAGTAGGGTTCGGACCATGAGTCGGTCCGCTGCCCCGTCCTCGGCGTCCGAGCTGCGGCGCACCCTCGGGGTCACGGACGCCGTGGTCATCGGGCTCGGCTCGATGGTCGGGGCCGGCATCTTCGCCGCCCTGGGGCCTGCGGCGCGCGCGGCGGGCTCCGGGCTGCTCCTCGGGCTCGCGGTCGCCGCCGTGGTGGCCTACTGCAACGCCACTTCCTCGGCACGGCTGGCCGCCCGGTATCCCGCCTCCGGCGGCACGTACGTGTACGGGCGTGAACGGCTCGGCATGTTCTGGGGCCATCTGGCGGGCTGGGCGTTCGTCGTCGGCAAGACGGCCTCCTGTGCGGCGATGGCGCTCACCGTGGGCGCGTACGTCTGGCCGGGTCAGGCGCACGCGGTGGCGGTCGCGGCCGTGGTGGCGCTGACCGCGGTGAACTACGGCGGCGTCCAGAAGTCCGCCTGGCTGACGCGGGTGATCGTGGCGGTCGTGCTGGCCGTCCTCGCCGCCGTGGTCGTGGTGTGTCTGGGGTCCGGCGCCTCCGCCGCCGACCGGGCGGCCGTCGGCGGCTCGGCCGGCGCTGCCGGTGTCCTTCAGGCGGCCGGGCTGCTGTTCTTCGCCTTCGCCGGGTACGCGCGGATCGCGACCCTCGGCGAGGAGGTAAGGGATCCCGCGCGCACCATTCCGCGCGCGATCCCGATCGCCCTGGGCATCACGCTGGCCGTGTACGTGTGCGTGGCGGTGGCCGCGCTCTCCGTGCTGGGGCCGGACGGGCTGGGCCGCGCGACGGCACCGCTGGCCGACGCGGTGCGGGCGGCCAGCGTGCCCGGGCTGGTCCCGGTGGTGCGCGCCGGGGCCGCCGTGGCCGCGCTGGGGTCGCTGCTCGCCCTGGTCCTGGGCGTCTCGCGGACCACGCTGGCCATGGCCCGGGACCGGCATCTGCCCGCTGTGCTGGCCGCCGTGCACCCCCGTTTCCAGGTGCCGCACCGGGCGGAGCTGGCCGTGGGCGCGGTGGTCGCGGTGCTGGCCGCGACGGTCGACGTCCGGGGCGCGATCGGCTTCTCCTCCTTCGGCGTCCTGGCGTACTACGCGGTCGCCAACGCCGCAGCCTGGACCCTCGATCCCGCCCCCGCCCGGCGCGCGGTCCCGGCGCTGGGCCTCGTCGGATGCGTGACGCTGGCGTTCGCCCTGCCGTGGATCTCGGTGGCCGTGGGCAGCGGGGTGCTGGCGGCGGGCATGGCCTCGTACGGCGTACGGCGGTGGTGGGCGGCGCGGTAGGGCCCGGCGTACGGCGGCGGCGCACCGCGGGATCGTCTCCGAACGTTCCCGATCACGCTACAAGGGAGCCGCGGCTGCCCTCACATCCCCTGATCGCGCCGATACTTGAGTCAGCGGGCAGTGCCGACGGAACGATCTTGGAGGATGCCGATCATGAAGGTGATCAACCTGCTGCTCAACCTCGTGTGGCTGGTCTGCTGCGGCATCTGGATGGCGATCGGCTACCTGATCGCCGCGCTCATCTGCTTCGTCCTGATCATCACCATCCCGTTCGGCATCGCGTCGCTGCGCCTCGCGGGATTCGTCCTGTGGCCGTTCGGCCGCAATGCCGTGGAGCGTCCGGGGGCCGGGGCGGGGTCGTTCATCGGCAACGTGATCTGGCTGGTCTTCGCGGGCTGGTGGCTGGCGCTGGGGCACCTGATCACCAGCATCCCGCTGTTCCTGTCGATCATCGGCATCCCGTTCGGGTGGGCCAACCTGAAGCTCATCCCGGCCTCGCTGATGCCCCTGGGGCGTGAAGTGGTGCGGACGGACGACGGATTCGCCGGGCGCTGAGCGCCCCGCCCGGACGGGTGGGGCCGGGCGCCGTCGCCGCCGGCCCGGACGGCTCTCCCCGGCCGGGCCCCGTCCCCGGCCGTCTCAGAGCCGGCGGCCGGCCATCTGCTCGAGCCGGGCGATGCGCTCCGCCATCGGCGGGTGCGTGGAGAACATCTTCGACAGTCCCTGACCGGGGCGGAACGGGTTGGCGATCATCATGTGACTCGCCGTCTCGATACGCGGCTCGGGGGGCAGCGGGAGTTGCTGGGTGCCCATCTCCAGCTTGCGCAGGGCGCTGGCGAGCGCGAGCGGGTCGCCGGTGAGCCGGGCGCCGGACGCGTCCGCCTCGTACTCCCTGGAACGGCTGATGGCCAGTTGGATGAGGGAGGCGGCGAGCGGGCCGAGGAGCATGATCAGGAGCATGCCGATCAGGCCGGGGCCCTCGTCGTCGTCGGAGCGGCCGATCGGGATCAGCCAGGCGAAGTTGACCAGGAACATGATCACGGAGGCCAGGGCGCCGGCGACGGAGGAGATGAGGATGTCGCGGTTGTAGACGTGGCTGAGCTCGTGGCCGATGACGCCGCGCAGTTCACGCTCGTCCAGGATGCGAAGGATGCCTTCCGTGCAGCACACCGCGGCGTTGCGCGGGTTGCGGCCGGTCGCGAAGGCGTTGGGTGCCTCGGTCGGGGAGATGTAGAGGCGGGGCATGGGCTGGCGGGCCTGGGTGGAGAGGTCGCGGACCATGCGGTACAGGGCCGGGGCCTCGAACTCGCTGACCGGGCGGGCCCGCATGGCGCGCAGCGCCAGCTTGTCGCTGTTCCAGTACGCGTACGCGTTGGTGCCGAGGGCGACGAGGACCGCGACGATCAGGCCCGTGCGGCCGAACAGACTGCCGATGAGGATGATGAGTGCGGACAGTCCCCCGAGGAGGACTGCGGTCCTGAGCCCGTTGTGCCGGCGGTGCACGGTACGCCCTCCAAGTGGTGCGGCAGGGGAACCCTTCGCTTGCTGCGCTTCGACTCCACCGGTGCCGTGTGGTGTCACGTCCAGTGGACCCTTCCGAACTGGTCAACGCCAGGCGAGGGCCACGGGTTCCCTGGTGCGCGCGACGGCGCGCGAGCCGTCCGGGTGAGCGGGGCGCCGGGCGGCACGCGCGCGTGAGGGCCGGTGCCCCACGCGCGCGTGGCGGGCCCAGGGCTCAGAACAGGCCGGTGCCGGCGAAGCGGAGCACCAGCTGGGGGGCGCCGGAGAGGGCTGCGCCGAGGACGCCCGTCAGGGCGAGGGCGGCGGTGAGGGGGGCCGGGACGCGGTGCCGGACGGGTTCGCCCTCGGGGGCGCGGAACAGCAGGGTCGTCCACTGGAGGTAGTAGAACAACGCGATGACGACGTTGACGGCCATGACGACGGCGAGCCAGCCGAGTCCGGCGTCGACGGCCGCGGAGAACACGGTGACCTTGGCGAACAGCCCGATGACACCCGGCGGGAGGCCGGCCAGGCAGAGCAGGAAGAAGGCCAGCAGCAGCGCGGTCAGCGGGTTCGTGGCGTACAGGCCGCGGTAGTCGCTGACGCGGTTGCGTTCCTTCGTACGGCCCACGAGCGCGGCCACGGCGAAGGCGCCGATGTTCACGGCGGCGTACATCAGGGCGTAGGCGACCGTGGAGCCGATCGACTTCTGCGGGTCCTTGGAGTAGCCGGCGGCGGCGATCGGCACCAGGAGGTAGCCGGCCTGGCCGACGGAGGACCAGGCGAGCAGCCGTACCGCGCTGTACGCGCGCGTGGCCTGCTGGCGCAGGGCGCCGACGTTGCCGACGGTCATGGTGAGCGCGGCGAGCACGGCCAGCGCGGGACCCCAGGCGCCGGAGTACGACGGGAAGGCGACGACGGTGACGAGGATCAGTCCGGTGAAGCCGACGGCCTTGCCGACGACCGACAGGTAGGCGGCGACCGGCAGGGGGGCGCCCACGTAGGTGTCGGGCACCCAGAAGTGGAAGGGGACGGCCGCCGTCTTGAAGGCGAAGCCGACCAGGGTGAGGACGACGCCGGTCTGGGCGAGCGGGTGGAGCTGACCGTCGACGTGCTGGATGCGTTCGGCGATCCGGGTGAGGTACAGGGTGCCGGTGGTGGCGTAGACGAAGCTGACGCCGAGCAGGCTGACGGCGGTGGCGGTGACCGACGACAGGAAGAACTTCAGGGCCGCGTCGGAGGACCTGCGGTCGCCGTGCCGGAGGCCGACGAGGGCGAAGGCGGGCAGGGAGGCGACCTCCAGGGCGACGACGAGGGTCGCCAGGTCGCGTGCGGCGGGCAGGAGCGCGGCGCCGGCGGCGGAGGCCAGCAGCAGGAACCAGAACTCCCCTTCGGGCAGTGCCCTGCGCGCGTCCTTCAGCGCGGTGACCGACAGCAGGGCGGTCAGGAGGGCGCCGCCGAGGACGAGGAACTGGATGACGAGGGTGAAGCGGTCGGCGGTGTAGCTGCAGACGCCGGGCTGGCCGGTCTGGCAGAACGTGGCGCGGTCGCCGTCGAGGAGGGGCAGGAGCAGCAGCGCGGCTGCGGCGAGTCCGGCGACGGAGAACCAGCCGAGGAGGGGCTTGCGCGCGTCCGGCACGAAGAGGTCGGCGACGAGGACCACGAGGGCGATCACCGCCGTGAGGGTGGGCGGCGCGACGGCGAGCCAGTCGACGGACTGGACCACCGACGGGGCCGCCGTCTGGGCCAGGGCGCTCATCGGGTGCCTCCTGCGAGGAGCTGCTGCACGGCCGGGTCGGTGAGCCCGAGCAGGGCCTTCGGCCAGAGTCCGGCGAGGACGGTGAGGGCGACGAGCGGGGTCCAGGCCGCGAACTCGTAGCCCCGGACGTCGGCGAGCTGTGGCGCCTGCCGCGGTACGGCGCCCATGCAGACGCGGCGGACCACGACGAGCATGTACGCGGCGGTCAGCAGGGTGCCGAAGGCGCCGATCGCCATGAAGGTGAGGAAGGCGGGCCGGCTGAGGTCGGCGGCGGGCCGGAACGAGCCGAACAGGGCGAGCATCTCGCCCCAGAACCCGGCCAGGCCCGGCAGGCCGAGCGAGGCGACGGCGCCGAAGGCGAGCAGTGCGCCGAGGCGCGGGGCCTTTCCGTACAGCGCGGCGCCGGACTTCTCGGCGAGGGCGTCGAGGTCGGTGGTGCCGGTGCGGTCCTTGAGCGCGCCGACGAGGAAGAACAGCAGTCCGGTGATGAGGCCGTGGGCGATGTTGGCGAACAGGGCGCCGTTCACGCCGGTGGGGGTCATGGTGGCGATGCCGAGCAGGACGAAGCCCATGTGGCCGACCGAGGAGTAGGCGATGAGCCGCTTGAGGTCGCCCTTCGCGCCCTGCCTGGCGAGGGCGAGGCAGGCCAGGGACCCGTAGATGATCCCGACCACGGCCAGGGCGGCGAGGTAGGGCGCGAAGGTGCGGAAGCCGTCGGGTGCGATCGGCAGCAGGATGCGGACGAAGCCGTACGTTCCCATCTTCAGCAGGACACCGGCCAGCAGCACCGAGCCGACGGTCGGGGCGGCGGTGTGCGCGTCCGGCAGCCAGCTGTGCAGCGGCCACATCGGCGTTTTGACGGCGAGCCCGAGACCGATCGCCAGCACGGCGATGACCTGCACGGACGCGGTCAGTGACCGGCCGTTGTCAGTGGCGAGTGCCACCATGTCGAAGGTGCCGGCCTTGAGCCCGATGAGGAGCAGGCCGAGCAGCATGACGACCGAGCCGAGCAGGGTGTAGAGGATGAACCGCCAGGCGGCGGCCTGACGGCCCTCGCCGCCCCAGCGGGCGATGAGGAAGTACATCGGGATGAGGACCATCTCGAACGCGAGGAAGAACAGCAGCAGATCGAGGACGGCGAAGGTCGCGAGGGTGCCGGACTCGAGGAGGAGCAGCAGCGCGACGAAGGCCTTCGGAGTGGGACCCGTGGGCGGCTTGAAGTACGAGTACAGCGCACAGAGGAAGGTCAGCAGCGCGGTCAGTACGACGAGGGGGAGGGAAATGCCGTCGACGCCGAGGTGGATGCGCACGTGGAGTGCGGGGATCCAGCTGATGTCGGTCGTGGCCTGCATCTTCGACGGGTGGCCGTGGTCGAAGCCGAGCGCGAGGACGATCGCGGCGGCGAGGATCGCGCCGGTGACGGTCACGCCGTGCCGGAGCACGGCCTGCTCGGGTGACTTCCCCTTCAGTCCGGGCGGTGCGGGCAGGAGGGCGGCGAGCGCGCCGAGGAGCGGGCCGGCGACGAGGAACGCCAGAAGGAACTGCATCACGGACTCGTTGATATCGATCACGCCTGCTCACGCTCCCGTGGCCAGAAGGACGGCGGCGACCGCCAGGACGACGGTGCCGGCGAGCAGCGCGCTCACATAGGTCTGCACATTGCCGGTCTGGGCCCGCCGAACGGCGGCCCCGAGCAGTCGGGGTACGGCTCCGGCGCCGCGTACGTAGGTCTCGACGACCTCCCGGTCGAGGAACCGGACGAGGCTCGCTCCGGCCAGCACCGGGCGGACGAAGAGGGCCGCGTAGACGGCGTCGAGGTGGAAGCCGACGGCCGCGTGCCGGTGCAGCGGTCCGAGCAGCAGCCGTCCGGGGTCGGCGAGGTCGGGCGCGTGGGCGATGTCTCCGTACGCGGGCCGGTGGGTGGCGATGGCCTCGGCCTCGACGAGTCCGGCGCCGCCCTCGGGGTGGGCGGCGACGGCGCCGAGGGGGGCCCGGGCGGCGAGCACGGTGGTGTGCTGCCAGGCGCCGTAGATGACGATGCCGCCGACCAGGGCCACGCCGGTGCCGAGGACGGAGGTGATGAGCGTGGGGGTCAGGTCCCGGCCGTCGAACCATCCGGGCAGGACGCGGAAGGCGAGGCCGCCGAAGGCGAGGGACGGGAGGGCGAGCACCCAGAGCACGGCGTTCATGACGAGGGGCTGCCTGCCGTGGTCGGGGGCCTCGGCGCCCCGGCCGCGGAAGGCCAGGAGCCACAGGCGCATGGCGTAGGCGCCGGTGAGCAGGGCCGTGAGGAGTCCGGCCACGAGGACCGTCCAGCCCGCCGCCGCGGGGACGTGGCCGGTGTGGCCGGTGGCCGCGTGCTCGGCGGCGCCGAGGACGGACTCCTTGGAGAAGAAGCCGCTGAAGGGAGGGATCGCGGCGAGTGCGAGGAGCGCCACGGTCATCGTCCAGTAGGCGTCCGGGACGCGGTCCCGCAGGTTGCTCATGCGGGACATGGCGGCCAGCGAGTTGGTGCCGGCGGCGTGGATGATCACGCCGGCCGCGAGGAACAGCAGCGCCTTGAAGGCGCCGTGCGACAGGAGGTGGAAGACGGCCGCGCCGCGGTCGCCGACGGCGAGCGCGCCGGTCATGTAGCCGAGCTGGCCGATCGTCGAGTAGGCGAGGACGCGTTTGATGTCGTCCTGGGCGAGCGCGGCGAGCGCCGAGCCGGCCATCGTCACGGCGGCCATGACGGCGAGGACGACCATCGCGGCCGAGGAGGCCTGGAAGACGGGGAGGAGCCGGGCGACGAAGTAGACACCGGCGGCGACCATCGTCGCGGCGTGGATCAGCGCGGAGACGGGCGTCGGGCCCGCCATGGCGTCGGGGAGCCAGGTGTGCAGCGGGAACTGCGCCGACTTGCCCGCCACGCCGGCGAGGAGCAGCAGGGCGATCAGGGTCGGGTGGTGCAGTCCGCCGCTCGCGACGGTGCCGAGGACCTGGGTGATCCGGAAGGACCCCGCGTCGGTGCCGAGCGCGAACAGGCCGATCAGGAAGGGCACGTCGCCGAGCTTGGTGACCAGGAAGGCCTTGATGGAGGCGGCGCGGGCCTCGGGGGTCTCCCAGTAGTGGCCGACCAGGAAGTAGGAGCAGATGCCCATGACCTCCCAGCCGACCAGCAGCACGATCAGATCGCCGGAGTAGACGACGAGCAGCATCGCGGAGGTGAACAGGGAGACGAGGGCGGCGTACGAGGGGTAGCGCGGGTCGTCGCGCAGGTAGCCCATGGAGTAGATCTGCACGCAGGTGGCGACGACGCCGACCAGGACGGCGACGAGCGCGGCGAAGCCGTCGATGTGCAGGGCGAGTTCGATGGGCACCGAGCCGGTGGGGGTGAGCTCGGTGGCGGCGTCGACGGCCCGTCCGCCGCCCTGGTCCGCGGCGACCAGCGCGGCCAGGACCAGGGAGGCGAGGGTCGGCAGGACGGCGAGCGGGCGGACGAAGCCGGGCGCGGTGCGGCCGAGCAGCAGGCCGGCCACGGCGCCGAGGAACGGAAGGAGCGGAACGAGGACGGCGAGGGTGGTCGTGGTCACGCGGTGGCCTCAGCCTTCTCGGCGGCCTGCGCGGTCGCGGCGGCGCCGTGGGGGCCGTCGTCGGAGTCGTCGGGGCCCTCGGCGGAGTCGCGGAGCCGGTCGATGTCCGAGGTGCCGCGGTTGCGGTGGACGGCGAGGACGATCGCCAGGCCGATGCCGATCTCGGCGGCGGCGATGGCGATGGTGAACAGGGTCAGGGCCTGCCCGGAGTGCAGGGTCTCGATCGCGGCCCTGCTGAGCCAGACGTCGAAGGCGACCAGGTTGAGGTTGACGGCGTTGAGCATGAGCTCGACGGACATCAGGACCAGGATCGCGTTGCGGCGGGCGAGGACGCCGTACAGGCCGGTGCAGAACAGGAGGGCGGAGAGCACGGCGGGATAGGCGAGGTGCATCAGCGGACACCTTCCTTCGCGCCCGGGTCGCCGTGGGCCCCCGGGGCCTGGGTGGCGGCAGGGGCCTGGGGGGCGGCCGCGGTCGCCTTCGCCTTGCGGGACAGGACGATCGCGCCGACCAGCGCGGCCAGGAGCAGGACGGAGAGGGCCTCGAAGGGCAGGACCCAGTTCTGGAACAGGCTCTCACCGGTGACCCTCGTCGATCCGGCGGCGGCGCCGTCCAGGTCGATCCAGGTGGTGCGGAAGGCGTCGACGACCACCCAGACCAGGGCGGCCGCGGCGGCGACGGCGACGGTCAGGGCGGCCCAGCGGTTGCCGGAGTCGGCGTCCGGGGAGCGACCGATGGGCGCCTTGGTGAGCATCAGGCCGAACAGGAGGAGGACGACGACGGAACCCACGTAGATGAGGACCTGCACCCAGGCGATGAACTCGGCGGTCAGCAGCAGGTACTCCACGGCGAGGCCGCCGAGGGTCACCACCAGCCACAGTGCGGCGTGCACGAGCTGCCGGGTGGTGACGGTGACGAGGGCGGCGCCGAAGGTGACCAGGCCGACGAGGAGGAAGGCGATCTCGACACCGGTCGGAGAGAGGAAGCCGTGGCTTGCGGCGGCGATGCTCACGTGTCCCCCTCCCCCGGTTCGGCCTGCGCGGCCGCCAGCTTCTCGGCGGTCTTGCGGGCGGCGGCGATCTCCTTGGGTTCCTCCGCGCCGGGGTCGAGGGCGGGTGGCGCGGGCACTGTCCACATCCACTCGCGCAGCTTGTCGCGCTCGTGGGTGAGGTCGCGGATGTCGGTCTCGGCGTACTCGAACTCCGGGGACCAGAACAGGGCGTCGAAGGGGCAGACCTCGATGCAGATACCGCAGTACATGCACAGGGAGAAGTCGATGGCGAAGCGGTCGAGGACGTTGCGGCTGCGTTCGCGGCCGCCGGGGGTCGCCGCGGGGACCGTCTCCTTGTGGGAGTCGATGTAGATGCACCAGTCCGGGCACTCTCGGGCGCACAGCATGCAGACGGTGCAGTTCTCCTCGAACAGGCCGATCACGCCGCGGGTGCGCGGCGGGAGGTCGGGCTGGACGTCGGGGTACTGCGCGGTGACGGTCTTCTTCGTCATCGTGCGGAGGGTGACGGCCAGGCCCTTGGCCAGGCCGCTGCCGGGGATGGGTGCCATGGCTACTGGATCACCACCTTGACGACGCCGGTGAGGGCGATCTGGGCGAGGGAAAGGGGGACGAGGAGGGTCCAGGAGAACTTCTGGAGCTGGTCCTCGCGCAGCCGCGGGTAGGTGACGCGGAGCCAGATGACCACGAAGGCGAGGACCGCCGTCTTCAGCAGGGTCCAGACCCAGCCGAGGCCGGCGGCGCCCCACGGGCCGTGCCAGCCGCCCAGGAAGAGGACGGTGGTCAGGCCGCACAGGACGACGATCCCGGCGTACTCGGCGAGGAGGAACAGGGCGAAGCGCAGACCGGTGTACTCGGTGTACGCGCCGAAGATGATCTCCGAGTCGGCGACGGGCATGTCGAACGGCGGACGTTGCAGTTCGGCGAGGCCGGCGACGAAGAAGACGATCGCGCCGACGATCTGCCAGGGCAGCCACCACCACTGGAAGGCGTGGACGATGCCGGGCAGGGAGACCGTGCCGGCCGCCATCGCCACGGAGGCGGCGGCGAGCAGCATCGGCAGTTCGTAGGCGAGGAGCTGGGCGGCGGTGCGCAGGCCGCCGAGGAGGGAGAACTTGTTGGCGGAGGCCCAGCCGGCCATGAGCGAGCCGAGGACGCCGATGGCCATGATCGCGAGCACGAAGAAGATGCCCGCGTCGAGGACCTGGCCGACGGCACCCTCACCGGGGCCGATCGGGATGGCGAGCAGCACGAGGAGGTAGGGCAGCAGTGCCACGGCCGGGGCGAGCTGGAAGACACGGCGGTCGGCGCCGGCCGGGACCACGTCCTCCTTCTGCGCGAACTTCACGCCGTCCGCGACGAGTTGGGCCCAGCCGTGGAAGCCGCCGGCGTACATGGGGCCGAGGCGGCCCTGCATGTGCGCCATCACCTTGTGCTCGGTCTGACCCACGATCAGGGGGAAGGTCAGGAACACCGCGAAGACGATCACGAGTCGCAGGGCGACGTCGACGGTGTCGTTCACCGCGTGCCTCCTTCCGGGTCGTCGGGGGTGGTGGTGGGGGTCGTGGCGTCGGGGTCGTCGTCCTCGGGGGCCGGCCCCGGTTCCGGTTCGGGTTCGTCGAACGCGGGGCGGGCGTGGTGCCAGGGGGCGTCCGAGCTGCGCGGTGCCGTGGGCGGCTTCGGGGCCGCCGTCTGCCCGCGCTGTGACGCCGAGCCCTCGCTCGCACTCCGCGCACGGCGAGGCCCCGCGGCCCCCGCCCGCCGCGACGCCGACCCCTCGGCCGCACTCCGCACCCCTTCGGCCCCCGGGGCCTGCGTGGCCGTGCCTTCGGCCCCGGCCCCGGTGTCCTCAGCGGCACTCTCGCCGTCTACGGCACCGTCCCGCCCAGGCACGCCCTCGGCATCGCCCGGAACCTCCGCCTCGGCACCCCCGTCGCCGCGTGCCACCCGGCTCGCGCCCCGAGTCCGCCCAGCCTGCTCCCGCGCCACCGCGCCCTCGGCGTCGGCGTCTTCAGGCGCACCCTCGACCCCGGCCCCAGGGTCCTCAGCGGCACTCTCGCCGTCTACGGCACCGTCCCGCCCGGACGCGCCCTCGGCATCGCCCGGAACCTCCGCCTCGGCACCCCCGTCGCCGCGTGCCACCCGGCTCGCGCCCCGAGTCCGCCCAGCCTGCTCCCGCGCCACCGCGCCCTCGGCGCCGGTGTCTTCAGGCGCACCCTCGACCCCGGCCCCAGGGTCCTCAGCGGCACTCTCGCCGACTACGGCACCGTCCCGCCCAGGCACGCCCTCGGCGCCGGCCGAGACGTCGGCCGCCGCACCCTCGGGCGCGGCCCCGGACTCGGCCGACGGACCTTCCGTGCGCTCTGCCGTCTCGCTTACGCGCCGCATCGCCGTGCCTTCGGCCACCGACCCCGGCCCGCCGACTCCAGGCGTGCCCTCGGCGGTCGTCGCAACCTTCGGCTCCGCAGCCCGCGGCGCGGTCGCGGCGCTCTCGGGTGTCACCCCGGGCTTCGCGGCCGCACCCTCAACCGCAGACCCCGACGCCGCGCCCTGGGTCCGTCCCGCAGCCCGGCTCTCACCCCGCGCCAGCGAGCCTTCGGCCCCCGCACGCCGCCCGCCGGCGTTTCCAGCCGCGTCCTCGGCGCGAACCCCGGACCCCGCAGCCGCACCCTCAAGCGCAGCCGCAGACCCCGACGCCGCCTTCTCGGACGCAGCCGCAACCGCGGGTCCCGGCGTCGTGCCCTCGTCGTGGTGAGCCGTCTGGCTTGCCGAGCCCTCGCTCGCGCTGCGCATCCGGCGGGGCCGGGCGGCGGGGGCCGCGGGCTGCTCGGTCCCGGGAGCGGTCGTCTCCGTCTGGCCGGACGAGCCCTCCGCCGCCGTGCGCGTGCGGCGTACCGGGCGGTCGCCCGCCGCCCGGGCCGCGCCTCGCGCCGGGCGGGACGGGGCGGGCGGGAGCTGGCCCTTCTGGGGGCCCCACTCGTTGGGGTCGGGCACGCCCGGCGGCAGCATCTGGCGGCGTTTGGGCCCGCCGTGGTCCGAGTCGCCCGGCTCCTTGGCCCCCGGCCAGGCCTTGGCGACGCGGGCCGCGAGGACGAAGTCCTTGCGGAGGGGGTGGCCCTCGAAGGTCTCCGGCAGAAGGAGGTGGTCCAGGCCCGGGTGGTCCTGGAAGGAGACGCCGAACATCTCGTGCGTCTCCCGTTCGTGCCAGGCCGCGCCCGCGTAGACGTCCACCGCGGTGGGCAGGACGGGCGCCTCGTGCGGAACCGTCGTACGCACCAGCAGGCGCCGTACCGGGGCGAGGGCGACGACGTGGGCCGAGACGCGGAAGCCCGTGCCCGGCTCGTCGACGGCGCTCAGCCAGTCGAAGTACGTGCAGCCCAGCTCGTCGCGGGCGGTCAGCAGCGCGGAGATCCACGTGTCCGGCGGCACGTCCACCGTCAGGACCTCGTAGGACTCCTGCGCCGTGGCCCCCGTCCCGAAGAGTTCGTCGACGGGCGCGGGCAGCCAGCCGGCCCCACTCATCGCGGGTCCCCCTCGCCGGTGGTCGCGGTGGCCGGCGGCCGTACGAGCCCGCTCTGCAGCGCCGCCGTCGAAGGACGGGCCGGCCCGGTCGCGTACCGCTCCCCCAGCGACTCGCGCGCGATCTTCTCCTGGAGTTTCAGGATCCCCTGGAGCAGCGCCTCGGGACGCGGCGGGCAGCCGGGAACGTAGACGTCCACCGGGATGATCTGGTCGACGCCCTTGGTGACGGAGTACGAGTCCCAGTACGGGCCGCCGCAGTTGGAGCAGGCGCCGAAGGAGATGACGTACTTGGGCTCGGGCATCTGCTCGTACAGCCGCTTGACCGCCGGGGCCATCTTGTCCGTGACCGTGCCGGACACCACCATCAGGTCGGCCTGGCGGGGCCCGGGCGCGAACGGGATCACGCCGAGGCGGATGAAGTCGTGCCGGGCCATCGACGCGGCGATGAACTCGATCGCGCAGCAGGCGAGGCCGAAGTTGAAGACCCAGAGCGAGTAGCGCCGGCCCCAGTTCAGGACGACCTTCATCGGCTCCGGGGCGAGCCGGGCGAGCGCGCCCAGCCGCTTCGGCTCCGGCAGCGGTACCGGTTCGGGGGTGATGGGGGTCACGTCCATGCCAGGACGCCCTTCTTGTATGCGTACAGCAGGCCCACGGCCAGGAAGCCGAGGAAGATGAACATCTCCACGAGCGTCGTCGCGCCGTAGCCGGGGGCGGCGAAGACCGTCGCCCAGGGGAACAGGAAGATCGAGTCGACCGCGAAGATCACGTACAGGAACGCGTAGACGTAGTAGCGGACCTGGGTGTGCGCCCAGCCCTCGCCGACGGGGTCGACGCCGCACTCGTACGTCAGCAGTTTCTCCGGGGTGGGGACCACCGGACGCAGCAGGCGTCCCGCACCGAAGGCGACGGCGACGAACAGCACGCCGACGAGGGCGAGCAGTCCGACGACCGAATAGGACTGGAAGTAGTCCGCCGCGACGACGGCGGTCGACCCCCGCAACGTCTCCCGCACCGTCCGTTCCTCACTCCCTGGCCCTGTCGGACCTGTTTTCCCCGGCCCCGTGCTGTTCGGCTGTTCGACGATCTGTACGCACGGGAGTCTAGGCCCTGATAAAGGGCGGGTAAGCAGCCCGTCACACCCTGGGGCGCGAAGGTGGGGTTTTCCCCAGTGGGTGAGGGCGGCCCACCTCATGGCGCCGTCGGCCGCCGCACGGCACGCTGACCCCTATGACCGCTCGCATCTCCACCGCCGATCCCGCGGCAGCAGGCACCGAGGACCGGCTGCCCCCGGCCCGTTTCGCCTACGACCTGCCCACCTGGAAGGAGATCACGCATCTACTGGTGAACCTCCCAGTATCGCTGTTCGGCTTCGTCTACGTGGTGACGGTGCTGCTGACCAGCAGCGCGCTGACGCTCAACGTGATCGGCTTCCCGCTGCTGGCGGTCGGGCTGACGGGCTCGCGGCTGCTGGGCCGGCTGGAGCGGGCGCGGGCACGGGCGCTGCTCGGGGTGCGGATCGACGAGCCGAGCCCGCTGTCGCTGCACGGCTCGAAGGGGCTGCCCGGGCGGCTCTGGACGGCGCTGAAGGACCCGGTGGGCTGGCGTTCGGCGCTGTACCACTTCATACGGCTCCCCTGGGGCGTGCTCACCTTCACGGTGACGCTGACCTCGCTGTTCGTGCTCTGGCCGGTGCTGCCCTTCCTCGCCCGGGGCCTGGCGAACGTGGACCGGGCGATGGTGCGCGGCCTGCTGTCGCCGTCCGACGAGCTGGAGCGGCGGATCGCGGAGCTGGAGTCGGACCGGGGGGTCGTGGTCGACACGGCGGCCGCGGATCTTCGGCGCATCGAGCGGGACCTGCACGACGGGGCACAGGCCCGGCTGGTCAATCTGGCCATGGGTCTGGGCCTGGCCAAGGAGAAGCTGCTGGAGGGCCGGTCCGACGAGCATGTCGCCGCGATGGTCGAGGAGGCGCACGGCGAGGTGAAACTCGCGCTCCAGGAGCTGCGCGACCTGGCCCGCGGCATCCATCCCGCCGTGCTGACCGACCGCGGTCTGGACGCGGCCCTGTCGGCGGTGGCCTCGCGCTGCACGGTGCCGGTGCGGGTGACGGTCGACCTGGAGTCGCGTCCGGCCGCGGCCATCGAGGGCATCGCCTATTTCACGGTCTCCGAGCTGCTCCAGAACGTCAGCAAGCACAGCGGGGCGCGGTCCGCCTCCGTCGAGGTCTGGCGGACCGACGGCCGGCTGCTGATCCAGGTGGGGGACGACGGCCACGGCGGCGCCCGGCTGGACGGCGGAACGGGCATGCGCGGTCTGGCCGAGCGGCTGGACGCGGTCGACGGCCTGTTCGTCGTCGAGTCGCCGCCGGGCGGCCCAACAACCATCACGGCGGAGCTGCCGTGGCGGGACCGTACGGACGGCGCCGGTCCGGCCGGGTCCGGCGTGGCCGCCTCCGGCCGGGGCGCCCCCGGCACGAGGTAGGGAAAACCCCCCGCCCAAGACGCCGACGTGCTCCATGGTCCCGCCGTCCGCGGCCGAGCACGCTGGGAGTACGGCGGGACAGCCGCAGGAGACACGGAACGAGGGGACGGGACGACGCCGATGGCCACCCAGTACCGATCGCAGGACGCACCGGGGTACGGGCCCTACAGCGCGGGCGGGTTCCACGACGGTGGCACCGGCCGGGAACGGCACCTGCTGCCGGCCGGGCTGCGGGCGCCGTTCGAGGCCCGCAGCTGGCGCGAGTTCGGGTACGTGCTGCTGAACCTGCCGATCGGCATCATGCTGTTCACGTACGCGGTGACGATGGTGTCGCTGGGCGCGGGCCTGCTGGTGACGTTCTTCGGTGTCCCCGTGCTGGCGGCGGCGCTGGCCGGCTGCCGGCTGTTCGGCGTGCTGGAGCGGGCGCGGGCACGCCGTCTGCTCGGCCTGGAGGTCGCCGAGCCGCAGCCGCTGCGGATGAAGGAGCCGGGCCTCCTGGCCTGGACGGGGGCCCTGCTGAAGAGCGGCACCTCCTGGCGGGCCCTGGTCTACGCGATCCTGCACTTCCCGTGGGCGGTGTTCTCCTTCTCGGTCTCGCTGGTCTTCTGGACGCTGGGCTGGAGCCTGCTGACGTATCCGCTGTGGTTCTGGGTGTTTCCGATGTGGGCCGGTCAGGGCGGGATCCAGCTGTACGGCGACGGCCGGCACGGCATCTATCTGGACAACCCGTTCGAGATCACGGTGACCGCGCTGGTGGGGCTGCTGTTCACGCTGGCCACGCCGTGGATCGTGCGGGCGCTGACGATGGTGGACCGGGTGCTGGTGTACGGGCTGCTGGGGCCGTCGCGGCTGTCGGCGCGGGTGGTGGAACTGGAGTCGGACCGGGGGGTCGTGGTCGACACGGCCGCCGCGGATCTGCGGCGCATCGAGCGGGACCTGCACGACGGGGCACAGGCCCGGCTGGTGGCGCTGGCGATGGATCTGGGGCTGGCGAAGGAGAAGCTGACGGAGGATCCGCAGGCGGCGGCGCGGATGGTGGACGAGGCGCACGGCGAGGTGAAGACCGCGTTGCAGGAGCTGCGGGACCTGGCGCGGGGAATCCACCCGGCGGTGCTGACGGACCGCGGCCTGGACGCGGCCCTGTCGGCGGTGGCCTCGCGCTGCACGGTGCCGGTGCGGGTGGAGGTCGATCTGGCCGAGCGGCCGGCGGCGGCCATCGAGGGGATCGCGTACTTCACGGTCTCCGAGCTGCTCCAGAACGTCAGCAAGCACAGCGGGGCGCGGTCCGCCTCCGTCGACGTCTGGCGGGTGGAGGACCGGCTGATGCTCCAGGTCGAGGACGACGGGGTCGGCGACGCGGACGTGTCCAAGGGGTCGGGCCTCGCCGGGCTGGCCGAGCGGCTGGACGCGGTGGACGGGATCCTGATCGTGGACTCGCCGTCCGGGGGACCCACCCGGGTGACGGCGGAGCTGCCCTGGCGGCGCTGAGCGCGCCCGGAATCCACTGATGACGGCCTGCCGGCCGCGGCCACACGGGTCGCGGCGGCAGGCCGAAACATGTGGTCACCTCCCTACACTTCCCCTGGCCCGGGCGCGGCGCGGTCCGAATACTGGAATGCTGGACCATGTCGCACGGAAGGCCGTGGGGCGAGGCTGTGGGGGGCCGAGGATCGTGGAGGACAGGGTGCGGGTGGTCATCGCCGAGGATTCAGTGCTGCTCAGGGAGGGCCTGACCCGGCTGCTGACCGACCGCGGACACGAGGTCGTGGCGGGTGTCGGGGACGCCCAGGCGCTGATCAAGACCATCACGGAGCTGCACGACCAGCAGGCGCTGCCGGACGTCGTCGTGGCGGACGTGCGGATGCCGCCGACGCACACCGACGAGGGGGTCCGGGCCGCGGTGCAGCTGCGCAAGGCGCACCCGGCGCTGGGCGTGCTCGTGCTCTCGCAGTACGTGGAGGAGCGGTACGCCACCGAGCTGCTGGCAGGTTCCAGCCGCGGGGTCGGCTATCTGCTCAAGGACCGCGTGGCCGAGGTGCGCGAGTTCGTGGACGCGGTGGTGCGGGTGGCCGAGGGCGGTACGGCCCTGGATCCGGAGGTCGTCGCGCAGCTGCTCGGCCGCAGCCGCAAGCAGGACGTGCTGGCCGGGCTCACCCCGCGGGAGCGGGAGGTATTGGGGCTGATGGCCGAGGGGCGGACGAACTCGGCAATCGCCCGGCAGCTGGTGGTGAGCGACGGCGCGGTCGAGAAGCACGTCAGCAACATCTTCCTCAAGCTCGGACTGTCCCAAAGTGATGGGGATCACCGGCGTGTTCTGGCCGTGCTCACGTATCTGAACTCGTGATCGTCCGACACTGAGTCGGACCGTGCGAACCGTCTCATCGGTGCGTCCAGCATGCGAACGATGCAGGGAAGGCGACCCTCACGGTCGTAGGGTTGAAGCCGGGAAGGTCTTCGGGAAGGCCGCTCCCACACAGCAGCCTCGAAGGAGGTCCAGTTCAGTGACCAGCCAGGTCAGCAGTCCAGCGGAGCAGGCCGACGGAGCCGTCGTAGGAGAGCAGCGCAGGGCGGCCGGGACGAAGGACGTCCGCCGTTTGGACCGGGTGATCATCCGGTTCGCGGGTGACTCGGGTGACGGTATGCAACTCACCGGTGACCGCTTCACCTCGGAGACGGCGTCTTTCGGAAACGATCTGTCGACGCTGCCGAACTTCCCGGCCGAGATCCGGGCCCCCGCGGGAACCCTGCCGGGTGTGTCCTCCTTCCAGCTGCACTTCGCCGACCACGACATCCTCACCCCCGGGGACGCGCCGAACGTGCTGGTCGCGATGAACCCGGCCGCGCTGAAGGCGAACGTCGGCGACCTGCCGCGCGGCGCGGAGATCATCGTCAACACCGACGAGTTCACCAAGCGCGCGATGCAGAAGGTCGGCTACGACGCCTCCCCGCTGGAGGACGGCTCGCTCGACGGCTACCACCTGCACCCGGTGCCGCTGACCACCCTGACGGTCGAGGCCCTCAAAGAGTTCGACCTGTCCCGCAAGGAGGCCGAGCGCAGCAAGAACATGTTCGCGCTGGGCCTGCTGAGCTGGATGTACCACCGGCCCACGGAGGGCACGGAGAAGTTCCTGCGGACGAAGTTCGCCCGGAAGCCGGACATCGCGGCGGCGAACATCGCCGCGTTCCGGGCGGGCTGGAACTTCGGTGAGACGACGGAGGACTTCGCGGTCTCCTACGAGGTCGCCCCGGCCTCCAAGGCCTTCCCGGTCGGCACGTACCGCAACATCTCCGGGAACCTGGCCCTGGCCTACGGCCTGGTGGCGGCCTCCCGCCAGGCGGACCTGCCGCTGTTCCTGGGCTCGTACCCGATCACCCCGGCCTCGGACATCCTGCACGAGCTGTCCAAGCACAAGAACTTCGGTGTGCGGACCTTCCAGGCCGAGGACGAGATCGCCGGCATCGGAGCCGCTCTCGGGGCCGCCTTCGGCGGGTCGCTCGCGGTGACGACGACGTCCGGACCGGGTGTGGCTCTGAAGTCGGAGACGATCGGTCTGGCGGTGTCGCTGGAGCTGCCGCTGGTGGTGGTGGACATCCAGCGCGGCGGGCCGTCCACCGG
This sequence comes from Streptomyces sp. NPDC001204, assembly GCF_053598035.1. Classification (NCBI taxonomy): domain Bacteria; kingdom Bacillati; phylum Actinomycetota; class Actinomycetes; order Kitasatosporales; family Streptomycetaceae; genus Streptomyces; species Streptomyces sp. NPDC001204. Next base: position 64,769 of record NZ_JBSFJL010000021.1, on the reverse strand, counting down.
CCTGCCGACCAAGACCGAGCAGGCGGACCTGTTGCAGGCGATGTACGGCCGCAACGGCGAGGCGCCGGTCCCGGTCGTCGCCCCGTGCACCCCGGCGGACTGCTTCGACGCCGCCCTGGAGGCGACGCGGATCGCGCTGACCTACCGCACCCCGGTGTTCCTGCTCTCCGACGGCTACCTCGCCAACGGCTCCGAGCCCTGGCGCATCCCCGATCTGGACGAACTGCCCGACCTGAGCGTGCAGTTCGCGCAGGGGCCCAACCACACGACGGCCGACGGCACCGAGGTGTTCTGGCCCTACAAGCGCGACCCCAGGACCCTGGCCCGCCCATGGGCGATCCCGGGCACGCCCGGCCTGGAGCACCGCGTCGGCGGCATCGAGAAGCAGGACGGCACCGGCAACATCTCCTACGACCCGGCCAACCACGAATTCATGGTCCGCACCCGGCAGGCCAAGGTCGACGGCATCGAGGTCCCCGACGTCGAGGTCGACGACCCGAGCGGGGCACGCACCCTCGTCCTGGGCTGGGGCTCCACCTACGGACCCATCACGGCGGCCGTGCGCCGGCTGCGCGCGGCCGGTGAGTCCATCGCGCAGGCCCACCTGCGCCACCTCAACCCCTTCCCGAAGAACCTCGGGGCCGTCCTGAAGCGTTACGACAAGGTGGTGATCCCCGAGATGAACCTCGGCCAGCTCGCCACCCTCGTCCGGGCGAAGTACCTGGTGGACGCGCACTCGTACAACCAGGTCAACGGCATGCCGTTCAAGGCGCAACAGCTCGCCGCGGCTCTCAAGGAGGCCATCGATGGCTGAGACGTCCACGGAAGGCACGGGCACGGCCGAGGCGCTCTCCCTGGTGCCGAAGGCCCAGGCCCGGCAGTCCATGAAGGAATTCAAGTCCGACCAGGAAGTGCGCTGGTGCCCCGGCTGCGGCGACTACGCAATCCTCGCGGCCGTCCAGGGCTTCATGCCGGAGCTGGGGCTGGCCAGGGAGAACATCGTCTTCGTCTCCGGCATCGGCTGCTCCTCCCGCTTCCCGTACTACATGAACACCTACGGGATGCACTCCATCCACGGCCGCGCCCCCGCCATCGCCACCGGCCTGGCCACCTCCCGGCGCGACCTGAGCGTGTGGGTGGTCACCGGTGACGGCGACGCGCTGTCCATCGGCGGCAACCACCTCATCCACGCCCTGCGCCGCAACGTCAACCTCAAGATCCTGCTGTTCAACAACCGGATCTACGGCCTGACCAAGGGTCAGTACAGCCCGACCTCCGAGATCGGCAAGATCACCAAGTCGACGCCGATGGGCTCCCTCGACGCCCCCTTCAACCCGGTCTCCCTCGCCATCGGAGCCGAGGCGTCCTTCGTGGCCCGCACCATCGACTCCGACCGCAAGCACCTCACCGAGGTGCTGCGCCAGGCCGCCGCCCACCCCGGCACGGCACTGATCGAGATCTACCAGAACTGCAACATCTTCAACGACGGCGCCTTCGACGCCCTGAAGGACCGCACCCAGGCCCAGGAGGCGCTGATCCGCCTGGAGCACGGGCAGCCGATCCGCTTCGGCGCCGACGGCGAGCGCGGTGTCGTCCGGGACGCGCGCACCGGCGACCTGTCCGTCGTGGACGTCACCCCGGACAACGAGTCCGAGATCCTCGTCCACGACGCCCACGCGGCCTCCCCGACCACGGCGTTCGCGCTGTCCCGGCTGGCCGACCCCGACACCCTCCACCACACCCCGATCGGCGTCTTCCGGTCCGTCGACCGCCCGGTCTACGACACCGCGATGGCCGACCAGCTCGAAGCGGCGATCGAGCAGCGGGGCAAGGGCGACCTGGCCGCGCTGCTGGCCGGCGGGGACACCTGGACGGTCGTCGGCTGAGCGGACTGCTCCGTCTCACGAGGCCCGGGTCCGTGCGGCCCGGGCCTCGTCCTGTGTCCGGCCTGCCTCGTCCTGCGTCCGCCGGGCCTCGTCGTACGTCCGCCGGGCCTGCTCCACGTCCGCCATGCGCTCCTGAGTCCACAGAGCGAGCGCCCGTACCTGTTCGGCGGCCTCCCGGCCGAGGCCGGTGAGGGAGTAGTCGACCCGGGGCGGGATCACGGGCTTCGCGTCGCGGTGGACCAGCCCGTCGCGCTCCAGGGTCTGCAGCGTCTGGGCGAGCATCTTCTCGCTGACGCCTCGTTCGCTGACCCGGCCGACGGCGCGACGCAGTTCGCTGAAACGGTAGGGCCGCTCCAGCAGCTCGATCAGGACGAGGACGCCCCACCGGCTGGTGACGTGCTCCAGGACCAGGCGGTACGGACACATCGCCGCGTCGGCGACGACGTCCCTTGCCGCTCTTCCAGCGCTTACTGCCATGCCAGTACCTTACTTCAAAGTGGGTACTTTCGAAGAGTTAGCGCATCTCCTAGCGTTAGTGCACAGGCACCCCACAAGGAGACTTCCGTCATGAGCATCGTCGTCACCGGAGCCACCGGACACCTCGGCCGCCACGTCGTGGAACAGCTGCTGGAGAAGGTTCCGGCCGACCAGGTCACCGCCGTCGTACGCACCCCGGAGAAGGCCGCCGGCCTCGCCGAGCGCGGGGTGCGGATCGCGGTCGCCGACTACAACGCGCCCGAGACCTTCGACGGCCTGTTCTCGGCCGGCGACAAGGTCCTGCTGATCTCCGGCAACGAGTTCGACAAGGGCCGGGTCCAGCAGCACCGGGTCGTCATCGACGCGGCCCGTGCCGCCGGTGTCGCGCTGCTCGCCTACACCAGCGCCCCCGGCACCCTGAAGGCCGCCCTCGCCGACGACCACCACGGCACCGAGGAGGCCCTGCTGGCCTCCGGGGTGCCCTACGTGCTGCTGCGCAACGGCTGGTACCACGAGAACTACACCGAGCAGCTCGCCCCCGTCCTGGAGCACGGCGCCGTCGTCCACGCCGCCGGCGAGGGCCGCATCTCCTCCGCCCCGCGCGCCGAGTACGCGGCCGCCGCCGTCGCCGTCCTGACCGGCGAGGGCCACGGGAACAAGACCTACGAGCTGGGCGGGGACGAGGCGTGGAGCCTCGCCGAGTACGCCGCCGAGCTGAGCAGGCAGACCGGCAGGCGGATCACGTCCAACCCGGTCACCGTCGAGGAGTACGCGGGCATCCTGACCGGCGCCGGGCTCCCCGGGCCGCTCGCCGCGATCCTGGCGGGCGTGGACGCCTCCATCGAGAAGGGCGAGCTGGTCATCACCTCCGGCGATCTGTCCCGCCTGATCGGGCGCCCCACCAGCCCGGTCTCGGAGGCGATCACCGCCGCGCTCGGGGCCTGAGCGACACCGGGGAAACCGTCACCCGCCCGTCATGACCGTTTGACCATACGGACATGACAGGCGGGGGCGCGTGGCGCTACCTTCTTTGATGCCCGCCGCACGTCACGCGGCCGGCACGAAGGAGGAACCAGTGAGCGAGCAGCCGAGGGGTGAGCGGCGCACAGGACTGCTGAACGGTATCGCCGCCTACGGGATGTGGGGCCTCGTCCCCATCTTCTGGCCGCTGCTCAAACCCGCCGGGGCGGTCGAGATCCTCGCCCACCGCATGGTGTGGTCCCTCGCCTTCGTCGCCGTCGCCCTGCTCGTCGTACGCCGCTGGGCCTGGGCCGCCGAACTGCTGCGCCAGCCGCGCAGGCTGGCCCTCGTCGTGATCGCCGCCGCGTTGATCACCGTCAACTGGGGCGTCTACATCTGGTCCGTCAACAGCGGGCACGTGGTGGAGGCCTCCCTCGGCTACTTCATCAACCCGCTGGTCACCATCGCGATGGGCGTGCTGCTCCTCAAGGAGCGGCTGCGGCCCGTGCAGTGGGCGGCGGTCGGCACGGGCGCCGCCGCCGTCGTCGTGCTCACCATCGGCTACGGCCGCCCGCCGTGGATCTCGCTCTGCCTCGCCTTCTCCTTCGCCACCTACGGCCTGGTGAAGAAGAAGGTCAACCTGGGCGGCATCGAGTCGCTGACCGCCGAGACCGCGGTCCAGTTCCTGCCCGCTCTGGGCTATCTGCTGTGGCTGGGCGCCCACGGCACCTCGACGTTCGCCGCCGAGGGCGCCGGGCACGCCGCCCTGCTCGCCTCCACCGGCATCGTCACCGCGCTGCCGATGGTCTGCTTCGGGGCGGCCGCGATACGCGTGCCGCTGTCCACCCTGGGCCTGCTCCAGTACATGGCCCCGGTCTTCCAGTTCCTGCTCGGCGTCGCCTACTTCCACGAGTCCATGCCGGCCGAGCGCTGGGCCGGCTTCGCCCTGGTCTGGCTGGCCCTGGCCCTGCTGACCTGGGACGGGCTGCGCACGGCCCGGCGGGCGGCACGGCTCAGGGCCCGGCTCGCCGCGCCCAGGACCGCGACGGCGGCGAAGACCGACCCGGTGGACGCGTAGCCGCTGCCGCCGATGGCACGCCGGACCCGGGCCCGCTACGCGGAATGGCCCGCGCCGGGCCTGCGGGGGGTGCGGGCCCGGTGGGCTCGCACCTTCTCCCTGTTGCCGCAGTGCTCCATCGCGCACCAGCGGCGCCGGCCCGGACGTGAGGTGTCGACGAACAGCAGATAGCAGTCGTGGGCGCCGCATTCGCGGACGCGGTCGGCGTACGGACCGGTGAAGAGGTCGATCGCGTCCCGGGCCACCGTCGACAGCAGCCGCGTACCGGTGGCGCCGGGCGCCCAGATCCGGGTGCCGGCCGGGGTGAGCCGGGAGACGAGGGGCGGTCCGGCCGCCGTCTCGTTGACCGCGGCCACCTGGCCCGGCTGGAGCGGGCGGCCGTGCGCGCGGTCGGCGGTGAGCAGGAACAGGGCGTCGCGGAAGGCGCGGGCGCGCTCCACCTCGTCCTCACCGACCGTCAGTTCCAGCCCCGCGGCCAGCCTGCTGCGGCCGGCCCACGCGACCAGGTCGGCGGGGCCGTGCAGCATCTCGTAGCGGGCGAAGGCACCCGGGCCGCCCGTCGTCAGCAACTCCAGGCACAGCGCCCCCGAATCGAACCGGTAGGGCTTTCCGTCGTACGAGACGAGCGTCAGACCGGTGGCGGATCCCCGCGTTTCCCCGGCATGCTCACCCATGTAACCACTATAACTGGTTACATGACTCGGACACCCGCGGGCTCCGCGCCCGCCCCGCTGCACTGGAAGCTCGTCATCGACGCCGCCGACCCGCACGCGCAGGCCGACTTCTGGGCCGCCGCGCTGCACTACGAGGTGGAGGACAACAGCGCGTTGGTCGAACGGCTGCTGGAACTCGGGGCGCTGCCGGGCGAGGCCACCATCGAGTTCCACGGCCGCCCGGCCTTCCGGGATCTGATCGGCGTACGGCACCCCGACGACCCGTACGACGAGGAACGCGGCACCGGTCTGGGGCGGCGGCTGCTGTTCCAGCGGGTGCCCGAGGCCAAGTCCGGCAAGAACCGGCTCCACCTCGACCTGCATCCCGGCGAGGGCCGGCGCGCGGACGAGACGGAGCGGTTGAAGGGGCTCGGGGCGCGCGTGCTGCGGCATGTGCGGGAGCCCGCCGGGGAGTGGGTGGTGATGGAGGATCCGGAGGGCAACGTGTTCTGCGTGGCGTAGGACTGCGGGTCAGCTCGGGGGCGGCGGGGTCGCGTCGCGGGCCCGTTCGGCCAGGCGGCCCATGCGGGCGCGGGCGGACTCCAGTTGCTCGATGTCGTCGGCGGCTGGGCCGTCCTCGGCGATGAGTTCGGCCCACAGGTCGATCAGGTCGCGGCCGAGCCGCAGGCCCTGTTCGGGGTCGCGGACCGCTCGCCAGGCGGTGGCCGCGCTCTGCACGTCGCCGTAGGCCGCCGCCGCGTCGCCGGCGCGGCGGCGGATGCGGGCGAGGCCGAGGGAGACACCGAAGGAACGGAGCGGATCGCCCGCCAGGTAGGCGATGTACGCGGTGAGTTCGCGCGCCCGCAGCACCTCGGGGTGCTCCGGGCCGAGCACGCCGGACGCATCCGCGACGGTGCGTTCGGCCAGGGCGGCCGCCTCCTCGATCCGGCCCTCCTTCACGGCCTCGTTGACCCGCGCCAGGGGTTCTGCGAGCAGGACGGCGCCCGCTTCACCGGCCGCGGTCCTGGGATCCTCCCCGAGCACCGCCTCGGCCACGGCGTCGAACCCGCGGGCGGGGGTGGGGGTGGGCTTGGGCTCGGATTCGTCCAGGCCGGGGGCGGCCGGGTCGGGGTCGGGGTCCGGGTGCTGGTGCTGGTGCTGATGCGCAGTCGTGGCGGACGCGGGGGCGTGGTCGCCGGGCGTCAGGGAACGCTCGGCGGGCGCGGCCGGTTCCGGCCACGCGTTCACGTCGGCCGGGCTCGCGTCCATCACCGGTGGCGGGCCGAACACCCCCGTGGGGGCGACGGCCGTACCGAAGGGCGTGTCACCCGCCGCTTCCGGCAGCGCCCGCAGCACGAACGTAGGCACCGCCTCGGCGGGCGGCGCCTGCGACTCGGGAACCGCCTGCATCGGGAAAGTGGGCGCACTCTCGCCGTACGGCGTACCGCCACCGACCCGGGGCTCGCCCTCCGGCCCGGACCCCGGCAACTCCCGCGCAGGAAACACAGGAACCCCGTCGGCGGACGGCGCCAACGACTCGGGAACCGCCTGCATCGGGAAAGTGGGCGCACTCTCGCCGTACGGCGTACCGCCACCGACCCGGGGCTCGCCGTGCGGCGCGGGCGGCGGGGAGGGCGGCTCCGTGTCGGGCTCGGGGGCCGGGTCCGGGGCCGGCCCCAGTACGTGCGTCACCCTGTCGTCCTCCGGTCGCGGGGCCGGGCCCGGCCGGGGTGCGTCGGCCGGTGGGTCCGGCGGTGCCGTGCGCAGGGGCTCCGCGGCGAACGTGCTGGAACCGTCGGTGTGGACCTGGAGGGGGACGACGTAGCCGATGCGCTCGTCGGTGACCGTGGCGAGGACGGGGTGGCCGGAGGCGAGGGCGATGCGGTGGAGGTGGCCCAGGACGGCCTGCTGGATCTCCTCGCCGGGAGTCGGCCGGACCGGCACGCCGCCGACCGAGGCCCCGGAGCCGTCCGCCGGCACATGGACGGCGACCGGCGTCGCCACGGGTGCAGCCGGCCGCGCGGCACGCTCGTGTTCCCGCTTCTTCCCGCGGCTCAGTCGAGACATCGGCTCCCTCACTCGGATGAGTGCCATCCGGTCGTTCGCGTACATTCGAGTCTCTCCGCCCGCCTGCCCTCCCCGCGTCACCACGACGTCACAGACTCGCATCAGGAACCGCACTCCTGTGACGCGGGTAACGTTTCGCGGGCAAGGATCGTCGAGATGACGCGGGAGGGGGCCAGCCATGCGGACAGATGTACGACAGGGACCGGAGATCTGGGTCCGCGGGCCGGTGACCGACGCCCGCGCCGAGGCCGACGGATGGGAGGGCAGGCCAGAACGGCCCGCCGGCCGGCCCGTCACACCCCGCCGGTTCTCCTGGCTGGCCACCCACGGCGGCGCGGGCACGACCACGCTCGCGGCCGTCTACGGCGGTCACGACTGCGGACGCGCCTGGCCGGGGCCCGGCGCTCCGGAGTCGGTGCTGCTGGTCGCCAGGACCCACGCGGCCGGTCTTGACGCCGTCACCCGCGCCCTCGAGGTGTTCCGCGGGGGCGAGGCGCCCGCCGGACTCGACCTGGACGCCGTGGTGCTCGTCGCGGACGCGCCGGGCCGGCTGCCGCGGCGGCTCGCCCAGCGGGTGAAGCCGATCGAGTCCGTGATCGACGTCTACCGTGTCCCATGGGTGGAGGCCTGGCGGCTGGGCGACCTGAGCGGAGCGCCGCCGCGGGAGAGCGAACCGCTGGCCCGTCTCACCGGGGCGGGGAACGCGCGGCCGGTCCCTACGCCGTGATGTCCTTCGCCGTGAACCGTGCCCAGGCCGCCGAGCCGAACACCGCCGCGTACAGGGCCTGCAACTCCAGGTTCTTCACCAGGCCGTCCCAGTAGACCGGCTCGCGCATGAGGTCGGCGAAGGACAGCCAGTAGTGGGGGAAGAGGTACGGCTGGATCGCGTGCAGCTGGGGTATCTGGTCGACGATCTGAACGGTGATCAGCAGGCCCACGGTCGTGGCCATCGCGGCGATCCCGCTGTTGGTCAGCGTCGACACGAACAGGCCGAGGGCGGCGAGCCCGATCAGCGACGCGGCGACGACGAGGGCGATCAGCAGCGCCCGGCCCAGTCCGTCGGCGAAGCCGATCCGGGTGCCCGAGATGGTCGTCAGATCACCGAGCGGGAACAGCAGGGCGCCCACGACGAGTGCCGAGACGGCGACCACGAGGGTGGCGACCAGGCAGAAGGCCATCGTCGTGGCGTACTTGGCGAGCAGCAGGCGAGTGCGGCCGGCGGGGGCGACCAGCAGATAGCGCAGGGTGCCCGCGTTCGCCTCCCCGGCGACGGCGTCGCCCGCGATCACGCCCACGGCCATCGGCAGGAAGAACGGCAGGGTGGCGGCGAGCGCGGTGAAGACCAGGAACAGCCCGTTGTTGGTGACCTGCGCGATGAACGCCGGACCCTCGCCGCCCCCGCCGCCGACGGACGAGCCGTCCCTCGTCTCGATCCTGACGGCCACCCCGACCAGGACCGGCACACCGGCCAGCACGCCCAGCAGCGCGAGGGTGCGCCAGCGCCGGAAGGTGGTCACCAGCTCACTGCGCAGCAGCCCGAAGGTCCACAGCCGGCGCGGGGCGCGCACGGCCACGTCCGCGGCCTGCCCCGGCGACAGCTCAGCCCGCGACATCGAAGCCCTCCCCCGTGAGTGCCACGAACGCGTCCTCCAGCGAGGCCCGTTCGACCCCGAAGCCGCGTACGCGGACGCCCGCCGTCACCAGCGCGGCGTTCACGTCGGCGAGGTCGCGCTCCGGTGGGTCGCCGGACACCCGGTCCTCGCCCGCGGCGACGTCGCCGACGCCCTGTTCCTTCAGCACCCGGGCCGCCTCCCCCGTGTCGGGTGTGATCACCACCAGCCGGCCGCGCGCTCCCGCGGCCAGCTCCGCCACGACTCCCTGTGTGATCAGCCGCCCCTGCGCCATGACCGCCGCGTGGGTGCACACCTGCTCGATCTCGTCCAGCAGATGGGAGGAGAGGAAGACAGTCGTGCCGTCGGAGGCCAACTCCCGGACCAGGGAGCGGATCTCGCGCATGCCCTGCGGGTCGAGACCGTTGGTCGGCTCGTCCAGGACGAGCAGTCTGCGCGGCTGGAGCAGCGCGGCGGCCAGACCCAGGCGCTGTTTCATGCCCAGGGAGTAGGCCTTGGCCTTCTTGCCCGCCGCGGCCGTCAGGCCCACCCGGTCCAGGGCGGCGGCGACCCGGGCGCGCCGGGTGCGGGGGTCGGCGGTCGGGTCGGCGGCGTCGTGGCGCAGCAGGTTGTCCCGGCCGGACAGGAAGCCGTACAGGGCCGGGCCCTCGATGAGCGCGCCGACCTGCGGGAGCACGGTGCGCGAGGACCGGGGCATGGGGCGCCCCAGCACTCGCGCCGTGCCGGAGGTGGGCTCGATGAGCCCCATCAGCATGCGGATGGTGGTGGTCTTGCCCGAGCCGTTCGGGCCGAGGAAGCCGAAGACGCTGCCCGCCGGGACGGTCAGGTCGAGACCGTCGACGGCGAGCTGTCCGCCGCGGTAGCGCTTGGTGAGCCCGCGCGTGTGGATGACGCTGTCATCCCCCTCGTCCATCGGCTCCCTCGATTCCTCGTGCCCGTCGCGTCCTTACTGCCCGGTGTTCGCCGCCTTCACCAGCGTGTCCTTGGTGACGGCGCCGACGTACACCTTGCCGTTGTCCGTGATCAGCGCGTTGACCAGGCGGGTGGAGAAGACCGTGCCCTTGCCGAACTTGCCGCTGACCTGGTCGCCGAGCGAGCCGAGGAATCCGCTCAGGTCGCCCTTGCCGGAGGACGACGGGATGCCGCCCTTGTTACCGGTGTCGATCACGGCGATGGAGTTCCAGCCCTTGCCGAGGACCTTCGGGCCGCTCCCGGCCGGGTCCTTGTGCGACGTGCCGGGCTCGTGGGACTGCCGGTCCGGGCCGGCCTTCCGCTCGGCGTCCTTCGTGGCCTCCTTCGCGGCGTCCTTCTCCTCGGTGACCTTCGCGCCCTTGGGCGGGGTGAAGTCGAAGGTCGAGGCGGCCGGCTTGGCGAAGCTGACCTGGGTGAAGCCCGCGTCCACCACGGCGGCGCCGCCGCTCGCCGGGGTGAGCGTGAACTTCAGCGGCAGCCCGGTCCTGGCGTCCACCGCGATGCTGATCGCACCCACCGTGGTGCCGGAGGCGTGCTTCGGCTCGATGACCAGCTTGTAGGCGTCGCGGCCGGCGACCTGGGCGGTGCCGTCGACCTTCACCGAGGTGGTGTCGTCGACCGCCTTCAGGGCCTCGTCGGCGAAGTCCTTGGGCGTGGCGGGGACCTCGTCCCGGTGCTTCTCGCCGCCGTCGGCCGCGGTGCCGTGGAAGACCTCGTTCGACTTGCTGTCGTAGCCCCAGACGTCCTTGCCGTTGTGGATGAGGCTGTACTCGGCGGCGCTCTCGATCAGCGAGACCTTCTGCCGGTCCTCGCCGTCGGCGGCGACGCGCAGGGTGTGCGTCCCGGAGGCCAGTTCGGGCAGCTTTGACATCGGGTCGGCCGACGAACCGTCACCACCCCCGGCCGCGCCGGAGGTCAGGCCGCTCTCCAGGCCGCCGAGGTTCGGCAGACCCAGGTCGGTGCTGACCTTGACCGTGCCGGACAGCTGCTGGACGTCCGACTTGGCGATTTTCTCTATGAGTTGCTGTGCGGTGATCTTCGGCAGGTCGGGGTCGCCGGACGCGGCGAGTGCGGGGACGAGCCCGATGGTCGCCGCCGCCACCCCCACCACCGTGACCGGGACGACGTAGCGCGCGGCCTTGCGGCGCCCCGTGCGCAGGTCGTCGGCTTCGGATTCGTTCGGTGCCATGTGTGCCCTACCTCCGTCTTCGGCGGCGGCTGTCCTTCTGCACTGGGGTGTCACCCTCAGCCGCCATTCTCACCCAGATCGGTGAGCAGTGGTGTGGTCCGTGGTTTCCATCTGACCAAATCGGCGGGGCGGAAGCGTCAGACCCCGGAGCCAACTCCGTGTACGCCTGCGGTATGACACACAAAGGGCGACGCCTCCCCACCCCGTAGGGGTAGATGTGGAGAGCGCCGCTCGAAGGGGCTGCCCGGCGGGGGCGGCCGGTGAGGCCGCGGAACCGGACGGGCGTCAGCCGGCCCGGTGCACCACCGCGTCGCACAGCTGGAGCAGGGCGGCCTTCGCGTCGCACTCCCGCAGCGGCGCCAGCGCGGCCCGCGCCTCCTCGGCGTAGCGCACGGTGTCACGGCGGGCGTGCTCCAGCGCCGGGTGCGCCCGCAGCGCCGCCAGCGCCTCCGCGTGCCGCGCGTCGTCGCTCAGGTCGGAGTCCAGCAGCTCGCACAGGGCGATGTCCTCGGCCAGCCCCAGCCGGGCCGTGCGCTCGCGCAGCCGCAGCACCGGCAGGGTGGCGATGCCCTCGCGCAGATCGGTGCCGGGGGTCTTGCCCGACTCGTGCGAGTCGGAGGCGATGTCCAGGACGTCGTCCGCCAGCTGGAAGGCGACGCCCAGCCGCTCGCCGTACTGCGTCAGCACGTCCACGACCGTCTCGTCGGCGCCGGACATCATCGCGCCGAACCGGCACGACACCGCCACCAGCGACCCGGTCTTGCCGCCCAGCACGTCCAGGTAGTGGTCGACCGGGTCCCGGCCGTCCTGCGGACCCGCCGTCTCCAGGATCTGCCCGGTGACCAGCCGCTCGAACGCCACGGCCTGCACCCGCACGGCCTCCGGGCCGAGGTCGGCGAGGATCTGCGAGGCGCGGGCGAAGAGGAAGTCACCGGTCAGGACCGCGACCGAGTTGCCCCAGCGGGTGTTGGCGCTGTCCACCCCGCGGCGCACGGCGGCCTCGTCCATCACGTCGTCGTGGTACAGCGTCGCCAGATGGGTCAGCTCCACCACCACGGCCGAGGGCACGATCCCCGGCGCGTACGGATCCCCGAACTGGGACGCGAGCATCACGAGCAGTGGCCGGAACCGCTTCCCGCCCGCCCTGACGAGATGCTGCGCGGCGCCCGTGATGAACGGGACCTCGCTCTTGGTGGCTTCGAGCAGCCCTTCCTCGACAGCCGCCAATCCGGCCTGGACATCGGCTTCGAGAGCCTGGTCCCGCACGCTCAGCCCGAATGGCCCGACGACGGTCACGAGGGGTCTCCTGTCTGCTGGTGTCTGCTGGGGATTACACGGTTTGTCGATAGGTCGCTGCCCTCACTCAAGTCAGCGTATCCGGTCACGTTTCGATCACCGATATCGCCCACCTATACGGGCCAGGCCACTTCACCCGACGTGACCACCATCACGTGTCAGCCACACGGCCCATCCACACTCACACATGAAGTCCGATTCACCCCTATTGGGGTTTCAATTCTCTTTAGTGGTATTTGCTCTTCGGCTGCCCGAGCCGTGACTTGGGACACACCCCCTTCCATCCACGCCGCCTCTCGCATTCCTTCACATCCCCTTTACACCAGTCGAGTTGACCCTTGGCAGATGCAAAGGATCAAGCACCACATACCCCCCAGACCAAGGTCAAATAGGGCGATGTGTGATTCCGGCACTTGTTCGGGACATGTGCTCTCGCATACGTTCCCGGCACCGACGGGCGGACGCCGAATCCTGCCGCCGCCCGTAATCCCAACGACCGAATGAACCACGGCAGGAGCGGGGGACCCAGGTAAGCCGCCGGGCCGGGCGTCGTACGTACCGCGTACACCGCACCGGAACGGCTTGGGGTGAAGCCGCGCCCTTCAAGGCGCGGCCGGGCACCTCCCAGCCCGAACCCGACAGCTCACCTCGCAGGCGACGGAGAGGAATTCCCCCATGCCTGCAAACGGTCAGCGCAGCTCTTCCCGCACCGCCCGCCTCGTCCGCGCCCTCGCCGTCACCGGCACGGGCGCAGCCGTCCTCGCCGTGCCGCTGCTCGGCGCCACGACCGCGTCCGCGGCGACCCCGGCCACCGTCCGGACGGCCGCCAGCTTCGGCTACTCGAACAACCTCGACGGCTGGATCCGGGCCTCCCTGGCGGTCATGGCGGAGAAGGGCATCCCGGGCTCCTACAACGGGATCCACCGCAACATCATCCGCGAGTCCTCCGGCAACCCGCGCGCCATCAACCTCTGGGACTCCAACGCCAAGAAGGGCATCCCGTCCAAGGGTCTGCTCCAGGTCATCGACCCGACCTTCCGGGCCTACCACGTGAACGGCACGTCCTGGGACATCTACGACCCGGTCGCCAACATCACCGCCGCCTGCAACTACGCGGCCAAGCGGTACGGCTCCATCGACAACGTCTTCGGCGCGTACTGACCGGACCGCGGCCGGCGCACGCACCGACTAGACAAACAGTCGTTCGAGGACGACGGCGATGCCGTCGTCCTCGTTCGACGTCGTGACCTCGTCGGCCACCGCCTTGAGCTCGGGGTGGGCGTTGGCCATGGCGACGCCCCGGGCGGCCCACTGGAACATCGGGATGTCGTTCGGCATGTCGCCGAAGGCGAGGGCGCTCTCGCGGCCCAGTCCCAGGTGTTCGGCGGCCAGCGCCAGTCCGGTCGCCTTGGTGATGCCGCACGGCTGGAGTTCGACGGTCCCGGGGCCCGACATGGTGACCGTGGCGAGGGAACCCACCGCGCCGCGGGCCGCCTCCGCCAGCTCGTCGTCGGACAGCGCCGGGTGACGCAGCAGCACCTTGCTGATGGGCGCGCGCCACAGGTCGTCGCGCCGTTCGACCCGTACGGCGGGCAGCGCCGGGTGCGGCATGAGATACCCCGGCTCGATGAGCGTGAGCCCCTCGACCCCGTCCTGGTCGACCGCGGCGTACACCTCCCCCACCTCGGCCTCGATCTTGCCGAGGGCGGTCTCGGCCTGCTCCCGGTCCAGGGTGACCGACCACAGCAGGCGGTCGCTGCCGGCGTCGTAGAGCTGTGCGCCCTGACCGCACACCGCGAGCCCCGTGGTGCCGAGGACGTCGAGCAGTTCCCGCACTCTCGGTGCCGGCCGTCCGGTCACCACGAGGTGCCGGGCACCTGCGGCCGCCGCCCTCGCGAGCGCGGCGAGGGACCGTTCGGACACGGTGTGGTCGCCGCGCAGCAGCGTTCCGTCCAGGTCGGTGGCGATGAGGGCATGTGCGAGGGCGGCCATGATCAGAGAATACGGATGCCCCGGCCCGCCGGCTCGACCGGAGCCGGACGACCGCGACGGCCACCGTGCTCCCGGCTCCCTCTCTTCAACTCCCTTGCCTGTGAGGGCGCTTCGGCCCAGCGGACGAGGTTCCCCTCAACCGTGCCTGGCCGCGAGGTGTGCGGCCAGCCGCGGAGAGGCGAACTCCGTGCCGCACACGAACCGCATCACCGGCCCGTACGAGGCCGCCGCCGGCAGCCCCGTGAAGTAGAGGCCGGGTACCGAGGAGACGTAGCCCGCGCCGAGCCTCGGGGCGCCGCGGCTGACCGCGAGTCCGGTGCGCAGCTCGTGGCCGAGGAAGCCCATCGCGGCGATGTCGACGCGGTAGCCGGTGGCCGCCATGACGTGGTCCGCCTCCAGTTCCCGGCTCTCGCCCGCGAGGGTGCGCACCGTCAGTACCGGACGCCCGCCCCTGACCTCGGCGCGCACGATGCCGCTCACCTCGTGGACCGGCACCGCCGGCTCGAAGCGCTCGCGCAGCCACCAGGCGCCGAGCGGGCCGAGGACCCGGCGGACCAGATGGTGGCGGACCCCGGCCGGGAGGTACCGGAAGGGCTGCGGGTGGTAGCTCAGCGCCCACAGCGACCAGGCCCGGCCGAACGGCGACTCGGGCCGGAACCTCGGCTGCTCCCAGGGCGGGGCGCCGAAGGCGACCGCGCCTCGGCCCCGCGCCACCACCCGCACCCGCGCCCCGGCCTCCGCCGCGAGCACCGCCGTCTCCAGCGCGGACTGGCCGGCGCCGACGACGATCAGCTCCTTCCCGGCGAACCGGCCGAGGTCGTGGTGCTGGGAGCTGTGCGAGAGCGGCCCGGTGGGCGTGGGTCCGTCCGGCACCGCCGCGGCCAGCTCCGGCGGCAGATGGGACAGGCCCGACAAGCCCGTCGCCACCACGACCGCGCGGGCGGTGAACTGCTCCCCGGAATCCGGCTTCAGCTCGAAGCCGCCGCCCGGCCGCCGGTCGACCGACACCACCCGCACCCGCTCCAGCTCGGGCACCAGCCTGCGCTGGAACCACTCGCCGTAGGCGATGAAGGTCTCCACCGGGATGATGTCCTCGTCGGTCACCAGCGGTCCGATGCCGGCCGCGGCGCAGTAGTCGGCGAGGGTGTGGCCACGCTGCGGGCAGTCGATGCCGGAGGCGGCCGGGGTCGACTTCAGCAGCATTCCGGCGGGCATGTGGTCGCGCCAGGCGACCATGGGCTCGCCGAAGACGCGGACCGGGATGCCCCGGGCGCGCAGATGGGCGGCGGTGGACAGGCCGAACGGCCCGGCACCGATGACTGCCACCGGTTGGTTCACGAAGTCCCTCCCCAGGACGTGCTCACGTCACTTCGTGGGCCGGCTCGGGCGGCGGGACGGGCCGCCCGCACACGCTCGTGCTCCGCCCTAACCGGTCGTGCCGCCGCGGCGGTTGGTCCGCCACAGCTGATAGAGGTGCCGGGCGCCCGGCCGCACGAAGCGGGCGAGCATCGTGAGGAACGGCAGCGGGTCGTCGCCCGCGAGCCAGGCCAGCTCGGTGCCGCTCGGCCTCGCCGGCGCGTGCGGCGTGGTGTAGCCGCTGCGGCGGTAGGCGAGCAGGGCGGGCAGGTCGATGTTCTCCACGACGTACCGGTGGCCGGCGCGCTGCTCGCCCTCCGGGACGGGCCGCCCGGTGAGGTCGAGGTGCATGGCACGCACGACGTCCACGCCCGACTCGCTCTCGAAGAGCCGGAACTGCGCGCCCATGCGCGGATTGAAGTCGAGGAGCTTGTACTGCCCGTCGCGCCGGTCGAAACGCAGGTCGAGGTCGACGATGCCGGTGAAGCCGATCTGCTTGATGAACCGCGCGGCGAGGTCGGCGAGTTCCGGGTTGTCGACGACGTACGCGTTCGCCGTCATGCCCGCGTGCGGCGGCCAGGAGCGGACCTTGACGCCGGTGAACATCGCGAGCGGGACCGAGTTCTGGTCGAAGTAGGCGTGCACGATCCAGTCCTCGGCCTCCTCCCGCGGCAGGTACTCCTGGAGGATCACGCCCGGCCGCTCGCCCCAGTCCCGGGCCAGGGCCAGCAGCCCCTCGCGGCTGTTGATCCTCGTGGTGCCGTTCACCGCGGGGCTGCTGCGCCGGACGAACGCCTCGCGGTTCTTGGCCACCACCGGGAAGCAGGCCTTCTCGGCGAACGCCACGATGTCGTCGTACGACTGCGGGAAGGCGGCCGTGGGGCTCGGGATGCCGTGCTCCACGCACAGTTCGTGCAGACCCTGCTTGCTGGCCACACGGCGCGGCAGGCCGGGGGCGACGGGCGGGAAGAGGAAGTGGCCTTCGAGTTCGTCCTGGTGCTCGGCGATCAGGACGGCGGCCTCCTCGTCGGTGGGCACCAGGACGGTGGGCCGGCCGATGCGGCGGCCGATCCGCAGCAGGCCCTCCACCAGACGGTCCGCGCCCTCCGTGCCCCTGGTCGGCCAGACGAACGCGCGTTTGAGATAACGGGATGAGGCCGCCGGTGTGTAGGCGTCCTCGGTGATCGCGTACATCGGCACGCCCAGACGGCCGAGGCTGCGGATCGCGCCCACCCCGCCGTGGTGCAGCGGGTAGTCGCCGAACTTCACGATCAGGCCCGGGACCTCACGGTCGGCCCGGAAAGGCACACTGACGGCATTCCTGGCCACGGGTCCCCCCACGTGTCCCCCCTAAGGAGCGGATCCACCCCGTCCGCGTCCCCAGAGGACGCTAAGCCGGAATTGCCCCCTCCCACAAGACCAATTCGGACATTGCAAACTCTTTAGACACTGCCCAAGACATGCGACGCCCCCGTAACGTGTGGCCCGATCACATGGAATTCCGGAAAGGAAGGCAGTACCCATGCCCCCCTTCGAGGTCCCCGAGGGCGACCCCTTCGGTCCGCACAACCTTCCCTACGGCGTCTTCTCCCCCGCCGGGTCATCGGAGAGGACCGTGGGCGTCCGGCTCGGCGACCACGTGCTCGACGCGGGAGCGGCGGCGCGGGCACTCGGTTCGCCGTACGCCGGACTGCTCGCGCGGCCGACCCTGAACCCACTGCTGGCCGCGGGCCGCACCGCGTGGTCCGACGTGCGGCGCGCGCTGACGTCGTGGGTGACGGTGCCGGCCCACCAGGAGACCGTCGCGCCCTTCCTGCACCCGCTGTCCTCGGTGACCCTGCACCTCCCCTTCGAGGTCGCGGACTACGTCGACTTCTACGCCTCGGAGAACCACGCCCGGAACGTGGGGCAGATCTTCCGCCCGGACGCCGAGGACTCGCTGACGCCCAACTGGAAGCACCTGCCGATCGGTTACCACGGCCGCTCCGGCACGGTGGTGGTCTCCGGCACGGACGTGACGCGCCCGTCGGGCCAGCGGAAGGCCCCCACGGACCCCGCGCCGGTGTTCGGCCCCTCGGTCCGGCTGGACATCGAGGCGGAGGTCGGCTTCGTGGTGGGCGCGCCCTCGCGGATGGGGCAGCCGGTCGCGCTCGGCGACTTCCGCGAGCACGTCTTCGGGCTGTGCCTGCTGAACGACTGGTCGGCGCGCGACATCCAGGCCTGGGAGTACGTCCCGCTCGGGCCCTTCCTCGGCAAGTCCTTCGCCACGTCGGTGTCGGCGTGGATCACTCCGCTGGACGCGCTGGACGAGGCGCGGGTGGCCCCGCCGCGGCGGACCCACCCGCTGCTGCCCTACCTGGACGACTCCGCGGACGAGCCCGGCGGTTACGACCTGCGGATCTCCGTCGCGATCAACGGCCACGTGGTCTCCGAGCCGCCCTTCTCCACCATGTACTGGACGGCCGCTCAGCAGCTCGCCCACATGACGGTCAACGGCGCGTCCCTGCGCACGGGCGACCTGTACGGCTCGGGCACGGTGAGCGGACCCGCCGAGCACGAGCGCGGCTCGCTGCTGGAGCTGACCTGGAACGGCCGGCAGCCGCTGGAACTCCCCGACGGCAAGCGGGCGTTCCTGGAGGACGGCGACGTGGTGACGCTCTCGGCCTGGGCACCGGGCGCGAACGGCGCGCGGGTGGGGCTCGGGGAGGTGACCGGGCGGATCGTCTCGGGCTGAGCGGAGCCCTGCGGCCCTTCCCACGCCGGGGATTTGGTGGTGGCGGACCCCTGACTCCCGGTGCCCGTGGCCGTCATACTGGCGGCAGGCCGTGCGCGTCCGGCGCGCCGGCCGGCCGCACAGCACCGCTCCACCGCACGACCCCGACACCCGCCCACCTCCGACGAGGATCCGGAGTCCGAGGCATGACCGCCTGCCTGCTCCTGCTGAGCGCCGTGGCGCTGACGCTCGCCGTGCCGGTCCCCCGCACACTGGCCCGGGCGGGGTGGCCCGAACGGGAGCCCGTCGTCGCGCTGTGGGTGTGGCAGTGCCTGGTCGCCACCGTCCTGCTGTGCTGCCTCGCGGGGCTCGTGCTGGGCACCGCCGCCGTCTTCGGCACCGTTCACGACCGGGTCTTCGCCCCCGCGCCGCCGGCCGTGACGGCCGCCTACGACCTTTCGGTGGCGCCGGTCTGGGCCGCCGGCCTCACCCTGCTGCTGGCCGGCGGCGCCGCCTGGACCACCGCGATGCTCGCCCGCGAGCTCGTCGAGGCCCGCCGCCGGCGCGGCCTGGCCCTCGCGCACCTGCGCGAACGCGCCCCCGATCTGCCCGCGGGCCTTCCGTCGGCCCGCGGACCGCTGCTGGTGCTGGAGGACGAGTACCCCGACGCCTGGTGGATGCCCGGCCATCCGCCCCAGCTCGTCGTCACCACCGGCGCCCTGCACCGGCTCACCGGCCACCAGCTCGACGCCGTCCTCGCGCACGAGCGCGGCCACGCACGCGCCCACCACGACTGGCTGCTGCACCTGTCGACCGCGCTGGCCACCGGCTTCCCGCGCATCCCGCTGTTCACCCAGTTCTGCGAGCAGACCCACCGCCTGGTGGAACTGGCCGCCGACGACACGGCCTCCCGCCGCCACGGCCACCTCACCACGGCCCTCGCCCTGATCGAGCTCAACCAGCACCGCGGGGTACTGTCCTGCGCCTCCAGCAACCGCCTGCTGAGCGAGCGGGTGGACCGCCTGCTGGAGCCCCCGCCGCGGCTGGACCGCAGGCGCCGGGCGCTGACCACGGCGGTCGCGGCCCTGGTGCCGCTGCTCCCGCTCGTGATCACGTTCGCCCCCGGCCTGACGGCACTGGGCTGAGCAGCGGCCCCGTCGCCGCGCCCGGCGCGGCGCGGCGCGGCTATGTCCAGTCGTCCGGTTCCGGCTCGGGCAGGTCCTCCACCGGTTCCGGCTCTCCCACGTCGGCCGTACCTGTCCCAGTCGTTCCTGATCCGGCCGTGGCGTCGCCGGGCGGACCGGCCGGCGACTCCAGCACCGCGAGCACGCCTTCCCCGTACGTCGCCAGCTTCTTCTCGCCGACGCCGCCGACCGTGCCGAGCTGTGCCACGGACGTCGGCCAGACCGAGACGATCTCCCGGAGGGTGGCGTCGTGGAAGATGACGTACGCCGGGACGCCCTGCTCGCGGGCCTGTTCTGCGCGCCAGGCGCGCAGGGCCTCGAAGGCGGGAAGCAGTTCCTCGGGCAGTTCGGCCGCCGCCGCCCTGGGCTTGCGGTCGTCCCGGGCGGCCGAAGCCCGCGACGCGGCCGGCTTCTTCGGCTCCTTGCGCAGCGGCACCTCCCGCTCCCTCCGCAGCACCGACCCGCTGCTGTCGGTCAGCACCAGCGTGCCGTACTCGCCCTCGACGGCGAGCAGCCCCTGCGCCAGCAACTGCCGTACGACACCCCGCCATTCGCCCTCGGTCAGCTCGTCGCCGATGCCGAACACGGACAGCTGGTCGTGGTCGAACTGGATCACCTTGCCGGTGCGCTTGCCGAGCAGGATGTCGATGATCTGGCCCGCGCCGAACTTCTGCCCCCGCTCCCGCTTCAGCCGCACCACCGTCGACAGCACCTTCTGGGCCGCGATCGTGCCGTCCCAGGTCTCGGGCGGGGTCAGGCAGGTGTCGCAGTTGCCGCAGCCGGCCGCGCCCGGTTCCTGGCCGAAGTAGGCGAGGAGCTGGCCGCGGCGGCACCGGGCCGTCTCGCACAGGGCGAGCATCGCGTCCAGATGGGCCTGGGCCCGGCGACGGAACGCCTCGTCGCCCTCACCGGACTGGATGAGCTTGCGCTGCTGCACGACGTCGTTCAGGCCGTAGGCCATCCAGGCCGTCGACGGCAGGCCGTCCCGGCCCGCGCGGCCCGTCTCCTGGTAGTAGCCCTCCACGGACTTGGGGAGGTCCAGGTGGGCGACGAACCGGACGTCGGGCTTGTCGATGCCCATGCCGAAGGCGATGGTGGCGACCACGACCAGGCCGTCCTCGCGCAGGAAGCGGGACTGGTGCGCCGCGCGGGTGCCCGCGTCCAGGCCCGCGTGGTACGGCACCGCCTCGACGCCGTTGCGGGTGAGGAACTCGGCCGTCTTCTCCACCGAGTTGCGCGACAGGCAGTACACGATGCCCGCGTCGCCCGGGTACTCCTGGCGCAGGAAGGTCAGCAGCTGCTTCTTGGCGTCGGCCTTGGGCACGATCCGGTACTGGATGTTGGGCCGGTCGAAGCTGGCCACGAAGTGCCGGGCCCGCGGCATGTTCAGCCGCTGGGTGATCTCCTGGTGCGTGGCGTGGGTGGCCGTCGCGGTGAGCGCGATCCGCGGCACGTCCGGCCAGCGCTCGCCCAGCAGAGACAGCGCCAGGTAGTCGGGGCGGAAGTCGTGGCCCCACTGGGACACGCAGTGCGCCTCGTCGATGGCGAAGACGGAGATCTTGCCGCGGGAGAGCAGGTCGAGTGTGGTGTCCAGGCGCAGCCGCTCCGGTGCGAGGTAGAGCAGGTCGAGCTCGCCGGCCAGGAACTCCGCCTCGACCACCCGGCGCTCGTCGAAGTCCTGCGTGGAGTTCACGAACCCGGCGCGCACGCCCAGCGCCCGCAGCGCGTCCACCTGGTCCTGCATCAGCGCGATGAGCGGCGACACCACGACGCCCGTACCGGGCCTGACCAGGGACGGAAGCTGGTAGCACAACGACTTGCCGCCGCCGGTGGGCATGAGCACGACGGCGTCGCCGCCCGCCACCACATGCTCGACGACGGCTTCCTGCTCGCCCCGGAATTCCTCGTACCCGAAGACCCGGCGCAGCGTCGCCAGCGCCTCGCTCTCCGTCACTGACATGTCGGTGACACCATCCGTCCCGCCCATCGCCTCGTCTCCCACACCTCGCTCCTCGACCACTGCCTCCACGATAGGGGCCCCCGCGGACACCCCCGGACTTGTCCACAGGCCGGCCCTGTAACCCCCGGTCAACGACACGACAGTCGTTCACACGTACGCAGGAGACTCGTCCCTTTCGGGCCGATAGTCTGAACAGACCGGCGAGACTCCGTCCCATGGGAGTACTGATGAGCGTCGCACCGAAGGCGTCCGAGCCCACCTGGCCGACCCCGCCGGAAGGCGGCTGGACCGCCGACGACCTGGACCGGCTTCCGAACCTGCCTCCGCACACGGAATTGATCGACGGGAGCCTGGTCTTCGTGAGTCCGCAAACCGCCTTCCATGAGCGCGCCGTCGACTTCTTCAAGTGGCACTTGCAGTCGCTGGCCCCAGAGGACTACGAGGTCTTTCGCGAGTTCACCATCGACATCGACCGTCAGAACAGGCCCGAGCCCGACGCCGTCGTCGTACGAGGAGACGTGGTGGACGAGGGCCCGAGGCAGACGAGGTTCCCGGCGGAGGCCGTGATCCTGGCCGTGGAGGTCGTCTCCGAGGACTCTGTCTCCCGGGACCGCGAGACCAAGCCGCTGAAGTACGCGCGGGCGAGGATCCCCCACTACTGGCGGGTCGAAAACGAGAACGGCCGCGCCGCGGTGCATGTCTTCGAGCTGGAACCCACGACCGGCTCCTACACCAGCGTCGGCATCTTCAGGGGGCGGATGAAGGTCGACGCCCCGTTCTCCGTGGACCTGGACCTCACCGAGATCAGGACGCGCCACGGCAAGGGCAAATAGGTCCGAGCACATCGGAACGCGGTGGCCCGGCCCCACCAGGGGGCCGGGCCACCGCGTTCCGGCGCTGCCTCAGCGCACGAACACTCCCGCCTGGTTGGCCAGGTCCAGGAAGTACTGCGGGGCCACGCCGAGTACCAACGTGACCGCCACGCCCACGCCGATCGCGGTCATCGTCAGCGGGGAGGGCACCGCCACCGTCGGGCCCTCGGGGTGGGGATCGCTGAAGAACATGAGCACGATGACGCGGATGTAGAAGAAGGCCGCGATCGCCGACGAGATCACACCGATCACGACCAGCGGCACCGCGCCGCCCTCGGCCGCCGCCTTGAACACCGCGAACTTCCCGGCGAAGCCGGAGGTCAGCGGAATGCCCGCGAAGGCCAGCAGGAACACCGCGAACACGGCCGCCACCAGGGGGGACCGCCGGCCCAGCCCGGCCCACTTGGACAGGTGCGTCGCCTCGCCGCCCGCGTCGCGCACCAGCGTGACCACCGCGAACGCGCCGATCGTCACGAAGGAGTACGCGGCCAGGTAGAACAGGACGGACGAGACGCCGTCCTTCGAGGTCGCGATGACACCGGCGAGAATGAAGCCCGCGTGCGCGATCGACGAGTAGGCGAGCAGTCGCTTGATGTCGGTCTGCGTGATCGCGACGATCGCGCCGCCCAGCATGGTGACGATCGCGACCCCCCACATGACCGGCCGCCAGTCCCACCGCATGCCCGGCAGCACGACGTACAGCAGCCGCAGCAGCGCCCCGAAGGCCGCCACCTTGGTGGCCGCCGCCATGAACCCGGTGACCGGGGTCGGAGCGCCCTGGTAGACGTCCGGCGTCCACATGTGGAACGGGACCGCGCCCACCTTGAACAGCAGGCCCATGACGACCATCGCGGCGCCGATGAGCAGCAGCGCGTCGTTGCCCATGGTGTTGGCGAGTGCCGGGTCGACGTTCGGCACGTTGCCGTCGACGACCTGCGCGATGCGGGCGTACGACACCGAGCCCGCGTACCCGTACAGCAGAGCGATGCCGAACAGGGTGAACGCGGAGGCGAAGGCGCCCAGCAGGAAGTACTTGACCGCGGCCTCCTGCGACATGAGCCGCTTGCGGCGGGCCAGCGCGCACAGGAGGTACAGCGGCAGGGAGAAGACCTCCAGGGCCACGAACAGGGTCAGCAGGTCGTTGGCCGAGGGGAACACCAGCATGCCGGCGACCGCGAAGAGCAGGAGCGGGAAGACCTCGGTGGTGGTGAAACCGGCCTTGACCGCGGCCTTCTCGCTCTCGCCGCCCGGTACCGCCGCCGCCTGCGCGGCGAAGGAGTCGACGCGGTTGCCGTGCGCCGCCGGATCCAGTCGCCGCTCGGCGAAGGTGAACAGGGCGACCAGGCTCGCCAGCAGGATCGTGCCCTGGAGGAAGAGCGAGGGTCCGTCGACGGCGATGGCCCCCATGGCCGCGATGTGCGCCTTGGTGGTGCCGTATCCGTCCGTCGCGAGCGCGACGACCGCGGCGAACGCGGCGGCGAGCGCGACGACGGACACGAACACCTGCGCGTAGTAGCGCGACTTGCGCGGGACGAACGCCTCGATGAGCATTCCGACGATCGCCGCGCCCACGACGATCAGGGTGGGCGACAACTGCCCGTATTCGATCTTCGGCGCCTCGATCTTCGAGATCGGGTCGGCCGCGGTTGTCCACAGGCTGTGGACGGCTGCTCCGCTCACTTGGCCGCCTCCACTGCGGGCTTCGGGTCGGTCTTGTGTACGTCGGACATGGTGTGCTGGACCGCCGGGTTGACGATGTCCGTGACGGGCTTCGGATAGACGCCCAGGAAGATCAGCAGCACCACCAGCGGTGCCACGACCACCAGTTCCCGCACCCGCAGGTCCGGCATCGCCGAGACCTCCGGCTTCACGGGGCCGGTCATCGTCCGCTGGTACAGGACGAGCGTGTACAGCGCGGCGAGCACGATGCCGAAGGTGGCGACGATGCCGATCGCCGGGTAGCGCGTGAACGTGCCGACCAGCACCAGGAACTCACTGACGAAGGGCGCCAGTCCCGGCAGGGACAGGGTGGCGAGGCCACCGATCAGGAACGTGCCGGCGAGCACCGGAGCGACCTTCTGCACACCGCCGTAGTCGGAGATGAGCCGGGAGCCGCGCCGGGAGATCAGGAAGCCGGCGATCAGCATGAGCACGGCCGTCGACAGGCCGTGGTTGACCATGTAGAGCGTCGCTCCGGACTGGCCCTGGCTGGTCATCGCGAAGATGCCCATGATGATGAAGCCGAAGTGCGAGATCGACGCGTACGCGATCAGGCGCTTGATGTCCCGCTGGCCCACCGCGAGCAGCGCCCCGTAGATGATGCTGATCAGGGCGAGGACGAGGATGGCTGGCGTCGCCCACTTGCTCGCCTCCGGGAACAGCTGGAGGCAGAAGCGGAGCATCGCGAAGGTGCCCACCTTGTCGACGACCGCGGTGATGAGGACGGCGACCGGCGCGGTCGACTCCTGCATCGCGTTGGGCAGCCAGGTGTGCAGCGGCCACAGCGGCGCCTTCACCGCGAAGGCGAAGAAGAAGCCGAGGAACAGCCAGCGTTCGACGTCGGTCGCCATGTGCAGCGAGCCGTTGGCGCGGGCCTGCGCGATCTCGGTGAGCGAGAAGCTCCCGGCGACCACGTACAGCCCGATCACCGCGGCCAGCATGATCAGACCGCCGGTCAGGTTGTAGAGCAGGAACTTCACCGCCGCGTACGACCGCTGGGTCGACGCCGTCTCCTCGCCGTGCTCGTGGGCACGGTCCCCGAAGCCGCCGATGAGGAAGTACATCGGGATCAGCATGGCTTCGAAGAAGATGTAGAAGAGGAAGACGTCGGTGGCCTCGAAGGAGATGATCACCATCGCCTCGACGGCCAGGATCAGGGCGAAGAAGCCCTGCGTCGGCCGCCATCGGTGGCTTCCGGTCTCCAGCGGGTCGGCGTCGTGCCAGCCGGCCAGGATCACGAACGGGATCAGCAGGGCGGTCAGCCCGATCAGCGCCACCCCGATGCCGTCCACGCCCAGCTCGTACCTGACGCCGAAGGACGCGATCCAGGAGTGGGACTCGGTGAGCTGGTAACGGGCGCCGCCCGGGTCGAAGCGGACCAGGACGGTGACGGCCAGCGCGAGCGTGGCCAGCGAGGCGACCAGCGCGAGCCACTTCGCGGCGGTGCGCCGGGCGGCCGGCACGGCTGCCGTGGCGATGGCCCCGAGAGCCGGGAGCACCGCCGTCGCTGTCAGCAGAGGAAAGGACATCGGTATCAGACCGCCCTCATCAGCAGGGTCGCGGCGACCAGCAGTGCCGCACCGCCGAACATCGAGACCGCGTAGGAGCGCGCGAAGCCGTTCTGCAGCCGGCGCATCCGCCCGGACAGGCCGCCGACCGAGGCCGCCGTGCCGTTGACGACTCCGTCGACCAGGGTGTGGTCGAGGTAGACCAGGGACCGTGTGAGGTGCTCGCCGCCGCGGACCAGGACGATGTGGTTGAAGTCGTCCTGGAGCAGGTCCCGCCGGGCGGCCCGGGTGAGCAGCGAGCCGCGCGGGGCGACGGCCGGGACCGGCTTGCGGCCGTACTGGGCCCAGGCGATGGCCACGCCGACGACCAGGCACACCATCGTCGCGCCGGTGACCGTCCACGCGCTGAGCGGCGAGTTGCCCTCGCTGTGCCCGGTGACCGGCTCCAGCCAGTGCAGGAAGCGGTCGCCGATGCTGAAGAACGCGCCGCCCAGGACCGAGCCGACGGCCAGCACGATCATCGGGATCGTCATGGCCTTGGGCGACTCGTGCGGGTGCGGCTCGTTGCCGTTCTCGTCGGGCTGCCAGCGCTTCTCGCCGAAGAACGTCATCAGCATCACGCGCGTCATGTAGAACGCCGTGATGGCCGCGCCCAGCAGGGCCGCGCCGCCGAGGATCCAGCCCTCGGTGCCGCCCTTGGCGAAGGCCGCCTCGATGATCTTGTCCTTGGAGAAGAAGCCGGACAGGCCCGGGAATCCGATGATGGCGAGGTAGCCGAGGCCGAAGGTGATGAAGGTGACCGGCATGTACGCGCGCAGCCCGCCGTACTTGCGCATGTCCACCTCGTCGTTCATGCCGTGCATGACCGAACCGGCGCCGAGGAACAGCCCGGCCTTGAAGAAGCCGTGCGTCACCAGGTGCATGATCGCGAAGACGTAGCCGATGGGGCCGAGGCCCGCGGCCAGCACCATGTAGCCGATCTGCGACATGGTCGAGCCGGCCAGCGCCTTCTTGATGTCGTCCTTCGCGCAACCGACGATCGCACCGAACAGCAGCGTGACCGCGCCGACGACGGTGACCACCAGCTGCGCGTCGGGCGCCGCGTTGAAGATCGCCGCGGAGCGGACGATGAGGTAGACGCCCGCCGTCACCATGGTCGCGGCGTGGATGAGGGCCGAGACCGGGGTCGGGCCCTCCATCGCGTCCCCGAGCCAGGACTGCAGCGGCACCTGGGCGGACTTGCCGCACGCGGCGAGCAGCAGCATCAGCGCGACGGCGGTGAGCTTGCCCTCGCCGGCGCCGCCCACGAGACCGGGTTCGGCGTGGGTGCCGAGCAGCGGACCGAAGGCGAAGGTGCCGAACGTCGCGAACATCAGCATGATCGCGATGGACAGGCCCATGTCGCCGACCCGGTTGACCAGGAAGGCCTTCTTCGCCGCGGTCGCCGCGCTGGGCTTGTGCTGCCAGAAGCCGATCAGCAGGTAGGAGGCGAGACCGACGCCCTCCCAGCCGACGTACAGCAGCAGGTAGTTGTCGGCGAGGACGAGCACCAGCATCGCCGCGAGGAACAGGTTGAGGTAGCCGAAGAAGCGGCGGCGCCGCTCGTCGTGCTCCATGTACGCGACCGAGTACAGGTGGATCAGCGAGCCGACACCGGTGATCAGCAGGACGAACGTCATCGACAGCTGGTCGAGACGGAACGTGACGTCCGCCTGGAAGCCGGCCACCGGGATCCAGCTGAACAGGTGCTGGGTAAGAGTCCGCTGGTCGGCGCTTCTGCCGAGCAGGTCGGCGAAGAGGACCAGGCCGATCACGAAGGAGACGGCCGCGAGCAGGGTGCCGAGCCAGTGGCCGACGGCGTCGAGTCGCCGGCCGCCGACCAGGAGGACGGCCGCTCCGAGCAGGGGCGCCGCGATCAGCAGCGCAATCAGGTTCTCCACGATTCTTCCGACCCCTTACAGCTTCATCAGGCTGGCGTCGTCGACCGAGGCCGAGTGACGGGAACGGAACACCGACACGATGATCGCGAGCCCGACCACGACCTCCGCCGCGGCGACGACCATCGTGAAGAACGCGATGATCTGGCCGTCGAGGTTGCCGTGCATCCGCGAGAAGGTGACGAGCGCGAGGTTGCAGGCGTTCAGCATCAACTCGATGCACATGAAGACCACGATGGCGTTGCGCCGGATCAGCACGCCGGTGGCGCCGATCGTGAACAACAGGGCGGCGAGATAGAGGTAGTTCACAGGGTTCACTTCGACGCCTCCTCGGGCCGCTTGAAGGCCGTCGGCTCGATCGCGGTGCGCTCCAGGCGTTCCGCGGCGCGCTGCTCCAGGGCCTTGAGGTCGTTGAGGGCCTCGGCCGAGACGTCACGGATCTGCCCGCGCTCGCGCAGCGTCTTGCTGACGGTGAGCTCGGACGGGGTGCCGTCGGGCAGCAGTCCGGCGATGTCCACGGCGTTGTGCCGGGCGTAGACGCCGGGCGCCGGCAGCGGCGGTACGTGCCGTCCCTCACGCACGCGCTGCTCGGCCAGCTCGCGCTGGGTCCTGGCCCGCTCGGTGCGCTCCCGGTGGGTGAGCACCATGGCGCCGACGGTGGCCGTGATCAGCAGCGCGCCGGTGAGTTCGAAGGCGAAGACGTACCGGGTGAAGAGGAGGGAGGCCAGGCCCTCCACGTTGCCGCCCGCGTTGGCCCCGCCGGTGCCGTTGAACTCCTTCAGGGAGGCGTTGGCGATGCCCGCGACGAGCAGGACGCCGAAGCCGAGCCCGCACAGCAGGGCCAGCCAGCGCTGGCCCTTGATGGTCTCCTTCAGGGAGTCCGCCGCGGTCACGCCGACGAGCATCACCACGAACAGGAACAGCATCATGATCGCGCCGGTGTAGACGACGATCTGCACGATGCCCAGGAAGTAGGCGCCGTTGGTGAGGTAGAACACCGCCAGGACGATCATGGTGGCGGCCAGGCACAGCGCGCTGTGCACGGCCCTCTTCATGAAGACGGTGCACAGGGCGCCGATCACCGCGACGGTGCCGAGCACCCAGAACTGGAAGGCCTCTCCGGTGGAGGTGGAGTAGGCGGCGAGCTGCGCGCTCATGCGTCAGCCCCCTGTTCCTCGGCCGCGCCCGAAGCGCCCGCCGTGTGCCCCTGTTCTCCCTTGGAGACGGCGACCTGGCGCACCGTGCCGGGCGCGGCCTCCGTCACCAGGCCGCGGTAGTAGTCCTGCTCGTCCGTCCCCGGGTAGATGGCGTGCGGTGTGTCGACCATGCCCTCTTCGAGACCGGCGAGCAGCTGCTCCTTGGTGTAGATGAGGTTGGCGCGGCTGGAGTCGGCCAGTTCGAACTCGTTGGTCATCGTCAGCGCGCGCGTGGGGCACGCCTCGATGCACAGGCCGCACAGGATGCAGCGGGCGTAGTTGATCTGGTAGACGCGGCCGTACCGCTCGCCCGGCGAGTAGCGCTCCTCGTCGGTGTTGTCGGCGCCCTCCACGTAGATGGCGTCGGCGGGGCAGGCCCAGGCGCACAGCTCGCAGCCGACGCACTTCTCCAGGCCGTCCGGATGGCGGTTGAGCTGGTGCCGTCCGTGGAAGCGCGGAGCCGTGGTCTTCTGCTGCTCCGGGTACTGCTCGGTCAGCCGCTTCTTGAACATGGCCTTGAAGGTCACGCCGAAGCCGGCCACGGGGTTCTGGAAACCGGGTTTGGTCTCCTTGGGCTCCTCAGCCATCGGACGCCTCCTTTCCATCCAGAGGTCCGTCACTGGCAGTGTCCGACCCGCCACTGACAATCAACTCCCGCTCGCGGCGCGAGCGGCGCCGCGGCACCGGCGGCAGCTCCTGCCCCGGCAGCGGCGGTACGGGGAATCCGCCGGCCATCGCGTCGAAGGCGGCCGGCTGGGCTTCGGGCTGCTCGGCGCTCTTCGTACGCTCGCGGAACATGTCGGCGACGAAGGACAGGACCAGCACGGCCAGCACGGCACCGGCGACGTAGAGGGCGATGTCGGCGAAGCCGTAGTTCTCGTTGCGCAGGACCCGGACGGTCGCGACGAGCATCAGCCAGGCCACGGAGACCGGGATGAGGACCTTCCAGCCGAGCTTCATCAGCTGGTCGTAGCGGACCCGCGGGAGCGTGCCGCGCAGCCAGATGAAGAAGAACAGCAGCAGCTGGACCTTGATCACGAACCAGAGCAGCGGCCACCAGCCGTGGTTGGCGCCCTCCCAGAAGGTGCTGATCGGCCAGGGGGCCCTCCAGCCGCCCAGGAAGAGCGTGGTCGACACCGCGGAGACCGTCACCATGTTCACGTACTCGGCGAGCATGAACATCGCGAACTTGATCGACGAGTATTCGGTGTTGAAGCCGCCGACCAGGTCGCCCTCGGACTCCGGCATGTCGAACGGCGCGCGGTTGGTCTCCCCGACCATCGTCACGATGTAGAGGAGGAAGGAGACCGGCAGCAGCAGGATGTACCAGCGGTCGTGCTGCTGCTCGACGATCGCCGACGTCGACATCGAGCCCGAGTACAGGAAGACCGAGGCGAACGCGGCGCCCATGGCGATCTCGTAGGAGATCATCTGCGCGCAGGACCGCAGGCCGCCCAGGAGCGGATAGGTCGATCCGGAGCTCCAGCCCGCCAGCACGATGCCGTAGATGCCGACGGAGGCGACCGCGAGGATGTAGAGCATCGCGATCGGCAGGTCGGTCAGCTGCATCGCGGTGCGGTGGCCGAAGATCGAGATCTCGTTGTTCGCCGGTCCGAAGGGGATCACCGCGATCGCCATGAAGGCCGGGATGGCCGCGACGATCGGCGCGAGGACGTAGACCACCTTGTCCGCGCGCTTGACGACGACGTCCTCCTTGAGCATCAGCTTCACACCGTCGGCGAGCGACTGGAGCATGCCCCAGGGCCCGTTCCGGTTGGGGCCGATGCGCAGCTGCATCCAGGCGACGACCTTGCGCTCCCAGACGATGGAGAACAGCACCGTCACCATCAGGAAGGCGAAGCAGAACACCGCCTTGACGACGACCAGCCACCAGGGATCGGTGCCGAACATCGACAGGTTCTCAGCGGCGAGGTACGGGCTCATGCCTCCACCTCCTTGGGGGCCTCGGTCGAGGACGTCGCCGGGCCGATACGGACCAGGGAGCCGGGCAGCGCCCCGGTGTCGGAGGCGACGCCCCCGCCGACGGAGTTCAGCGGGAGCCACACCACCCGGTCGGGCATCTCGGTGATCTCCAGCGGGAGTTCGACCGTGCCGGCGGGACCGGTCACGGCGAGCGCGGCGGAGTCCGCGACACCCGCCTCGGCGGCCGTGGCGGCCGACACGCGTGCGCGTGCGGCGTGCCGGGTCCCGGCGAGCGCCTCGTCGCCCTCCTGGAGGACACCCTGGTCGAGCAGCAGCCGGTGTCCGGCGAGCAGGGCCTCCCCGGCGGCCGGGCGCGGCGCCGCGCCCGCGCTGTGCACCGGGTCGTCGGCGCGCGGTCCGGTCCAGGCACCCAGCCGGTCCAGCTCCGCGCGCACGGTCCGCAGGTCCGGCAGGCCCAGGTGCACGTCCATGGCGTCGGCCAGCATCTGCAGCACGCGCGCGTCGGTGGGCGACAGGGTGCGGGTCATCTGCTCCGGCTTGAGCGCGGCTTCGAAGAAGCGGACCCTGCCCTCCCAGTTGAGGAAGGTGCCGGCCTTCTCGGCGACGGCGGCGACGGGCAGGACCACGTCCGCGTGTTCCGTGACCTCGCTGGGCCGCAGCTCCAGCGACACCACGAAGCCCGCTTCGGTCAGGGCCGCACGCGCGCGTGCCGGATCGGGCAGGTCGGCGATCTCCACGCCCGCGACCAGCAGGGCCTGGAGCTGGCCTCCCGTCACGGCCTCGATGATCTGCCCGGTGTCGCGGCCGTAGCGGTGCGGGAGTTCGGCGACGCCCCAGAACGCGGCGACCTCCTCCCGCGCACGTGGGTCGGTGGCCGGGCGCCCGCCCGGCAGCAGCGACGGCAGCGCGCCGGCCTCGACGGCGCCGCGCTCGCCGGCCCGGCGCGGGATCCACACCAGCTGTGCGCCGGTCGCGGCGGCGGCCCGTACGGCGGCGGTCGGGCCGCCGGCCACTCCGGCGAGCCGCTCGCCGACGACGATGACCGAGCCCTCGGCCCGCAGGGCCTCGGCGGCCCGGGTGCCGTCGTCCTCCAGTCCGACGCCGCCCGCCAGCGCGTCCAGCCACTCGTTCTCGGTGCCCGGCGCGGCCGGCAGCAGGGTGCCGCCCGCCTTCTCCAGGCCCCGCGTGGCGTGCGTGGCCAGCGCGAACACCTTCTGCCCGTGCCCCCGCCAGGCCTTGCGCAGCCGAAGGAAGAC
This sequence comes from Streptomyces sp. NPDC001204, assembly GCF_053598035.1. NCBI lineage: Bacteria > Bacillati > Actinomycetota > Actinomycetes > Kitasatosporales > Streptomycetaceae > Streptomyces > Streptomyces sp. NPDC001204. The sequence continues at coordinate 32,923 of NZ_JBSFJL010000021.1, read as the reverse complement.
GCCGGGCGCCTCCTCCTCGGACTCGAACCCGACGAGCAGCACGGCGGGCGCCTTCTCCAGCGCGGTGTACGTGACACCGCTGCCGTCGAGGTCCCGGCCGCGGCCCGCGATCCGGGAGGCGAGGAAGTCGGCCTCCTCGCCGCTGTGCACGCGCGCGCGGAAGTCGATGTCGTTGGTGTCGAGCGCCACGCGCGCGAACTTGCTGTACGCGTAGGCGTCCTCGACGGTGAGCCGGCCGCCGGTGAGGACACCGGTCCGCCCGCGCGAGGCGAGCAGGCCCTGGGCGGCGATCTCCAGCGCCTCCGGCCAGGACGCCGGCACCAGCTCGCCCTCGGGGTTGCGCACCAGGGGCGTGGTCAGCCGGTCCTTCATCTGCGCGTACCGGAACGCGAAGCGCCCCTTGTCGCAGATCCACTCCTCGTTGACCTCGGGGTCGTTGGCGGCGAGCCGCCGCATGACCTTGCCGCGCCGGTGGTCGGTGCGGGTGGCGCAGCCGCCCGAGCAGTGCTCGCACACCGACGGCGAGGAGACCAGGTCGAAGGGGCGGGAGCGGAAGCGGTACGCCGCCGAGGTGAGCGCCCCGACGGGGCAGATCTGGATGGTGTTGCCGGAGAAGTACGACTCGAAGGGGTCGCCCTCGCCGGTGCCGACCTGCTGGAGCGCGCCCCGCTCGATCAGCTCGATCATGGGGTCGCCGGCGATCTGGTTGGAGAACCGGGTGCAGCGGGCGCACAGCACGCACCGCTCCCGGTCGAGCAGCACCTGCGTGGAGATCGGCACGGGCTTCTCGTAGGTCCGCTTCCTCCCCTCGAAGCGGGACTCGGCGTTGCCGTGCGACATGGCCTGGTTCTGCAGCGGGCACTCGCCGCCCTTGTCGCAGACCGGGCAGTCCAGCGGGTGGTTGATGAGCAGCAGCTCCATCACACCGTGCTGGGCCTTCTCGGCGACCGGGGAGGTGAGCTGGGTCTTGACGACCATCCCGTCGGTGCAGGTGATCGTGCAGGAGGCCATCGGCTTGCGCTGGCCCTCGACCTCGACGATGCACTGGCGGCAGGCGCCGGCCGGGTCGAGGAGGGGGTGGTCGCAGAACCGGGGGATCTCGATGCCGAGCTGTTCGGCGGCCCGGATGACCAGGGTGCCCTTGGGCACGCTGATCTCGACCCCGTCGATCGTCAGCGTCACGAGATCTTCCGGCGGGACCGCCGCCTCTCCCCCGCCCGCGGGAGCGTTGGTGGTCACGGTCATGCTTTCACCTCCGTGCGATCGGCCCAGGCCGTGGACTTGGCCGGGTCGAAGGGGCAGCCCCGGCCCGTGATGTGCTGCTCGTACTCCTCGCGGAAGAACTTCAGGGAGGAGAAGATCGGGGAGGCGGCGCCGTCACCGAGAGCGCAGAAGGACTTGCCGTTGATGTTGTCGGCGATGTCGTTCAGCTTGTCGAGGTCGGACATGACGCCCTTGCCGGCCTCGATGTCCCGCAGCAGCTGCACCAGCCAGTACGTTCCTTCACGACACGGGGTGCACTTGCCGCAGGACTCGTGGGCGTAGAACTCGGTCCACCGGGTCACCGCCCGCACCACGCAGGTCGTCTCGTCGAAGCACTGGAGGGCCTTGGTGCCGAGCATCGAGCCCGCGGCGCCCACGCCCTCGTAGTCGAGCGGCACGTCGAGGTGCTCGTCGGTGAACATCGGCGTCGAGGAGCCGCCCGGCGTCCAGAACTTCAGCCGGTGCCCGGGGCGCATGCCGCCGCTCATGTCGAGCAGCTGACGCAGCGTGATGCCGAGCGGGGCCTCGTACTGGCCGGGGTTGGCGACATGGCCGCTGAGCGAGTAGAGCGTGAAGCCGGGGGACTTCTCGCTGCCCATCGACCGGAACCATTCCTTGCCGTTGTGCAGGATCGCGGGAACCGACGCGATGGACTCGACGTTGTTCACCACGGTCGGGCACGCGTAGAGGCCCGCGACGGCGGGGAAGGGAGGGCGCAGCCGCGGTTGACCACGGCGGCCTTCGAGCGAGTCCAGCAGCGCGGTCTCCTCACCGCAGATGTACGCGCCGGCGCCGGCGTGCACGGTGAGGTCGAGGTCGAGGCCGCTGCCCAGGATGTTCTCGCCGAGGTAGCCGGCCGCGTGGGCCTCGCGCACGGCCTCGTGCAACCGCCGCAGTACGGGGACGACTTCACCCCGCAGATAGATGAAGGCATGCGACGACCTGATGGCGTAGCACGCGATGACGATGCCCTCGATGAGGCTGTGCGGGTTCGCGAAGAGGAGGGGGATGTCCTTGCAGGTCCCGGGCTCCGACTCGTCGGCGTTGACAACGAGATAGTGCGGCTTGCCATCACCCTGCGGAATGAACTGCCACTTCATTCCCGTGGGGAACCCCGCGCCGCCGCGGCCACGCAGACCGGAGTCCTTGACGTACGAGATCACGTCGTCCGGCGACATGGCGAGGGCCTTGCGGAGTCCCTCGTACCCCTCGTGCCTCCGGTACACGTCCAGCGTCCAGGACCTGTCCTCGTCCCAGAAGGCCGACAGCACGGGTACGAGCAGCTTCTCGGGGCTGCTCTCGTCGATTTCCGGTGCCAAGGTCATCCCTCCCCCTCCTCTCCGACGTCTCCGACGGGTCCCTGCGGATGGGACGGATCGGAGGCCGATGTGGCCTGCGGCGCGTCGTGCGAGCTCAGGTGCTCGGACGGCGACGGCTGGTGCACGGCTGCGTCGTGCGGTCCGCCGTCCTGCGGTCCTCCGTCGCGCGGGTGGACCACACGCACGGGTGCGGCCTCCCCCTTGGCCAGGCGGAGGCCCACCAGCGAGGCGGGTCCCGCGCTGCCGCCGGCCTCCGTCGCCCCTTCGCGCTCGTCGGGGAAGCCCGCCAGGATCCGGGCGGTCTCCTTGAACGTGCACAGGGGCGCGCCGCGCGTGGGCGTCACCGGCCGTCCCGCGCGCAGGTCGTCGACCAGTCGCTTGACGCTCGCCGGGTTCTGGTTGTCGAAGAACTCCCAGTTGACCATCACGACCGGCGCGTAGTCGCAGGCCGCGTTGCACTCGATGTGCTCCAGGGTGACCTTGCCGTCATCGGTGGTCCCGCCGTTGCCGACGCCGAGGTGCTCCTGGAGGGCCTCGAAGATGGCGTCGCCGCCCATCACGGCGCACAGGGTGTTGGTGCAGACGCCCACCTGGTAGTCACCGGACGGCTTGCGCCGGTACATGGTGTAGAAGGTGGCGACCGCGGTGACCTCGGCCGTGGTCAGGCCGAGCACGTCCGCGCAGAACCGCATTCCGGTGCGCGTGACGTGGCCCTCCTCCGACTGCACCAGGTGCAGCAGCGGAAGGAGGGCGGACCGGGAGTCCGGGTAGCGGGCGATGATCTCGCGCGCGTCCCGCTCGAGCCGGGTGCGGACGTCGTCCGGGTAGTCGGGCGCGGGCAGTTCGGGCATGCCCAGGCTGACGCCCTGCTCCGAAGAACTGGTGGTCACCGGTCGACGCCTCCCATCACGGGGTCGATGGACGCGACGGCGACGATGACGTCGGCGACCTGGCCGCCCTCGCACATCGCCGCCATCGCCTGAAGGTTGGTGAAGGACGGGTCCCGGAAGTGGACCCGGTAGGGGCGGGTGCCGCCGTCGGAGACGACGTGCACCCCGAGTTCGCCCTTGGGCGACTCGACCGCCGCGTACGCCTGTCCCGGCGGGACGCGGAAGCCCTCGGTGACCAGCTTGAAGTGGTGGATCAGGGCCTCCATGGAGGTGCCCATGATCTTCTTGATGTGGTCGAGGGAGTTGCCGAGTCCGTCCGGTCCCAGGGCGAGCTGCGCGGGCCAGGCGATCTTCTTGTCGGCGACCATCACCGGGCCCGGCTCCAGCCGGTCCAGGCACTGCTCGACGATCCTGAGCGACTGGCGCATCTCCTCCAGGCGGATCAGGAAGCGGCCGTAGGAGTCGCAGGTGTCGGCGGTCGGGATGTCGAAGTCGTACGTCTCGTAGCCGCAGTAGGGCTGCGTCTTGCGCAGGTCGTGCGGCAGGCCGGTGGAGCGCAGGATCGGGCCGGTGGCGCCGAGGGCCATGCAGCCGGCCAGATCGAGGTAGCCGACGTCCTGCATACGGGCCTTGAAGATGGGGTTCCCGGTGGCGAGCTTGTCGTACTCCGGGAGGTTCTTCGTCATCTTCTTCACGAACTCGCGGATCTGGTCCACCGCGCCGGGCGGCAGGTCCTGGGCGAGTCCGCCGGGCCGGATGTACGCGTGGTTCATCCGCAGGCCCGTGATGAGCTCGTAGAGGTCGAGAATCATTTCACGATCGCGGAATCCGTAGATCATGATCGTGGTGGCGCCCAGCTCCATGCCGCCGGTGGCGATGCACACCAGGTGGGAGGAGAGCCGGTTCAGCTCCATCAGGAGCACCCGGATGATCTTGGCACGCTCGGTGATCTCGTCCTCGATGCCGAGGAGTTTCTCGACGGCGAGGCAGTAGGCGGTCTCGTTGAAGAAGGACGTCAGGTAGTCCATGCGCGTGACGAAGGTGGTGCCCTGCGTCCACGTGCGGAACTCGAGGTTCTTCTCGATGCCGGTGTGCAGGTAGCCGATGCCGCAGCGGGCCTCGGTGACCGTCTCGCCGTCGATCTCCAGGATCAGCCGGAGCACGCCGTGGGTGGACGGGTGCTGGGGGCCCATGTTGACGACGATGCGCTCGTCGTCGGCGCGGGCCGCGGACCGGGCGACCTCGTCCCAGTCGCCACCGGTGACCGTGTAGACCGTGCCCTCGGTGGTCTCGCGCGCGGAGGCCGAAGAGGGGGTGTGCGTGCTCATGAGTACGACCTCCGCTGGTCCGGAGCCGGGATCTGGGCGCCCTTGTACTCGACGGGGATGCCGCCGAGGGGGTAGTCCTTGCGCTGCGGATGGCCCTGCCAGTCGTCCGGCATCATGATCCGCGTCAGGGCCGGGTGGCCGTCGAAGACGATCCCGAAGAAGTCGTACGTCTCGCGCTCGTGCCAGTCGTTGGTCGGGTAGACGGGGACCAGCGACGGGATGTGCGGGTCGGCGTCGGGGGCGCTGACCTCCAGCCGGACCAGCCGGTTGTGGGTGATCGAGCGCAGGTGGTACACGGCGTGCAGCTCGCGGCCCTTGTCCTGCGGGTAGTGGACACCGCTGACGCCGGTGCACAGCTCGAAACGCAGGGCGGGGTCGTCGCGCAGGGTGCGGGCGACGCGCACCAGGTGCTCGCGCTCGATGTGGAAGGTCAGTTCGCCGCGGTCGACGACCGTCTTCTCGATCGCGTTCTCCGGGAGGAGGCCCTGCTCCTCCAGCGCGCCCTCGAGTTCGTCGGCGATCTCGTCGAAGCATCCACCCGGGCCGCCGTAGGGACGGCTCGCCGGTCCCGGGAGCCGGACCGAGCGGACCAGGCCGCCGTATCCGGAGGTGTCGCCGCCGTTGTCGGCGCCGAACATGCCGCGCTGGACGCGGATCTCCTCGCCGCCCTGGCCGCGCTGGCCGGGGAGGTTGTCGGCGGACAGGTCCTTCTCGGGGTTCACCCCGTTCGCGGACCCGTTCACGTCCTTGCCGTGTCCGTCGCTCATCGCAGCAGCCCCTTCATCTCGATCGTGGGCAGGGCCTTGAGCGCGGCCTCCTCCGCCTCGCGGGCGGCCTCCTCGGCGTTCACGCCGAGCTTGGTGGACTGGATCTTCTGGTGCAGCTTGAGGATCGCGTCCATCAGCATCTCGGGCCGCGGCGGACAGCCCGGCAGGTAGATGTCGACCGGGACGATGTGGTCGACGCCCTGGACGATCGCGTAGTTGTTGAACATGCCGCCCGAGGAGGCGCACACGCCCATCGAGATCACCCACTTGGGGTTGGGCATCTGGTCGTAGACCTGCCGGAGGACCGGCGCCATCTTCTGGCTGACCCGGCCTGCCACGATCATCAGGTCCGCCTGACGGGGCGAACCGCGGAAGACCTCCATGCCGAAGCGCGCCAGGTCGTAGCGGCCGGCGCCGGTGGTCATCATCTCGATCGCGCAGCACGCGAGGCCGAAGGTGGCCGGGAAGACGGACGCCTTGCGCACCCAGCCCGCGGCCTGCTCGACGGTGGTCAGCAGGAAGCCGCTCGGCAGCTTTTCTTCGAGTCCCATGTCGTTAAAGGCCCCTCAGTCCCATTCCAGGCCGCCGCGCCGCCATACGTACGCGTACGCGACGAAGACGGTGAGCACGAAGAGCAGCATCTCCACGAGCCCGAAAACACCCAGGGCGTCGAAGCTGACGGCCCACGGGTAGAGGAAGACGATCTCGATGTCGAAGACGATGAAGAGCATCGCCGTCAGGTAGTACTTGATGGGGAAGCGCCCGCCGCCGGCCGGCGTTGGGGTCGGCTCGATACCGCACTCGTAAGCCTCGAGTTTGGCGCGGTTGTACCGCTTCGGTCCGATCAGCGTGGCCATGACCACGGAGAAGATCGCAAAGCCTGCCCCGAGGGCTCCCAGTACGAGGATGGGCGCATAAGCGTTCACCGCTCCTCGCTCCTCTCAGTCGGCACTGACTGCTGGCGGTCGCCGGGCCCACGGTTGCCTCACCCGTCCCCTGTTCCCGGCTCGTCCGGCCAAGATCGAGAACATGTGAAGCAGGTCACAAGCCCAACTGCCTCGCATCTTATGCCCGACGCTCTGTGATCTGCGACACGGGGTATTGCATGAGCTTTGTGATCTCCACCACCTGACGAACGATCATCAAGTCGGATGAGCGGTGATCTTCGCACGCGAAGCACCTGTGTGATCACTACTGGTCACATTTTACCTCGTATTTGCAGGTCGGAGGGGGTGTGCACTATCAGATGCCCGGCGTCCGGCGCAAAGTGGCGAACGGTGTCAAGACCTTGATATGGGCCTGCTTTTCACACATCAGAGGGACGGCGACGCGAGATGTGGACACGTTCACCCGTTCACAAGTCGGACGTGCGACTCGGGAGGCCGCTCGGGCGCAGTTTCACCAATGGGACTCAAGTGACAAATGGGACCAGTGAGTCCACCGCGCGGACGCGCCGCGGGGCGGTGACCGTTCCGTGACCTCCGTCACGTTCATGAGAGGAGTCTGAGAGTCGGGCTTGGCCAACGATCCGCACGGATGGTAGGCCGAGAGCAATTCGGGCGTAACAGCGAAAGACCATGATCAAAGGCATGATCACGCACGCCCGCAATGTCCGTTACGGCGTCAATAAGGAAACTCGGCCCCGGGATTTGGCCGCCCCATTGAGCAAATGTGGCGCAGCACACGTTTCTTGAAGATATGAAGGAGCCCCTGGTACCGGTTGTTCCCATGTCCCACACCGCTCACATACGCAGCCACCGGAAGCCTCGCCGTAGCGCGTCGAGAGTCGCGATGCGGGCCGGTGTTGCCGGCGGCGTCCTCGGCACCCTGGCAGTGGCCGGCACGTCGGCCTCGTCGGCGAACGCCGCCGAGCCGGTGACCCAGACGCTCGAACTGCCCACACTGACCTCCGACCTGGCCGTCCAGGTGGCCCAGTCGGCGGAGGCCACGGAGCAGGCCGCCGCCAACTACCGCCTGGGCGCCGAGCGCGACGCGGCCGCCGCAAACGCCGCGAAGCAGGCCAAGGCGGACCTGGACGAGGCCAAGAAGAAGGCGGCGGCCCGCAAGAAGGCCGCCGAGACCGCCCGGAAGAAGGCCGCCGAGGCCGCCGCCCTGCGTGCCTCGCGCACGGCCGAACGGCCGACGCTCAGCGCCTCGGCGAGCATCGGCAGCACCTCCGCGAGCGTGTCCACGGCGACCGGTTCCGCCGCGGCCGTGGTCTCGTTCGTCAAGTCCCAGGTCGGCAAGGCCTACGTCTCCGGCGCCACCGGTCCGTCCGCCTACGACTGCTCCGGCCTGGTCCAGACCGCCTTCAAGCAGGTGGGCATCAGCCTGCCGCGTGTCTCCCAGGACCAGTCGACCGCCGGCACCCAGGTGTCGCTGTCCAACCTCCAGGTGGGCGACATCCTCTACTGGGGCGGCGCGGGCAGCGCGTACCACGTGGGTGTCTACGTCGGGAACGGTATGTTCGTCGGTGCGCAGAACCCGTCCACGGGCGTCGTCGAGCGCCCGCTGTCCTACGACCCGCCGTCCGGCGCGGTCCGGGTGCTCTGAGGGCACCCGCGGACAGCTGTAACGGACTGAAGGGCCGCAGCCGCTCGGGGGCAGCGGCCCTTCCGGCTTTCCCGATTCGCCCGCTTCACCCTCGTACGACACGGCGGGGCCGGCTCGACAACGAGCCGGCCCCGCCGTCGTCCCCGCGCGCGCTCACGCCTTCGGGGCCACCTTGCTCAGGCCGTTGATGATGCGGTCCATCGCGTCGCCGCCCGTCGGGTCGGTGAGGTTGGCCAGGAGCTTGAGGGTGAACTTCATCAGCAGCGGGTGGGTCAGGCCGCGCTGGGCGGCGATCTGCATGACCTTCGGGTTGCCGATGAGCTTCACGAAGGCCCGGCCCAGCGTGTAGTAGCCGCCGTAGGTGTCCTTCAGGACGCGCGGGTAGCGCCGCAGGGCGAGTTCGCGCTGGGCCGGGGTGGCCCGGGAGTGGGCCTGGACGATGACGTCGGCGGCGAGCTGGCCGGACTCCATCGCATAGGCGATGCCCTCGCCGTTGAAGGGGTTGACCAGACCGCCCGCGTCGCCGACGAGCAGCAGGCCCCGCGTGTAGTGGGGCTGGCGGTTGAAGGCCATGGGCAGGGCGGCGCCGCGGATCGGGCCGGTCATGTTGTCCGGGGTGTAGCCCCAGTCCTCGGGCATCGACGCGCACCAGGCCTTGAGCACCTCGCGCCAGTCCAGTTCCTTGAAGGACTCGGAGGTGTTGAGCACGCCCAGGCCGACGTTGGAGGTGCCGTCGCCCATGCCGAAGATCCAGCCGTAACCGGGCAGCAGCCGGTCCTGGGGGCCGCGCCGGTCCCACAGCTCCAGCCAGGACTCCAGGTAGTCGTCGTCGTGGCGAGGGCTGGTGAAGTAGGTCCGCACCGCGACGCCCATCGGGCGGTCCTCGCGGCGGTGCAGGCCCATCGCCAGGGACAGCCGGGTGGAGTTGCCGTCGGCGGCGACGACGAGCGGCGCGTGGAAGGTGACCTCGCGCTTCTCCTCACCCAGTTTGGCCTTGACCCCGGTGATGCGGCCGGTGCGGTCGTCGACGAGGGGCGCGGACACGTTGCAGCGCTCGAACAGCCGCGCGCCCGCCTTCTGCGCCTGCCGGGCGAGCTGCTCGTCGAAGTCGTCGCGCTTGCGCACGAGTCCGTAGTCGGGGAAGGAGGCGAGGTCGGGCCAGTCCAGCTGGAGGCGGACGCCGCCGCCGATGATCCTCAGGCCCTTGTTGCGCAGCCAGCCGGCCTCCTCGGAGATGTCGATGCCCATCGCGACGAGCTGCTTGACGGCACGCGGTGTGAGGCCGTCGCCGCAGACCTTCTCCCGCGGGAACTCGGTCTTCTCCAGCAGGAGTACGTCGAGTCCGGCCCGGGCGAGGTGGTAGGCGGTCGTGGACCCGGCCGGCCCCGCGCCCACGACGATCACATCGGCGGTGTTCTCGGAGAGGGGCTCAGTCACGGTCACGGCGGGATCTCCCCAAGGTTCGGAATCTGCGTGCCGACCGGCACTGGACATGGGCAGTCTATGCAGCAGAATTGATCACCCGGCTGAAGGGCTGCCCCGTGAACCGAGCTCTCCCCGTCGTACGTCTGCGTGTGCCCACCGATGAGGACGCCGTCGCCTGGCACCGGATCTTCGCCGACCCGGACGTCATGGAGTTCCAGGGCGGCAGTCCCGCGGAGCTTTCCGTCTACGAGGAACTCACCGCCCGTCAGCGACGGCACGACGCCGAACGCGGCTTCTGCCTGTGGACGATGCTCGACGAGACCGGCCGCGTCATCGGCTTCACCGGCGCCCAGCCGTGGGAGCGGGACTGGGGTCCCACGGGCGAGATCGAGATCGGCTGGCGGCTCGGCCGTGAACACTGGGGCCGCGGATACGTCACGGCGGCGGCCCACATGACCCTGGAGCGGCTGCGCTCGACCGGCCTGACGAGCGTGGTGGCCATGGTCGACTCCCGCAACAAGCGGTCCATCGCGGTCACCGAGCGCCTCGGCATGCGGCTGGAGCAGACCTTCGTGACGCCGGTGTCGCAGCGGCAGGGGCACTGCTACCGGCTGGACCTGTGACCGCGACCGCTTACCTTGCGTAATCGAGTGTCACAGAAAGACACTTGACGCTTCCGGGTGGCACCCCTGGCCGGTTACTCTGCCAGTACCGCTGGGGGTGACGTCTGTGTACATGACACCCAAGACGCCCGAAGTACGCGTGCCGCGCCTGGTCGGGCTGATGGCCGTGGACGCGCAGGAGACCGCCCGTGCCCAGGGCCTGTTCCTCAACGCGCCGGACCGCCCGGACTTCCAGCTCGCGGTCGTCGACCACGTCGTCCGCCAGTACCCGCAGCCCGGTGCCGAGGTGCCGCGGGACTCCATGGTGTACGTGTGGTTCGACTTCGGCACGGGCGAGGGCGGCGGAGGCGTCCGCGAGCCGCGCGTCCCGCGGCCGCCCACGGGCGGCCTCCAGCGCGAAGCCGACGAACCGGGCGACCCGTACGCGGTCAGTCCCGTGTGACGGCCCGCGCGGCCGTCAGCCCTTGAAACCCCGGTGCAGGGAGACGATTCCGCCGCTGAGGTTGCGCCAGGCCACCTTCGACCAGCCGGCCGTCCGCAGCAGCCCGGCCAGCGCGGGCTGGTCGGGCCAGGCCCGGATGGACTCGGCGAGGTAGACGTACGCGTCCGGGTTGGAGGACACCGCGCGCGCCACGGGCGGCAGGGCCCGCATCAGGTACTCGGTGTAGACGGTGCGGAACGGCGCCCAGGTGGGGTGCGAGAACTCGCAGATGACCACCCGGCCGCCGGGCCGGGTCACCCGGTACATCTCGCGCAGGGCCGTCTCCGTGTCCTGCACGTTGCGCAGCCCGAAGGAGATGGTGACGGCGTCGAAGGCGTCGTCCTTGAACGGCAGCCGCGTCGCGTCGCCCGCCGTGAACGGCAGCCAGGCGTGCCGGCGCTTCCCGACCTGGAGCATCCCGAGCGAGAAGTCGCAGGGGACGACGTAGGCGCCGGCGCGGGTGAAGGGCAGCGAGGAGGTGGCCGTGCCGGCGGCGAGATCGAGGATCTTCTGCGCCGGCCGGGCGTCGACCGCCCTGGCGACCTCCTTCCGCCACCGCCGGTCCTGCCCCAGGGACAGCACGTCGTTGGTCAGGTCGTACCGTTCCGCCACGTCGTCGAACATCGAGGCGACGTCGTGCGGCTGCTTCTCCAGGGATGCGCGGGTCACCGGCCCATTGTGGCAGGCGGGGGTGGCGGTTGACGGAAGTGCCCCGGCGGCACGGCTTTCGATGGCAGGCTCGGAACGCGGTTCCCGGTCCGGCGGCAGGCTCTCTCCGGTCCGGGATCCCGCCGTGTTTGGATTCCCGTACGGACACAACAAGGGCTGGTGCATGCGCAATGAGGAGTTTCCTGACGCCGGTGGCTGGGCTCACCTGCCTGTTCGCCCTGGCCGCCACGGGCTGCTCCTCGATGTCCGACGGCACCTCGGACGCGGCCCCCAAGGCCCCTGAGTCCAGCACCTCGTACGCCCCGTACGTGAGCGCGACGACGGCCTCGGTCACCGACTCCGCGGGCTCGCCCGCGACGTACAACCTCGCCTTCGTCATCTCCGGCGGCAGCGGCTGCGCACCCGAGTGGGACGGCATGATGGGGCTGGACGACGCCGAGGTGAAGTCCCGGATCGGGAAGCTGAGGAGTTCGGGCGCCACGGTGCGCGTCTCCTTCGGCGGGGCCTCCGGCAAGGAACTGGCGACGACCTGTGAGAACGCCTCCGCGCTGGCGGACGCGTACGGGAAGGCCCTGGACGCGGCGCGCTCGACCCGGGCCGACTTCGACATCGAGGGCCGTACGCTGACCGACTCCGCCTCCGTCGACCTGCGCTCGCGGGCGATCGCCCTGCTGCAGAAGCGGCGCCCCGGCCTGGAGGTGTCCTTCACGCTGCCCGTCATGCCGTCCGGGCTGGACTCCCACGGCCTGGCCCTGCTGGAGTCCGCGAACGTGCACGACGTACAGGTCTCGACCGTCAACCTCATGACGATGAACTACGCCGAGTCCTACACCGGCGACATGGGCGACTACGCCCTCACCGCCGCGAAGGCCGCCCACACCCAGCTGAAGAAGGTCTTCGGGTTGTCGAACGCCGCCGCCTGGGAGGGAATGGCGCTCACCTCGATGATCGGCGCCAACGACATCGCCGGCGAGACCTTCACGCTCGAGGACGCGGCTCAGGTGCGCTCCTTCGCCGAGGAGAAGCGGATCGCCTGGGTCTCGATGTGGTCCACCTTCCGCGACCGGCAGTGCGAGAAGGGCGTCCCGTCCCGGGAGGAAGCGGCGACGGATTGCAGCGGGGTGAAGCAGAAGCCGGGGGCGTTTGCTCGGGCGTTGGGCGGATGAGGCGGGGGCGGGCGCGCGGGGGTGCGGGCGGCTGGAGGCTGGGACGGGCGCCCGGAGGCTGAGGCGAGCCTCACGGCTTCAACGGCCGAGACGGGCAGGCGGCGGCTGAGACGAGTGTCCGGCGGTGTGACGGGCGCCCGGAGGCATGGTGAGCGCGCGACGGCTGGGACGGGCGCGCGGCGGCATGGCAGGCACCAGAGGCTGGGACGGGCGCGCGGCGGCATGGCAGGCACCAGAGGCTGGGACGGGCTTCACGACTTCAACGGCCGAGACGGGCAGGCGGCGGCTGAGACGAGTGCCCGGCGGTGTGACGGGCGCCCGAAGGCATGGTGAGCGCGCGACGGCTGGGACGGGCGCGCGGCGGCGTGGCAGGCACCAGAGGCTGGGGCGGGCTTCACGGCTTCGCCAGCCGAGGAGGGCAGCGGCTGAGGCGGGCGCCCCGCTGCATGGCGGCCTTCGCCGGCCGAGGCGGGCGGCGGCTGGGACGCGCGCGGCGGCACAGCGGGCGCCCAGCGGCTGGCGGGCGGCGGGCGCCTCAGCGTCTGCGGTGCACCAGGCGCCCCGCGCACACGGTGGCGAGGCAGGCGCCGCCGTCGTCGAAGACGGCGAGGTCGGCGCGGCCGCCCTCCACCACCGCCGCCGGCCGGGGTCCGGCAAGGACGGCGACGTCGTTCCGGGCGGCGGCCTCCCGCAGTCCGGGCGCGTCCGCGTGCCCGGCGAGCACGGCCGTCGCGCCGAGCTTGAGGACCGCGTGGACACGCTCGCGCGGACTCGGCGCGTCCGGCAGCGGCCCTTCGTGGACGCGCGCGGGCCCGAGCACGCCAGGCCAGCGCCGCACGCGCGCGTGCGGAAACCGCCGCTCCAGCTCGGCGAGCGTCCCCACGGCCGCGACCCGGGCGCCCTCGACGGCGACCGCACCGCCCGCGACGGATTCCGCGTCCCAGTTGGCGCGGAACCCGTCCGCCGCGTGAATCGTCAGCACCCGTACCTCAGTTGGAGGCGAGCAGCTTCAGCTCGGGATGGGCCGTCCCACCCGCGATCGCCGTCGACGAGATGTGCGACATCACGCGGTCGTCGACCGGGTCGTTCGCCGGGTCGTCGTGGACGACGAGGTGCTCGTACGTCGTCGCCCGCTGCGCCGGAACCCGCCCCGCCTTCCGGATGAGCTCGATGATCTCCATCCGGTTGGAGCGGTGCTTGGCGCCGGCCGACGACACGACGTTCTCCTCGAGCATGATCGAGCCCAGGTCGTCGGCGCCGTAGTGCAGGGTCAGCTGGCCGACCTCCTTGCCCGTGGTCAGCCAGGAGCCCTGGATGTGCATCACGTTGTCGAGGAAGAGGCGCGCGATCGCGATCATCCGCAGGTACTCGAAGAGAGTGGCCTGCGTACGGCCCTTCAGGTGGTTGTTCTCCGGCTGGTAGGTGTACGGGATGAACGCCCGGAAGCCGCCCGTGCGGTCCTGCACGTCACGGATCATGCGCAGGTGCTCGATCCGCTCGGCGTTCGTCTCACCGGTGCCCATGAGCATCGTGGAGGTGGACTCCACGCCCAGCCGGTGCGCGGTCTCCATGATCTCCAGCCAGCGCTCCCCGGACTCCTTCAGCGGGGCGATGGCCTTGCGCGGCCGCTCCGGCAGCAGCTCGGCACCGGCGCCGGCGAAGGAGTCCAGGCCGGCCTCGTGGATGCGCGTGATGGCCTCCTCCACCGACACACCCGAGATCCGCGCCATGTGCTCCACCTCGGAGGCACCCAGCGAATGGATCACCAGCTGCGGGAAGGCCTCCTTGATGGCGCTGAAGTGCTTCTCGTAGTACTCGACGCCGTAGTCCGGGTGGTGGCCGCCCTGGAACATGATCTGCGTGCCGCCGAGTTCGACCGTCTCGGCGCAGCGCCGCAGGATGTCGTCGAGGTCGCGGGTCCACCCCTTCGCCGTGTCCTTGGGGGCGGCGTAGAAGGCACAGAACTTGCACGCGGTGACGCACACGTTCGTGTAGTTGATGTTGCGTTCGATGATGTACGTCGCGATGTGCTCGGTACCCGCGTACTTCCGGCGGCGCACGGCGTCGGCGGCGGCACCCAGCGCGTGCAGCGGTGCGTGGCGGTAGAGATCGAGCGCTTCCTCGGGGGTGATCCGTCCGCCCGCGGCGGCACGGTCGAGGACGGCTGTGACATCAGGAGATGTGAGGTCGGCCTTCTCGGTCACCGGCGTCCCTTTCGCAGGATTCGTAAGGGTTGTGGACAGACCGAACCAGCCTACGTCAGCCGTTTCGCGGTGCTGACCTCAGGTTGCGTACGCGCCGATCAGAACTCCCGTGAACGCCCCCGCGATCAGAAACGGCCCGAACGCGATGGCCGTCTTGCGGCCGGCCCGCCGTACGACGACGAGCGCGCCGCCGTACAGCGCGCCGAACAGGAAACCGGCGAAGGTGCCCAGCATCACGACGGGCCAGCCGTACCAGCCGAGGACGGCGCCCGCCCCGAGGGCCAGCTTCACGTCGCCGAACCCCATCCCGGCGGGGTTGACGAGGAACAGCACGAAGTAGCCGCCGCCGAGCGCGAGGGCGCCGTACAGCGCGGTCGGCCAGTGACCGGCGTGCCCGGGAACCAGGGCGGCCACGCCGAGGAGCGCGAGGGCGGCACCCGCGAGGGGCAGGGTCAGCGCGTCGGGCAGCCGCCGCACCCGGAAGTCGACCACCGCGAGCAGCACGCCGACCGGCGCGAGCAGCAGCCAGACGGCGAGTTCGGGCCGGCCACCGGTGGCAGCGGCGAACGCGCCACAGACGAGAGCGGTGGCGGCGGCAACCGGCAGGGCCCGGGGGCCGTAGGAGGCGCGGTCGCGGGCGGGGGTGGTGGCCGGGTCGTCGGCGGGGGGCGTGGCCGGGGTGCCGGCGGAGGCGGCGGCAGGGACGGCAGCGGGGGGCGCGGCCGGATTGCCGGCACGGGTGGCGGCCGGATCGCCAACGGGGGTGGCGGCCGGATCGTCGGCGGAGGTGGCGGCCGGATCGTCGGCGGAGGTGGCGGCCGGATCGTCGGCGGAGGTGGCGGCCGGATCGTCGGCGCACTGCCCGCAGCGCCCGCGCCCGATCCAGCCCCGTACCGGATGTCCGCCCGGGCAGCGCTCCCGCCACGGCTCCCCCGACGGCACGGAGAACCGGTACGCGGCCCGCGGCAGCGACGCGCCCGCCGCCGCGCCCCACAGCGCGGCGGCGGCGACCAGCGGCAGACCGGTCGACGGCACGGTGCTCATCCCGCCGCGGCGACGGCGCTGCGCCAGGCCGGCAGCAGTTCGTCGAGCAGGGCCTCGGTGCGCGGCGGCAGGCCGCGGGCGCCGCCCCGGCCGACGAGGTCGGCGGCGAGCGCCTGGAGGCGGGCGGTGTCGCCGGTGGCATGCGTGGCGCGCAGCAGCTCGTTCCACAGGCGCTCGTCGGCCGGGGCGGTGCGCAGCGCGGCGTCCAGCGCCTCGATCGCCTTCTCCGCGCGGTCCTTCTCCAGGTGGAAGGAGGACAGGGCGAGCCCGATGTCCGCGACGATGAGCGGCAGTTGGGCGTCGACGATCTCGTGGGTGAGCCACCGGTAGCGGCCCTCGGGCCGGTCGGCGAGCAGCGGTCCGCGCACCACCACCAGCGCGTCGGTGAGCAGCCGGCCGCGTACGGCCCGGCTGTCCGCGCCCTTGCCCTGTGTGGCCTCGTGGTACAGCGAGCGCAGCACGTCCAGGTCGGAGACGACGGACTTGGCGAGGGTGAGCCGCCCGGTGTCGTCCGTACCGAGCCGGGGGGTGCCGTCGGGGCCGGTGCCGAGCCAGGAGCGCAGCCGCTCGACGAGCGCGTCCCGCACGTCGTCGGTGACCCCGCGCGGCCACAGCGCGGAGGACAGCACCCGCGGATGCACGCCCTCCCGGTGCAGCAGCAGCAGCGCCAGCGCCTCGTGCAGCAGCGCACTGCGTTCGTCGTCCGGGGTGTCGAGGCCGATGATCTCGTACGGGCCCACGAGCCGCGCGTACACAGCCGGCCGCCCCTGTTCGCTGATGTCGACGAGGAACGGCGGGGTGGGCGCCGGTCCGTCGGGCCCGCTCTCCGGGTCGGCCTCGACGAACAGCTCGACCACCGCCTGCTGTTCGGCCGACGGCAGCATCTGGGCGTCGAGTTCGAGCCCGAGCAGCGGGGCGAGCAGCCTGCCCTCGCTGGTGATCTCCATCTCCCAGGCTGCGCCCGGCAGTTCGTCGGACTCGGTGCCGACGAGGTAGCCGATGCCCAACCGGCTGGCGTCGGCGGCGAGTTCGGCGAGCCTGCGGGCGTCCTCGGCCGCAGGCTGAGCGGCCAGCAGCACCAGGTGCGGGGCCCAACGGGTGTGCTGCGCGGGCCCGGTGCGGCCGGTGAGCACGGAGTCGTGCCCGGCGGCGCCCAGCGCGCCGCGCCGCTGCCGCGTCTCGGCCTCCATGGTCTCGAGGAGCGCCTCGATGCCGTCGAGGTGGCGCAGGCGGCTGGGAGCGAGCGGGGTCAGGTCCTGACCGAAGCCGACGAGGGTGACGGTCATGCGGTCCGACCAGCCGTTGGTGGCGAGTTCAGCGGCGACCGAGGCGAAAACGGCGGCCCGGTCGGAGGCGCGGCCGCTCAGCGAGACGATGCCGGGCACGGCCTCCAGGTTGAGCAGCAGGCGGGAGTCGTCCATGGTGCCGAGGCTGACGAGCCCCGGGTACGGGGCGGCGGTTTCGGCCTCCTCGTACTGCTCGGCGTCGGCGCGCGCCAGCATCCAGAACGTCTCGTCCTGCCCGGTCCGCCAGGGCGCGGGCGGCTTGCCGGCCGGCTGTGCGAGCTGGAGGTGCAGGTCGCCTCCGGTGAGCCAGGCGGCGTAGACGACGGGCAGCGGCCGGGACTCGGCGGCGAGGGCGGCGGCGAGGGCGCGCAGGGACCGGTCGAGCCGCCGTACGCCCTCGGGGTCGGCGCCCACCAGCAGCGCGTCCTGCACGTCCAGCGCGTCCCCGGTCGGCGTCGGCGGCTCCATGCCGCGCCGCCCGCCGACGGCACCGAGCGCCGACTGCCACAGTGCCTGCCGGCGCCGGTGGCCGAGTGCGCCGAGGAGACCGGCGGCGAGGAGCGGGGCGCCGAGGAGGGCTTCGGGCAGCCCGAAGGAACGCCCGGAGGAGGCGGGGGTGGCGGCGGTGGCGCTGTCGCCGGCATGCCGCTGCCGGTCCTGTCCGGCGTCGGGGGCGGGCCGCTGGGCGGGTACGGAGGCGTGGGAGCCGCCCTGCTGATGGCCGCCGCCCTGCGCGTGGTCGCCCCCGCCCTGGGCATGGTCGCCGGTCTTGGCGTAGTCGTGGATCTGCTGCCGCACCTGCTCGGAGACGTTCGGCGCTCCGTCGGGCATCTCGACGAGCTCGCCGCCGTGCGCGTCCGCGGGCATCTCCATGATCCAGCCGGGCCGGATGAGGCTGGCCTCGGACAGCCGGGAGCCGTCGGGCTGGACCCGGTCCTTGTTGAGTTGGTAGATCTCCTTGTACCGGCGCCCGTCGCCGAGGTGCCGCTGGGCGATCTCCCAGAGCGAGTCGTGGTGGCGTCCCTCGGGCGGCTGGATCCGGTAGTACTTCGTGTCGCCCTGCTTGGCCTCCGCCTGCGCGGCGGCGCTCGCGGCCTGCTCGGCGACGGCCGCCGCGGTGTTCGCGGCCTGCTCCCGCTGCTGCCCGAACAGCCCGCCCGGCGTCTGCTGCGCGGCGGCGACGGTGCCCTTCTGGTTCCCCTCCAGGCCGTGCCCGAGCTGCGACAGCCCCGGCGTGAGGCTGGCGGCCGTGGCCCCGACGAGCAGCAGCGCGGCGACGAGTTGCCGCGCGAGCAGCTGGCTGGGGCCGGCGCCGGGCACCCGCCCCGGCACCCCGACGCCGGAGAGCGCGGCCTTCATCTCCACGAGCACACAGGCGGTGAACTGCGCCCAGGCGAGCCAGACGACGACCGTCAGGATGCTCAGGAAGGTCTGGACGGTGATCTCCTGCTGGAGCCAGTCCAGGCTCGGCACGCCGTGCGGCAGCGGCCATCCGATCTGGGTGGCCAGCGCCAGCGGTACGCCGATGAGCAGGACGAGCAGGGCCAGGAAGGCGAGGAACGCCTTCACGAAGTCCCCAACCGTGCGCCGCCGCACCCGCACCGGCTGCGGCGTCCGGTTCCTCGGGGCCGTCGAGCCTCCCGCCGGGTTTCCCGTCGGGCTTCCCGTCGAGCTTGAACTACGGCGTCGCGGCATGGCGGGTGTCCTGATGGTGTGTGAAGTGGGTGCGGTAAATGGGGCGTACTGAGCCTACAGAGATCCTATTGACGGGGGCGACACAGCTTCCGCCCCTCAACCCCGGACGCCCCCACGCCGTTCACAACAGTCACGCCGTACCTCTCGACTTCCCCCACAATCCCCCGCCCAGCACCCAAACCCCCCTCTGCCGCCCCTGATAGCTTCGTTGTCCGCTGCACACGTCGTCGTCCTCCGGGGGAGATCCACCGCGGCCCGCCGCGCCCAACCCGCCACCGCACTCACCGCCTTCACCGCCATCGCGACCCTCACACTCACCGCGTGCGGCGGGGGTGGGGACGCCACGTCCGATGACATCAAGGGTGCGGAGACGGCAGGTGGCAGTCCGTCGGCCTCCGCCTCGGCATCTCAGACGTCCGGGGTCCAGCGCCCCGACATCAAGCTCCCGGCGGAGTCCAGCTGACGTTCGGCAGTTGGACGAGCGGTGACGGCGTCGAGCGGGCCATCCTCGACGACGCCAAGGAACAACTCCGGGCGGGTTACGCCGCGATCATCGCCAACGAACCGGACGGCGGTGACGCCCTCGCCTTCTACGACACCAAGCCGGGTCTGTCACAGGACCGACAGTGGATCAAGACCTACACGAGCAAGGACCTCACCGTCTTCGGCGAACTGCCGGCGTACGACGCGAAGACCGTCCTCCTCGGTGACAAGAAGACGCGTGCCGTGGTGACGTACTGCACGGACGAGAGCAAGGCCTACACCCGGAACCGCAAGACGAAGGAGGTTCAGGGGAATCCCGCGGGTACGGACCCGAAGGTCTTCTACAGCGTCACACTGGCCAAGAACGACGACGGGGTCTGGCAGAACGTCTCCACCCGTGCGAAGCGGGGCGGCTGCTGAGATGAGGCCCGGGCACGCCATTGCGACGACGATCGTGTCTGTGGCCGGGATTCTCCTGGCCTCCACGCCCGCCGACGCCATCGGCGGCGGAGGCACCAACGACGGAACACACGGCGGCACCGACCACAAGGACATCTACGCCTCCGCCACTTACTCCCGGATCAAGGTCCGCCAGGTGAGCGGCCCCACCGGAGGAACGCACGGCGCCCTTTCCTCGGTGGATGTGAACTGGGAGCCGCCCGCCTGCTGGTACGAGCCCGTGTTCACCGGCGAAGAGCTCAAGTCGTTCGTCGACAAGACAGGCGGCGACGGCGACGTGGGCATCCACGAATCCTGGTTCGGCAAGAGGCTCTGGACCGACCACTACCAGGACGGCAAGCCCGAAACGAACTTCGACGACGAGCACAGCACGGCCAAGGGCTACAAGGACTACAACGTCGGCGAGAACGGCTACTTCTGGCGCAGCGTCGCCCCGGACGCCTCGGACCCCAAGTCCTGGGACTGCGGCAGGATCATGTTCTGGCAGGATGCCGGCCAGCTCCCGAAGATCCCGCACGCCCCGACACCGGAGATGCTGGCCGACTACGCGTACAACAGGATCAAGGTCCCCGACACCGGGATCGAATTGAAGCCGACCGCCAAGTCGACGGTGAACCTCCCGACTTGGGTCTGGTTGGACACGGGCACCTTCAGGGAGATCAAGGTCCGCGCGGAACTCCCCCGCACGAACTTGTGGCCCGAGACGACAGCCAAGCCGGTCGCCCTACACCTGACCCCCGGCACGGACGACGCCGAGACCTACCCGTCCTCCGGCAACTGCACGATCAACGACGACGGCTCGATCGGCACCCCGTACGCGAAGGGCGACGCGGACAAGACCCCGCCGTGCGGCATCAGATACCTCCGCGCCACGAACGGACAGCCGTACCGCCTCAAGGCATCGATCACCTGGCAGATCACCTGGCAAGGCACCGGCGGAAGCGGCGGCGACCTCCCCGACGGCACCTTCGAGACAACCCAGGACATGAACGTCCAGGAAATCCAGTCGATCAACCGCTGACGGGCTCCACGTCGTCGACGACCTGATCAGGTCCCGTCGTCGGCGTTCGCCAGAGAGGGCTTCGCCGGAGCCGGGATCGAAATGGTGTACAGGTCATACGTTGGCGGAAGTCGTCGTTCACCGGCGGAGGCGATGGCAACACCTCCGTCGAGATGGCGAACCTGCACAACCGCATAGCCGTCCGCGACTCAAAAGCCCCGGCCCGAGCCACGCTCTCCTTCACGGCCGCAGCCTTCGCCACCTCCTCGACTCCCTCAAATCGTCAGAGTGAGAGCGTCTTCGCGATGTTGTCGGCCATCTGCTCGGCCGGCTCGTCCAGGATCGGTTCCGTCCAGGAGACCAGCATCGTGAGGGCCGTCTCCAAGCCGTGCGGGCGGACGCCGTAGAACACCGTGTGGACCACCGGGCGGGGGCCGAAGAAGCCCTTCTTCTCGCCGATGAGGTTCTGGCGGATGCGTACGGCGTCGCCGAGGGGTAGCCGTACCTCGCGTACGTCCGGTTCGCCGAAGTCGTGGCTGGTCATGTGCTCGGCCAGCAGGGAGAGGGAGACCTCGGGGAACGTCTCGTCAGGGTGGATGGCGTCGAGTTCCATGATGGCCGCCACCGTCTCATGACCGCTCACGTACCAGCCGAAGGCTGCCAGCGGATCGCGGGTGTAGCAGTCGGCGACTGTGCGCTTGAGGCTCCGGGCCAGGCGGCGGGCATCGCACGGCGCACCGTCCTGCGCGTATCGCTCGGCGAGCTCCTGGCCTTGTTGCTTGGCCCAGGAGTCCAGGTCCACGCTCCCGGCGGTGGGGAAGGGCACCCAGTCCTCCGAGAACTCCAGGCCGAGGTTCGAGAGGTCGTCGGTCATCTGTCGGTCACTCCGTCAAGATAAGCGAGTCGGTGATCGCGTCGAAGGGGCACGCTCATGGACGCGTCACCCCACCTCGTTCTTGGCCACGGCCCGACCGTGGACGACCACGTTGCCGCCGTAGAACATGCCGGTGAAGACGGGCGAGTACGTCAGCTGGATCTCGACCTGTACCTGGTCGGCGTCGGCTGCCACGCAGTGGCTCGCGGCGATGTCGGCGCCCGTCATGCTCATCTCCCGGGCGAAGGCCTTCACTCGGGCGTCGCAGTTCCCGTAGTTGATCGGCGCCGGGCCGCCCTCGTCGTTGTAGAGGGCCTCGCGGTCGATGTCCTGGGCGGCGTAGCGGGCCGCCTGTTCCGCTATGTCCGCGGCACGTTCGCGCTTGGAGATGGACAGGCCGCCGTCGATGACGAAGGCGGACAGGGCGAGGAAGACCAGCGCGAAGATGATGACCGCGCCGGCGCCCGAGCCGCGGTCGTCCAGTGCCGTGCCACGGGTGGACCACCAGGCGCGCACACGGTCCGCCGCGGCGGCGCTCACGTTCCTCACGCCGACCTCCGGAAGGGATCCAGCGGCGAGCTGAAGCTCGCGGACAGCCTCGTCGGGATGTTCAGGCCCAGCGACGCCAGGCCACGCACCTCGCAGCTCACCTCGACCGTGAACAGGGTGTCGGGGGCGAAGCCCGCGCTCGTCTGCACCACCGAGACCGGGCCCGAGCAGACGTCCGCCAGGTCCGCCTCCGCCGCCTTGCGCGCCTCGGACATGGCCGTCGGGTGGTCCTTCTGGATCGAGCCCGCGCGAGCCGCGTCCCGTGCCGCGCCGTCCACCGCGCCGCGGCCCTGGACGAGCTGGCCGAAGGCCACCAGCACCAGGATGAACAGGATCATCACCGGGGCGAGGATCACGACCTCCACGGTGGAGAGGCCGCCGTCGTCACGGGCGGACGAAAAAGACGGCCGGGAAGAGCGGTTCATCTAGTTCCCGTCCTCCCGCACGAACCTCTCCACCGGACCCGACGACTGCGCGTGCACCGTCAGGTTCAGGCCCGGGAACACCGTCGGGATCCGCGCCGAGATCTCCACACCCACGGTGTTCTGGTCCGGCTGGAGCATCTTCACGTCCGGTGACAGGACCAGCTGGGGACCCAGTTGGCGGATGTAGGCGTCGACGACGTTCCGTGCCTCGCCCCGCCAGGCGCCGGGCTGCTCGTCGGCCGTGGCGCGGGCCTTGCGGGCGCCGGCCTGGGCCGCCGCCTGGGCCACGTGGTCGGCGAAGAAGTACAGCGCGAACTGGACCGTCGCGAAGATCATGAAGAACAGTACGGGGGTGAGCAGCACGAACTCGATCGCGGTCATCCCGGAGTCGCCGCGGCCGGAAGCTGACTCCCGTACGGCCTCCGCCCGGCGGCGTGTCCACGTCCGCATGCGCTGCACCAGGTCCCCGATTCCCCGTTCGCCGTCAGTTCGCGGTCAGCAGGTACCGCTCTGATTGGCACCCTTGATGCAGTCGCCGACCTTGTTGGCACCCTCGCTCAGCGCGGAGTTGATGATGGCGGCCACCACGCCGACGATCGCCACGACGACCGCGGAGATGATGACCCACTCGACCGCGGAGGCACCGCGGTCCAGCTCGCCTGAGCGGGCGCGCTGCACACGGCCGCCCAGGAAGGTGACCAGGAAGTCCACGGCCGGGATCCCGGTGTGGAAGTCTCGTCCGTTCATGACAGTCGTTTCCTCTCGAATTCAGGGCAGTTGGCAGGGATTGGCAGGGGCGGCGCTCACACCTGGAACACCCGCATCGCCGCCGGGAAGATCAGGAACACCAGGAAACCCGCGCACAGCAACAGCTGGGCCACGAGCATCGACTGGGACTTCTCGCCCGCGCTGCCCTCGATCTCGGCCAGTTCGCGGTGGCGCATGGTCTCGGCGCGCGAGGCGAGCGACTCGCGCACCTTCGCGCCGTCGTCCGCGACCAGGGCCAGGGAGGCCGAAAGGTCCTTCAGCTCCTCCACGCCCAGCTCCTCGCCGAGCTGCCCGAGCGCCTGCCACTGGCTGATGCCGGTGATCCGGGCGTCCGCGAGGGCGTTGCGGATCCGCTGGTTCGCCCAGCCGTCGGACACCTCGGCCGCCGCCATCAGCGCCTCCGGCAGACCACGGCCGCCGGCCAGGCTCATGGACACCAGGTCCAGATACGCGCCGATGACCCGGCGCAGGTCACGGCGCTTGTCGGCCGCGTCCCGCCGGATCTCCAGATCGGGCAGGAAGAAGAACAGCGCCGCGCACAGCAGCGCCAGCCAGACCGGGATGACCGGGCTGCGGCCGAAGCCCAGCGAGTAGACCACGGCGAACAGCAGCGGACCGAAGAACAGCCCCGCGACCGACAGCAGCACCTTCGTCGCCAGGAACCTCTCCCAGCTGCGCTCCAGCACCGCGAGATCGGCGCGCAACGAACGCTGTTCCCAGCCCTGCTGAAGGTAGAACTCGGCGACGCGCGCGCCGACCTGGGCACGGAACGTACCGAAGCGGCCTGTCTCCTCCCGGGTCTGGTGCCGCGTCTCGTACGCCGCGCCCCGCGCCCGCATCGCGTCGATCCGCGCGACCTGCGCGACCGCGCTCCGCCTGGACGGCATCAGGGCGCGTACGAGGGCGTAGACGCCGAGGCCGAGGACCGCTCCGACCACGACCGGCATCGTCAGGTTCACCGGCGTGCCCCTTCCTCCTGCTGGGCGGGTGTGCGCGGCCGTACGAACTGCACCGCCGCCTCGTCCCGCACCAGGAAGCGTTCGGGCGTCTCGATCGTGGACAGCTTGCGCAGCCACCAGAAGCCGAGCGCGAACAGACCGCAGACGACCGCGAGAACCAACTGGCCGACCGGGGTGCCGTACGGCGACACGAAGTCGCGGTTGAAGACGGACAGTCCGAGCACGAAGGCGACGGAGACGGCGACGACGATCTGCACCGAGCGCCGGGTCGAGGCCCGCTGGGCCATGACGCGCTGACGCATGTCGACCTCCTCGCGCGACGACTTGGCCAGGGCGCCGAGGACCTGGCGCAGACCGGGGCCGCGCAGCCGGGCGTTGAGGATGAGCGCGGCGACGATGATGTCGGCGGAGGCGTCGTCGATCTCGTCGGCGAGCAGTTGCAGCGCGTCGGGCAGCGGAGCGCGGGCGCGCAACCGGTCGACCAGGGCGTCCAGATGGGGACGCAGGACCGGGGCGGCGGCGCGCGCCGAGGCCGGGATGGCCTGCTCCAGGCCGACCGCGCCGGCGATCGTGTCGCGCAGCGACTCCGTCCAGGAGGCCAGTGCCTCCACACGGCGCATCGCGGCCCGTTCCTCCGCCGCACCGCCGAAGAGGCGGTCCCAGAAGAAGACGAGGACACCGGCCGCGATGCCGGCGACCGCCCACCGGGTGAGCAGCAGGACGGCCAGGCCGACGAGAGCGGCGACGGAGCCGCGCTGCCCGGCGAAACGCAGCAGTTCGCTCGCCCGCCGGCTCGCCCGCTGCTTCTCGTGCTCGGGCTTGGCGGGCAGTCCGCGTACGGCGACGGCCAGCAGGGCGAGACCGCCGCCGACGGCGACGCCGGAACCGATCGAGTACAGGACGGTGGTGGAGAACAGGCCCCCCATGGAGCCGAGCGGGGCCAGTGCGGCAGACGTCATGGTCACCCCCAGGTTCCGTGGGGCTGGTAACCGTGCGCCATGAGGTCCTCCAGGCAGGCTATGGGCGCGTGCGGAACGACCCGGCCGTCGGGCGTCTCGGCGAACACCTCGCTGGACAGCACGCGGCCGTCGACGCCGTTGACCTCCCGGACCGAGGTCACCATGCGCTGAAGCCGGCCGCCGGTCTGGAAGTTGTTGCGCCGCTGGATGAAGACGACGAAGTTCACCGCGCCCGCGATCAGCATCTGGCTGGCCTCGATGGGCAGCCGTTCCGTCGCCTGCAACGCGTAGGTGGAGATGCGGTTGAAGACCTCGCTGGAGCTGTTGGCGTGGATCGTGGACAGCGAGCCGTCGTTGCCCTGCGACATCGCGTTCAGCATGGTCACGATCTCGTCGCCGAGCACCTCGCCGACGATGACGCGTGAGGGGTTCATACGGAGGGACCGGCGCACCAGCTCTGCCATGGAAATGGTGCCCTGGCCCTCGGAGTTGGGCAGCCGCTCCTCGAACGCCACTGCGTTGGGGTGCAGTTCGGGGAAGGTGTCCAACCCGAGTTCCAGCGCCCGCTCGACCGTGATGAGCCGCTCGTGCGGCGGGATCTCGTTGGCGAGGGCGCGCAGCAGCGTCGTCTTTCCGGCGTTCGTGGCGCCCGCGATCATGATGTTCTTGCGGGCCCGGACCGCGCAGGCCAGGAAGTGCCCCAGCTCCGGCGCGAGCGTGCCGTTGCCGACCAGGTCGGAGATGAACACCTTGCCCATCCGGGCCCGGCGGATGGACAACGCGGGCCGGCGGGTCACGTCCATGACGGCCGACAGACGCGAACCGTCCGGCAGCCGCAGGTCGAGCTGCGGGTTGGCGGAGTCGAAGGGGCGGGACGACAGGCCCGAGTAGGCGCCGAGCACCTGGATGAGCTCGATCAGCTCCTCGTCGGTCTCGGCGACCGGCTCGCCCTTGACCTCGCGCCCGTCGGCGTACCCGACGAACACCTGGTCGCAGCCGTTGATGTCGATGTTCTCGACCTGCGGGTCGTCGAGCAGCGGCTGGAGCCGGCCGACGCCGAACAGCGCCGCGTGCACGGCGGCCGCGTACTGCTCCTCGGTCTCGGCGTCCAGCGGCGTACGGCCCGCGTTGATCTCGGCGCGGGCGTACTCCTCCAGTATCTGCGCTATGACCGCGCGGGCGTACTGCCGCTCGTCCTCGCCGGACATCGGCGTGACGCCGTTGACCTGGTCGAGTCGGCGCTGCTCGGCGATGCGGTCACCGGCGTCCTGCCGGAACCGCTTGACCAGTTGGTGGTCGACAGCGGTCATCGCCCGGCTCCTGGCTGACCGTTCGTGTGGGGCTGGTACGGCTGCTGGGCCTGGGGCACCTGCTGCCCCTGGGCCGCTTGCTGGGCTTGGGCCGTTTGCGGGGATTGGGGCGCCTGCTGCCCATGCTGGGCCTGCTGAACCTGGTGGGCCTGCTGCGTCTGGTGGGCTTGTTGCGCCTGGTGGGCTTGTTGCGCGTGTGCGGATACGGCCCAGGCGGCGCCGTACTGCTGGTACAGGTCGGCGGTTACCTTGCGGGCCGAGCGGATCAGCAAGGACTTGTCCAGGCGGCCACGCCTGCGCCCGGCCAACTGCTCGGCGCCCGCAGGGTCGTCGGCGATGGTGCCGACGACGCGGGCACCGGTCTGGGCGTGCACCAGCATGTCGTTGACCTGACCGGAGACCTTGCCCGCGGTGTTCGGGTCGGCGACCAGGACGACGCCGACCACCGGGGTCGCCAGGCTCGCGGCACCGCGCGGGCCGCCGTGCAGCTTCGCGGACAGCGCGGCGGCGCGGTCGCGGACGCGGGCGATGGCCTCCGGCTCGGTGCGCGAGATCAGCAGGACGAGGGAGGCGTGCGGGAACAGTTCCACGGCGGGGGTGTCCCCGCTGATCCGGCCGCAGTCGGCGATGACGTCGGCGGGCGCGTTCGGGGAGTCGGCGAGCGAGGCGAAGGCGTGCCCCAGGGTGGGCCACAGGCCGGCGAGACCGGCGGCCTGCTCGGCGATGCCGAGTCCGACGAGGACCTCCAGGCCGCCGCTCAACGGCTGTACGTGATCCCAGAGTTGGTCGGGTACGAGTCCCCGGCGCGCGGTAGCGGCGATGGACAGCATGCCGACGTTCGGGTTGAGCGGCCCGCCGTGGGCCGCGGCGCTGCGGTAGACGAGGTCGCCGCCGGCCGGGTCCGTCTCGGCGAGCAGCACGCGTCGCGGCCAGACGGCGGCCAGCGCGACGGCGGCAGTGGTGACGCCGGGCGAACCCTTGTCGGCGGCCAGTGCGATGAGGGCCATGGGTGCGCTGCCGCCCTCAGTTGCCGGGGACGACGACGACGGCGACGGAACCCACGGACGCGGCCTGGGTGACGGCGGCGGCGTCGGACTGGTCGACGAGGAGGGTGAGCGACAGGTTGCCGGTGCTCACGGCGGCGTCGCCGTTGTCGCTCTTGGAGCTGACGCGCGCCTTGTCGACGATGAGGTTGCCGCCGGCGGACGAGCCCGTGGAACCGCTGCCGGAGTTGGAGCTCGACGCGTTGTCGCCGACACGGTAGACGGCGACGATGTCACCGTTCTTGATGTCCGCCGGGTACTGGCCCTCCTTGAGGGCGACGCCGACGAAGGCCTTGCCGTCCGGCAGGCTGCTCTTCGCGCCGAACATCTGCCCCATCACGACCGTGTCCGCGTAGATGGTGGACCTGGCCTTGAGGGTCTTGAGGGTGCCCAGTTTGACCCACGGGATGTAGTTGATGGAGTCGTCCGCGGCCACCATCACCGAGGTCACGTCATCGGAGGTGACGGACTCTCCGGCCTGGATGTCCTTCGTCACCTTGACGACCTCGATCCGGTCCCCGGCCTGGAGCACGAGCATCGTGGCGCCCAGCGCGCCCACCAGGATGAGCAGCACCGCCAGGGCCGCGAGCGCCGGTTTGCGCTCGCGAGGCGACGTGGGAAGCCGGTCACCGACCGTCGGCTGAGCCGGAGCCGCGGCGCGTCCCGCGCCCGCCCCCGTACGCTCCTGGATCTTCACGCAACCGCTCCCCGTACACCCAAGATGTCGTCTGCCAAGCTCTTTGCCTGGGCTGCAAACCCGGACACTTCACCAGCGATCCGGGCGATGTCGCGGCTATCCGGCGCGGGGTCGAGTGTCAAGCCATCGCACGGTATCAGCCGCACATAAGCCCCTCAAGGCGAGTCAGGCCCCTTGAGTCACGGTCGACTTGACGTTATCCGTCAGCAACTCGGGCACGGTCGCGACCCCATGGGGCACGACCGATTGCACCCGAGCCGGTGTGCGACCGCGAACCCGTCATCACAGTGACCCTGCGGAGTCCCGGCTCACACCTGGCCCGCGACCACTGGCCACGCACCATGCCTGCACGAATTACTCACAGGGGAGCGGATCAGTCATGCCGTGATCTTCCCCATGAAGCATGCACGGCTGACCCTGAACGTCTCTGAGCTGGTCGCCGCCGCGCTATCAGCCTGCTTGAACGATGCAGAGGACATTGCCGCCGCCGACAAGGCGACTGCCCCGCCGGGACCCACTGGCACCGCCGCCACTGGGCCGATCAGGCTGCGTTGCATCACACCTTGACAGCAAGAAGTCCGAAATTGACCTACCCGGAGAGGGGCCCAGCTTGGCGGAAGCAACCGCAGCACCGATACCGTCGAGCTCCCTGACTAACTCAGTGCTCACGGGGAGTCACAGTGAAGCGACGCTCTTTGCCCGTTGCTGCCGCGCTCGTCGCAGCCGCAGCCTTGTTGACGACGGCTTGCAGTGGCGGAGGCGGCAACTCCAAGGCCAACGACGCGATCCCGGGCGCTGACACCCGCGATACGCAAGCGTCGCCATCGCCCAGCGCTGACACTTCGGACGAGCCTCATCGGCCAGACATCACGCTGCCCAGCGACGTCAAGGACGTCTTTGAGAGCTGGCATACGGGCGATCCGACCAATGACGCCATCCTCGCCGATGCCGGCCGTGCGCAGACTGCCACCAACTACGCGATCATCAAGGGGAACCCCGACGAACCGGCTCTCGCGTTCTACCGGCAGGGGAACGCCCTCGTCGGCGGCGCCAAGTGGGTCAAGTCCTTTGTAGATGCCGGGATCACCTACACGGGCACTGTGCGGTACTTCAACCCCAACGTGATCACCTACAGCAAGACCTCGGCAGGGGTGACGTTCTGCACGGATGAAACGAAGGCGTTCAACAAGGACACCAAGACGCAGAAGGTCGACAGGACACCCCCGGACAGCGACTCGTACGTCTACTACAACACGCACCTGAAGCGGAACAGGGACGGCGTGTGGCAGACCACGGAGCTCGTTTCCGACAGGGGGAACGCGAAGTGCACGCCGTGAGGTTGCACCGCGCGGGGGCTGTTATCGGCACCCTTGCCGCTGCATGCCTGCTGGTCTCGAGCCCCGCCTACGCGAAGCGCGGTCCGGGCGGTTCCGACGGCGGCGCGAAGACGTCGGGGGCCAGATCGGGGAACACGCTCGAGTCACGCATCACCTATTCCGGCCACATGGGTGGGGTCAACGGCGCCTCGACGGGCAACGTAGCCCCCGTCGGCAATTGGAACCCGCCCGCGTGCTGGTACGAACCCGTGTCGGCCAAGGATTTCCAGAACCAGGTCGAGAGCCAGTACGACGAGGTCGTCAACGACCCCCGGCAGCCCAACTATGCCAAGGCGGCGACGGGCCAGTTCCGGAACATCTACAAGGATGACAAGTACAAGAACTACAATCTCGACAAGGCCGATGAAGGCAACTGGTGGGTGGCAGTCCAGGACCCCAACCGCCGCGACGACCCGGGCGCCTTCACCTGTGACAAGCTGCCTTTCTGGGTCCAAAACGGCGACACACCAGCCGTACAGAACGCCATCACGCCACAGGTGCTCGCAGAACTCGCCTACAGCAGAATCCTGCTCCCCGACACCAAGGTCACCCTGGCACCCCAGAACGTGACCAAGGTCAACCTCCCGACCTGGGCGTGGCTTGACCCGTCCGCGTTCAAGCCGGTCCAAGTGACCGCTTCCCTCAACGTGGCCGGCCTCAACATCCAGGCGACGACCACCGCCCAACCGGTCTCCCTCAAGCTCCAGCCCGGAACCGCTGACGCAGAGACCTACCCCGCCTCGGGTGAGTGCGCGATCAATAACGATGGTTCGATCGGCGAGTCATTCACCAGGGGCAAGTCCGACCAGGCACCACCTTGCGGAATCAAGTACCTCCGGTCCTCCGGCAACGGAACGTACAACCTCAAAGCGACCATCACCTGGAGGATCAGCTGGATCGGCACCGGTGGCGCCGGCGGAGATCTTCCCGACGGCACCTTCGGGGCGACACAGGCCGTCACCGTCCAGGAGATTCAGGCCGTCAACCGTTGAGCAACTGATGCCATGTCGAAAACGAGGCAGAAGCGATGACAGGCCGTTCTCGAAGAGACGACTCAGCCCACGAGCGTCGAACAGGGACAGGGCGGGGTCTGCTCACACAGAGCCCAGACCCCCTTGCCATCAGGCACGCGCTCCCGGCTTGGCCAGCATTTGACATAGGTAGGGTCGAGCGGGCACTTCATCCCGATGATCTTGGAGGCGCGAGTGGCATTCGGCGGGCGTAAGAGGGCGAAGGCAGCGGAGGAACCACCGGTGGAGCCCACGCCGTGGGCAAACGTGCGCGAGTTCGTCATCAGCTCCGTCGAGCGCCCCAGGTCGCCAAAACGGATGCGTTCGGTGTGGGGTAAGCCAGCCGTGCGCGTGCCAACCGGCAGTAGCGACTACCCTGCCCTCGCCCCGTGTGCGTTCCTCGGTTCATCGTCCGTGCCGAATCCTCCGTCTCTCCCTGAACTTACACTTTACGAGGACATCGAGACCCAGCGTCTACTGTGTTACGTCGAGGAACCTCAGGAAGTAAACAGGGAACAGCACTATGTCGTGCGTGACTCACGGCAACAGGCCATCGGGGCCCTCCGCCGCATACCACCGAAGCGCCCTTTCAAACACACCTGGCGAATCGACCAGCCCGGACATCCCACAATCATCGGCCGTAACGAATGGGCCAGTGGAACTGCCGGTCAGGCAGTTGCGCGCGTTGCCATCCGTGCCGCTTTCGAGGCAGTGGACAGCGCGTTCTATGCGGGCACGGACCAAAAGCCAACCTCCAAGGCCCGGACTTTGGAATGGCTGGCCGGGGACGAGGTCGTCATGACATCGGAGGGTAGCTCCAAAGTAGAGATCCAGGCGGACTGGGTCGATCGGCGACTGGCGTTCGCCTTCGCTCTGGTTGGAGACAAGTAGCCTGCCGCCGAACTTACTTGCGTCCGACCGCACCGGCGGACCCGCCGCATGTGAGGCGATCTTTCCGCCCTGATTGAAGAGCAGCTGCCAAGTCTCGACGCTTGCAAGGTACGCGCTTTTTTGGGGGGAAAGTGAGAACATGAGGACCGTCAATCCAGACAATCTGGATCAACTTGCCAAACTGCTCGACGGGCGCGGTGGCGTACGGGACAAGCTGGACGAAGCCTTTACAAGGGCCTCCCGACTCGCGGTCACCAGTCACCTCGCGGCACTGAAGCCATTGCGAAGCTGGGTCGGTGATACTGCACCCGACCTGCGTAAGCGAGCCTCGATCGCTCGTCTGGAAAGCGGCGATCCAGAAGCCGGCCTCAGGTGGGCGGGGTTCGAACCCAAGGACATCGAGAAGTACCTCAAGAAGCACGACGGCGATGGGCTGAGCCCAGACGAGATTCTCCTTGCCAATTCGATAGCTGCCAGCGACGACGCGCACGCGAGCGCCTTCAAGCGCCAGCTACATGAATCGCTCGACGACTGGGTCAAGAGAATCAACACACATGCTTTGGAGCAGATCCCCGGGCTCAAACCTCACGCAGAGACCATCATGACCGTGATCGATCTGTATGGGGAGTGGAAGGACGTCACCAAGGCCACAGCTGTCGTTACGATTCAGGGGACATCCCTCACCAAAGTCCTTGTCGGCAACGCGTTCAAGGCGAATGTCGTGGGACCTTGGAAAGATCGGATCGGCATGGCGCTGCGCGGGTCCAACAATGGGCTGCTGCGATGGTCCGGGGGAAAGCTCCTTGCAGCGAATCCGACCATCCGCTCCTTGAGCGCACCAGGCAGTTGGTTGCCCGGCAAGCTCAGTCAGTGGGCTCAGAACATCCCCGGCACAAGGGGAACGATCGGCGACTGGACGGGCGGTGTACTCGACAGATTCCGTCGCACAAGCATCATGCGCGCCCCCATCGTTAATGGGATCTCCGTCAACAGAGCCATTGATTTCCTAGTCGGTTCTGACACCGTGGCTGCTCGATACGGAGGAATTACCCACTCGGGACAAGCAGTGAGACGGGCTGGGAACGCCAGCCTCATCAAAGTCACGAACAATATCTACTCAAGGGCTCGAGGCCTCGGGTTCAGCCGCACGGCCTCCCTCACCAAGGGCTTGGCCGGGGCCGGCAAAGTCTCAGGTTTCCTGCGAGGGGCGGGCATCGCCGGGAGCGCGGCCTCGACGGTCTGGAGTACCGCCAACGTCATTTCGCAGGGCAACCCGGTCGATGCCTTCAAACGCAAGGGAGCCGGCTATGTCGCCGACGTAGCAGAGGTCGGCTTCAACGCATCCATGACCGCGGCCATGATCGCCCCCAACCCGATCACCATCGGCCTCGCCGTGGGAACCGGCGC
>NZ_JBSFJL010000020.1:128825-151556 GCF_053598035.1 Streptomyces sp. NPDC001204 | reverse complement strand
GGACCTTAGACAAGCCTCATCGTTGCAGCTCAGAAGGCACTTTCGCTTTTCCGATCACGATCCGGACGCGACCCCCGATGAAACGCGCAGGCTAGCACAGCGTTCGACCACCGCTGGATGGCCTTGGCGGCGCGGAGGGCGGTCGCGTGGATACCGCCTGACCGCCGATGTAAGAGACCCTTTTGAGGGCCAACAGCTGCCAGACCAAACTCAGGAGGCGTAACGGGTGGCCGAATCGGCCCTCGAGCGAGTCTGTATGGCGTGATGTCAGGTTCTCGCATCGCAACTATTCCGAGAGAGACACCCTGGGTGAAGGGGGCAACATTGATTCTCATCTCGGCTGTGCGGCCGTGATCCCGAAGCTACGGTTCAGTGGTGAGCAACGACTCTCTCCTAGGCCGCGCCGTCCGTCTCATTCCGCTGTCCGTCGATCATGCCGAAGTGCTCCTTCCATCCGCGTCGGATCCCGAGGTGTGGCGATGGATGCCCCGACCCCGCCCCAACTCCCTGACGGAGATGCGGGCGATGTTCAGCCAGCTGCTGGCGGATCGTGCCCGGCGGTGCTTCTCGGTTCAGCGCCTGACGGACCAGGCGATCATGGGGTTCGGCCGGTCTGTATGAGCTCGATCTCGCCGAGGGCCGGGCTGAGGTTGGTGCGCCCTGGTTTGATCGTTCTTGCTGGGGCGGCCCCTACAACGCCGAATCCAAACTGCTGCTGTTCGGGCACGCCTTCGACGATCTGGGGCTGGCCAGGATCGCGTTACGCACCGACAACCTCAACGTGCGCTCCCAACAGGCCTTGACACGGCTGGGGTTGGTGTACGAAGGAACGCTGGGCAGCCACATGGTGCGCCAGGACGGCACCCGTCGTGACTCGCTGTACTACAGCGTACTCGCGGACGAGTGGCCATCCGTGCGCGAGAATCTGCTCACCAGGGTCGCAGCCAAAGTCACCGTCTGATCCGCTCGCCCAAGTCCAAGGTCATGTCAGCCGGGCCAGGATGCTCATTGATGGGGGCCGGCACGGCAAAACGCGATCGCGTAGCGCGTCGCCCGCTGCATACACTGACCAGCATGGCATGCCGCATCAGTGAGTTGGTCATCGACGCCGCCGATCCCGACCGGCTCGCCGTATTCTGGAGCAAGGTCCTCGGCTACGTCGAACTCGGCCGGGAAGACGACGGAAGCATCGAGATCGGGCCGCCCGGCGCCGGCTTCGGCGGCCCGCAGCCCACGCTCATTCTCAGCCCCAGCAGCAACCCGCGGACCGGGAAGCTCCCACTGCACATCGACGTCAACCCCACCGACCGCGACCAGGACGCCGAGCTGGAGCGGCTGCTCGCTCTCGGCGCCAGGCCAGTCGACGTCGGCCAGACCGGCAACGAGAACTGGCACGTCCTGGCCGACCCGGAAGGCAACGAGTTCTGCCTTCTGCACACCCGGCTCCGGCCCCTCTGACCACGAGCGGCTGGGCTCTTGGTCCACGGTGCCGGCCCAGCTGACTTACGGGTATTGACAATGACTCAGCTGAATGTGAGCGCCGACCGACATCCTCACGGTTTCAACAGCCCAGCAGGCGACGAAAGCGGCGCCACAACCAGCACCTGGCGCCGACAGGATATGACCTGTGTCTCGCTACTCCCCGTAAGTGACGCGTACGAAGCCGTCCTTCCAAGTGCCACTTGGGACCGTACGCCGTGACCGCGCCCGAGGCGGACGGACGGTGACCGTCGTTCCCCTCGCGGCTAGCGGGCCGGATTCCCGAGTGGGGACGGAGAACGATGACTGCGGCGCCAACTGCGCCTGTTCGGGCCCGTCCTGTGCGGCAGCGGTCGCTCGGTCGGCGTCGGCAGAGCGGGCGAGGGCGTGCGCGGACTGCGGCGATCGTCGGACGAGGCGCGCCACGCGGCGCTGGCGTCGCAAGCGACGGGCGGAGGGACTGAGTCTGGTGGGCATCGCATCCACAGGGTGGAGGAGCTCACCAGCGAGCCGTGGCCTGTCCCGATGGTGGGACCGTCTGGACTTCCAACGGGCACTCGGGCTCTTCCGCGATCGGCTGTGGGCCGACCGAAAGTGATGGTCTGCGGGCGGCGTCGAGGGCAGGATGGTCGCCATGACGGATGAAGGCTCCTCCATCGACTCCACCAAGCCCAGCATCGCCCGCGTCTACGACTACCTGCTCGGCGGCAAGGACAACTACGCCGTGGACCGGGAGATCGGCGACGTGTTCAAACGTGACCTTCCAGGTTCGGTGGCCATCGCCTTCGCCAACCGCGCGGCGCTGACCCGGGCGGTCGGGGAGATCGTGGCGACCACCGGCGTACGACAGTTCATCGACCTGGGCAGTGGTCTTCCGACCGCCGACAACGTCCACCAGGTCGCGCAACGCCACGCTCCGGAGTCCCGGGTCGTGTACGTCGACACCGACCCCCAAGTGCTGGTCCACGGTCGCGCGTTGCTGGAGGAGAACGACCGGACCCGGGTCGTCCCGGTCGACGTACGGAACCCCGAGGACGTCCGTACCCACCCGGACACCCTGGAACTGATCGACTTCGATCGCCCTGTCGCCGTCGTGTTCAGCGCCATCCTCCACCACGTCAACGACGAGGAGGACCCGGCTGGGATCGTCCGCTACTGGCGCGACCACGTGCCCTCGGGGAGCTACTTCTTCGTCAGCCACTTCCGTTCCGGCAACAACCCGGAGACAGCGGAGGCCGAGAGAGTTCTCCAGCAGACCTTCGGTCGCGGGCGGTGGCGCACCGACGAGGAGATCGAGTCCCTGCTGGACGGACTGGAGATCATCGACCCCGGGATCGTCCCCGCACCTCTGTGGCGTCCCGACATGGCTGAAGGCCCGTGGAGCGGCAACGGCGAACGGGAGCTCACTGTCTGGGAGCGCCTCATCGCCGCCGGGCTGGCCCGGAAAGCCTAGGATCCGGCCTCGCAATCGGGGCTCGGCCATCGGTCTGTGGGGCGTTGTCGGCCCGGAGATGCCTGCCGAACGCCCATGGCAAAATCAGCGGGTGCAGATCGGGATGCTGGGTCCATTGGAGGTACGCACGGACGACGGCCTCTTGGTCGACGTGCCGGGCGCGCGGTTGCGCGGACTGCTGGCCGCCCTCGCGCTCAAGCCGGGTCATGTGGTCCCGAAGGCGTCGCTCATCGACTGGATCTGGGGTGAGCACCCGCCCGCCGACGCGACGAACGCCCTGCAACGCTTGGTTTCCCGGCTGCGGAAGGTACTGCCGGGCGGGGTGGTCGACGGGCTGACGGACGGCTACCGGTTGGCGGTGGAGCCCGAAGCCGTCGACGCCGTGCGGTTCGAACGCCTCGTCGGCGCGGGCCAGGCCCGCGCCGAGGACGCCCCCCGGCGGGTGCGGCCGCTGCGCGAGGCCCTTGAGCTGTGGCGCGGTACGGCCCTTCAGGACATCGGTCTTCAGGACAGCGCCGCGTTCGACGCCGCGGTCGTGCGGCTGGAGGGGTTGCGCCTGTCCGCCACCGAGGAGCGGGTCGACGCGGAGATCACCCTCGGGCGCGGCGCGGAGATGGTCACGGAGCTGACCGACCTGGTGGCCGCGCACCCGGTACGGGAGCGGCTCGTCGCCGCGCTGATGCGCGCCCTCGTCGCGGCCGGTCGCGACAGCGAGGCACTGCTGGTGTACCAGCGCGCGAGGGAGACCCTGGCCGACACGCTGGGCGTCGACCCCTCGCCGGAGCTGTCCGCGTTGCATGTCGCGCTGTTGCGGGGCGAGTTGCGGCAGGGAGAATCGAGACGCAGGACCAATCTGCGCGCCGAGCTGACCACCTTCGTCGGCAGGGGCGCCGACGTCGCGGCGGTCCGTGAGCTGATAGCCGGGCACCGTCTCACCACCGTGATCGGGCCGGGTGGCTCGGGCAAGACGAGGCTGGCCACGGAGACCGCGCGCACACTGCTCGGCGAACTGCCAGACGGCGCCTGGCTGGTGGAGCTGGCCCCCATCGGGGCGGACGGCGACGTGGCACAGTCGGCGCTCGCCGGGCTGGGCCTGCGGGACGCCCTGCTCGGCGAGACCCCGAACGCGGAGCCGACGGACCGGCTCATCGCCGCGGTCCGCGAGCGGGAGGCGTTGCTGATCCTGGACAACTGCGAGCACGTGATCGAGTCGGCGGCGGTGTTCGCCCACCGGGTGCTCGGGGAGTGCCGGCGGCTGCGGATCCTGGCGACGAGCCGGGAACCGCTCGGCATCACCGGGGAGGCGCTGTGGCTGGTCGAGCCGCTGGCCCTGCCGGAGAGGGACGCGGACCCGGCTCGGATCGAGTCCTCGCCCGCCGTCCAGCTGCTGCGGGACCGGGCCGGAGCGGTGCGGCGGAATCTCGCGGTCGACGCCTCCACACTGGCGACGGCGGTGCGTGTCTGCCGGGCGCTGGACGGGATGCCACTGGCGATCGAGCTGGCCGCGGCCCGGTTGCGCACCATGCCCATCGGCCAGTTGGCCAACCGGCTCGACGACCGGTTCCGCCTGCTGACCAGCGGCAGCCGTACCGCGTTGCCGCGACACAGGACGCTGCGCGCGGTGGTCGACTGGAGCTGGGAACTGCTCACCGAGGCCGAGCGGATGGTTCTGCGCAGGCTCTCGGTGTTCGCCGGCGGGGCGAGTCTGGAAGCGGCCGAACGGGTCTGCGCGGGCGACGCCGTCGAGCGGGAGCAGGTACTCGACCTGCTCACCGCGCTGACCGGGAAGTCGCTGCTGCTCACCGAGGGCGACAGCGCCCCGCGCTACCGCATGCTGGGCACGATCAAGGAGTACGCCGGGCACCGGCTCGCGGACGCGGGGGAATCGGACCGGGCCCGCCACGCACATCTGACCTACTTCACCGAACTCACCGAGACCGCGGAGCCGCACCTGCGCCGCGCCGAACAACTGGAGTGGCTCGCCACGCTCGGGGCCGAGCACGACAACATCGGTGCCGCGATGCGCGGCGCACTCGCGGCGGACGAGGCGCAGGCGGCGATGCGGCTCGCGGCCGGCGCCGGCTGGTACTGGTGGCTCAGCGGACACAGGACCGAGGGCATCGAACTGATCACCGCGGCCGCCAGGACACCCGGTGAGGTGCACGACGAGGTGCGGGCCACGGTGTACGCGCTGATGGTGCTCTTCGTGAGTTCCGGGCGCAACGACGAGCGCCAGGCCGCGGAGTGGATCCACGAGGCGCACCGGCTCAGCCGGCTCGGCGGGCGCCGCCATCCGCACATCGGGTTCGTCGAGGCGTTGGAGCGCCTGCTGCGGGCGCCCGACGCGTCCCTGTCCGCGTTCGAACCGCTGCTGGACGACGAGGACCCCTGGGTGCGCGCACTGGCCCGGTGGCACCTGGGCAAGATGCGGATCGTGCTCGGCCAGGACACGCGCAACGCGGACGCGTACCTGGAGACGGCGCTCGCCGAGTTCCGGGCGCTCGGCGAGCGGTTCGGGATCTCGCTCGCCCTGATCCAGCTGGCGGAGCGGACCGCCGTGCGCGGCGGGTTCGCCGGTGCGTGCGAGCACTACGAGCAGGCGATCGCGGTCGTCACCGAGGTCGGTGCCATCGAGGACGTCATCCACATGCGGTCGCGGCAGGCGCAGCTGTACTGGCTGCTCGGCGACGAGGCCGCCAGTGCGGCCGCCATCGCGGAGGCCGAGCGGTGCGCGGAGCGGGTCACCTGGCCGGACGCGCTGGCCGAACTGGCCCTCGCGAAGGCGGCACTCGCCCGGTGGGGCGGCGACGCCGAGGAGGCGCGCGGGCAACTCGGCGTCGCGACGGCCCTGCTGGGCGCCGAAGCGGAGCGGGCCAACGTCCGCGCGGGGACGCACGACCTGCTCGGCTACCTCGCCGACGACCTCGGCGAGGCCCGCGCGCACCGCGCGGCAGCCTGCGAGGCGGCGGCCGAGGCGGGGTACGCGCCGCTGCTCGCGCAGGTGCTCGTCGGGGTCGCGGACCTGGCCCTGCGCCGTGGTGAGCACGAGCAGGCCGCGCGGCTGCTCGGGGCGAGCCTCGGTGTGCGCGGGCTCGAGGACCGCTCCCAGCCGGACACCGCCCGGATCGAGCAGGCCGTGCGGAGCCGCCTCGGCGACACGCGGTTCGCCGAGGCGGCTCGGGAGGGCACGCGAACCAGATGGTCTCAGCTGGTCGAGGTCACGCTCGCTTCCTGAACGCGGAGACCGCCCACACGTATCCGAGGAGGGCGAGCCCGACGCACCAGGCGAGGGCCGCGATCGCGTCGCCGCTCGACGGGTTGCCCGCCAGGAGTCCTCGCAGCGTTTCGATGATCGGGGTGAAGGGCTGGTACTCCGCGAACTGCCGCACGCCGGTCCCCATCGTGTCGGCGGGCACGAACGCGCTGCTCAGGAACGGCAGCATGATCAGCGGCACAGTGGCCAGGCCCGCCGACTCGGCGGTCTTCGCACCCAGGCCCATGGCGACCGTGAGCCAACTGGTCGCGAAGGCGAGCAGCAGCATGATGCCGATCGCGGCGAGCCACTGGAGGAAACTCGCATGCGGACGGAATCCCATCGCGAAGCCGACGCCGATGATGGCCGCGTCGGCCATCAGGCTGCGCACCGTGGTGGAGACGACATGACCGGCCAGCACGGCGCCGTGAGAGACGTCCATGGCCTTGAACCTGTTGATGATGCCCTTCGTCATGTCGCCGTTCACGGCCGCCGCGGTCGGCCCCAACCCATAGGTGATGGCCATCACCATCAGGCCCGGCACCGCGTAATCGACGTATTTTCCCTCGACTTTGAAGGCGCCGCCGAACACGTAGACGAACATGAGCATCATCACGATGGGAAACACGACCGCCTGGAACACTGTGACCGGATTCCGGGCCGTGTGCTTGAAGTTGCGGCGCAGCATGATCGCCGCGTCACCGAACGACGTCGAGACACTGCTCATTTCGCGATCGCCTCCGTGTTCGTGTTCGTGCTGACGCGTCCGGTCAGGGCGAGGAACACGTCATCGAGGTCCGGCGTGTGCACCGAGAACTCCGCTGCGCTGATGGTGTGTTCGTCGAGCTTGTCCAGCAGGGCCCGCAGCGACTTGGACCCGCCGTCGCTGGGAACGCGCAGGGTCAGTTCCTGGTCGTCCCGTGTGGAGCCGGTCAGGACCCGTGCCGCCGCGCCGAGTTGGTAGAGGTCGGTGAACCGGAGCCGGACGTGGCTGCCGGGGGCCTGGCGTTTGAGCTCCTCGGGGGTGCCCTGGGCGACCAGGTGGCCCTGGTCGAGCACCGCGATCCGGTCGGCGAGCTGATCGGCTTCTTCCAGGTACTGGGTGGTGAGGAAGATGGTGGTGCCGTCCGCCACCAACTCCCGGACGATCCCCCACATCATGCGCCGGCTGCGCGGGTCGAGACCCGTCGTCGGCTCGTCCAGGAAGATGATCCGCGGGTTGCCCACCAGCGTCATCGCCAGGTCCAGCTTCCGGCGCATACCGCCGGAGTAGGCCGACGCCGGCTTGTCCGCCGACTCCAGCAGGTCGAACCGTTCCAGCAGTCCCGTGACCACGCGGTCGGCGGAGCGCACCCGCCTCAGGTCCGCCATCAGCTGAAGGTTCTCGCGGCCGGTCAGCAGCTCGTCCACCGCGGCGAACTGACCGGTCACGCCGATGACCGCGCGCACCTCCTTGGTCGCGGTCACCACGTCGTGCCCGGCGACGCGCACCGTCCCGGCGTCGGCCTGCATCAACGTCGTCAGGACGTTCACCGTCGTCGTCTTGCCCGCCCCGTTCGGGCCGAGCAGGGAGAATACCGATCCTGCGGCGACATCGAAGTCGATGCCGTCCAGCACGACTTTGTCGCCATAAGCCTTCCGCAGCCCTGAAACCGCGATCGCCGAATTGTTCATGGCCCCAACGTCCCCGCCGGGCCTGACACCCATCTGTCACGCCCCTGACACGACCACTGACACGGCGTTCCACCGCATCACCGGGCTTCCGGGGGAACCTCATGTGCGCCCGCATAGAGGGTTCTGACTGGCATGCACGGCCCGCACGCGAAGCATACGGCGCTACTTCCATGCCTCGGCGGAGGGGATCGCCGAGGTCACCGGCCTGCTGGCACCCGGCGGCAGCAGGCCGGTGAGACGGCCCCGTGGCGGACCGCCGCGCGGAGGAGCCAGCCGCTGTTACTCGGCGTCGTCGGCGCGGAGGGTCAGGTCGAGGAGGCCGGGGAAGCGGGCGTCGAACTCCTCGCGGCGCAGCCGGTTGAGCCGTTTGGGGCCCTGGTCGCGCTGTTCGACCAGGCCGGCGTCGCGCAGGACCGAGAAGTGGTGGCTCTTTGCGGCCCGGCCGACCGGTACGTCGAAGTTGCTGCAGCTGAGCGCCCAGTCGGGGTGGCTGGCCAGGTCGCGGATCAGCTGGATGCGCACGGGATCCGCGATCGCGGACAGGGCGGTGAGAAGCGGGACGTCGTCGGGGTGTGTGTGCACGGGCGCCGGGCGGTGACTCGCGCCTTCAGTCTGGTCCGACATTCCGATGTCCTCCTTCGCCCAGTGTTCGATGACCATCGTACAGTGTTAGTGTTCGCTTCCGGTTGAACACTCATGGAAGGGTGGGATTGCGTATGCGTGCGGTCGAGTTCCAGGAGTACGGCGGTCCCGAGGTGCTACGGATCGTGCAGACCGCGGAACTCGAGCCGGGCCCTGGCCAGGTGGCCATCGAGGCCGTCTGGGCGGGGGTGAACTTCGCGGACGTGAAGGCGCGTGCCGAGGGGTACCGAGTGGCGGCGCTGCCCTACCGTCCGGGACTGGAGGTCTCCGGGCGCATCCGGGCGGTCGGGGAGGGCGTCGAGGGTCTGCGGGCGGGACAGGAGGTCGCCGCGCTCGTCGACGGCGGCGGCTACGCCGAGGTCGTGCTCGCGGAGGCCGCGAGGGTCTTCCCGTTGCCCGACGGGCTGGACCTTCGGACCGCGGCCACGCTGCCGACCGTGCTGCCGACGGCGCATGCCCTGGTTCACGAGGTGGGGCGGCTGCGGGCCGGGGAAAGTGTGCTGGTGCACGGCGCGGCGGGAGGCATCGGCACGGCCGTCGGGCAGCTGGCCCGGGCAGCGGGCGCCGGCGCGGTGTACGGAGTGGCCTCCAGCGACGCCAAGGCCGACTACGCACTCAAGCACGGCTACGACGAGGTGTTCCGGCCCGACACCTTCGAGACGGACGTCCGCCGGGCGACCGGCGGCAGGGGCGTCGACCTGGTCCTGGACCCGGTGGGCGGCGACACGTTGCGCCGAGGCCTGGAGGCACTGGCCGTCTTCGGGCGCCTGGTGTCCTTCGGCAACGCCGGCGGCGCCGAGCCCTGGCGGGCCGGGCAGGGCGAGCTGTACGCGCAGGGCCACTCCGTCGGGGGCTTCTCCGTGCTCGCCCTCGCCCAGTCCGCACCCGACGCCCTGCGAGCGCTTACCGAACGCGCCCTGCGCACCGTCTGCGAGGGAACGGTCGTCCTTCCCGTCACCGCCGAGTTTCCCCTGTCGGACGCGGCCGGCGCACACCAGCTCATCGGCGGGCGCACGTCCACGGGCAAGCTGCTGCTGCGTATCGCCGACTGACCGCACGCGACGGGTCGTCAGGCGGGTCCATCCCGCCGGTCACCCGGCAGGAGCGACAGGCCCGGGGCGCATGCCGTGCCCCGGGCCCCAAGGGCACGGACCCAGGAATGCAGCAACCTGTGCCCCAACCGCTGTAGTGCTTCACCAGACTGGACGTATGGAGTCACAGATCATCCGCTCCTGACTACCTGACTGTCCACCAGACCGGCGCTTGCTCGACATCAACCACGGCCACCGCCTCAACTCCCCTGCGTGCGGCCCGCTGTGGCTGTCGGAGCGGACGGTGGACGCAATCGTCGGGGTGGCGGACGAGGGCCTCGTCCGCCGGGTCCTGTTACCAGCCGGCCTTGACCCCGTTGTAGGCCTTGCGGCAGTCGGCGTTGGTGGCCTCAACGGAGAGCTTCTGCATGGTGTTCTGCCAGACCTTCTTGGCCACCTTCTCCAACTCCCCTGTCTGGGCGGGGATGTTGGGAGCGTACTTCTTGATCGTCCCGATGGCGGAGGTGGTGAACTTGTTGCACGCGGGCCCGGCGGCGTTCCGGTAGCGGGTGTCCAGGTCCGTGGCCACCGCCTGGCCGTTCTTGGTGGCCCAGTTGTTCCAGGCCGCGCACGCCTCCTGGGTCATGGCCTGCTGGTCGGCGTCGCTCAGGTTCATGACCTCGACCAGCATGGCGTTCTGCACCTTGTCGGGGACCGTGAAGTCCGTGACCGGGAACTTGTCGAGGGTGGTGAGCAGCGCCTCCTGACACGCGGGCGGCAGCGGGGCCGCCTGCGCGGAGGCGGGGAAGGCCAGGGCGGAGGCGGACAGGAGGGCCGCGGTGAGGACCGTGCGCTGGACGGTACGCGACAGGGTCATGGGGGTGTGCTCCTCGCATGAAGAATGTGATGGTTCGGGGGTGAATCAACACCCGGTTAGAGAACGATCATTGGCCTCGCAGGACACGGCCGCCCGTTCCGGTGGCAGCGCGTCGCGCGTACGGCGACGGAAGACCATGAACCCCGCCAGCGCCGCCCCCGTCAGCCAGAGCAACTGGATCGCGAGGCCCTGGGCCACCGGCGCGTTGGAGAAGGCCGCCGACATGCTGGCCTGCACGGCTCCGTACGACGGCAGGAAACGCACGACGGCGCTGTCCGACCCGGAACTGGACAGGGGGTTCTGCAGGGCGACGTCGATGACGCTGATCATCAGGATGGCGAACATGCCCTCCACCTCGCGGCGGAGCACCGAGCCGAAGACCACGCCGAGCGCGCCGTAGGTCAGGGCGGCGCAGAACAGCGCGGCGGCGAGCATGAGGGGCTGCCGGGGGGACCAGGCGAACCCGGCGGCGGCCGTGGCGTATGCGGCGATGGCGGCGCAGACGAGGGTGAGCGCGGAGAGCTTGGCGAGGACCAGGTGGTGGCGCGGGTAGCCCGCCATGGCCAGGCGCCGGTCGAAGGCACCGCCCGTGAAGGTGGCGGCGAACATCATGAACCCGGCGATCAGGGTGACGGCGTTCAACGCGCCGGTGATCTGGGTGAGATGGTTGCCGGGGGGAGTCAGGACCTCGCCCGTGGCCCGCAGCCGGAACGGCGCCGGGCGGTCGGGAATGGTCAGATAGGCCAGGGCGATCCATACGGGGATGTACACCACCACGAGCAGCATCGCGAACCGGTTGCGGGCGTGACCGATCAGCGCGTACCGGGAGGCCGTGGTGAACAGCGACCAGTGCCGCCTCATGCCGCCACCTCCGCGCACCGGTCCTGGCGGTGGAGTCGCCCGTTCTCCAGGCGCCACAACTCGTCCAGCCGGTCGATGTCGTACGCCAGGTGCGAGACGACCAGCACCGAGCGTCCGGCGTCGCGCAGCCTGGTCGCCAGCTCCCAGAAGCGCAGATACGTCTCCCAGTCGAAGCCCTGGTAGGGCTCGTCCAGCAGCAGTACGTCCGGGTCGTGCATGAGCGCGAGGGTCAGGTTCAGCTTCTGCCGTGAACCCCCGCTCAGCAGACCCGCACGCTGGTCGAGGTACTCGGTGAAGGCCAGCGTCTCCATCACTTCCCCGGCCCGCCGAAGGTCCGCGAGACCGAAGGCGTGCCGGAAGAAGTCCAGGTGCTGGCGGACGGTGAAGGAGTCGTCCAGGACCACCGACTGCGGGCAATAGCCGAACCTCCCGCGGTGGCGCACCGCGCCCCGGTCCGGCCGGAGTTCACCGGAGAGGATCCTCAGCAACGTCGTCTTTCCGGCGCCGTTCTCCCCGACGATCCCGGCCAGGACGCCGGGCCGCAGCCGCAGGTCGACGCCCCGTAGAACTGTGTGCCGCCGGTAGGAGTGGTGCAC
This sequence comes from Streptomyces sp. NPDC001204, assembly GCF_053598035.1. NCBI lineage: Bacteria > Bacillati > Actinomycetota > Actinomycetes > Kitasatosporales > Streptomycetaceae > Streptomyces > Streptomyces sp. NPDC001204. The sequence continues at coordinate 139,690 of NZ_JBSFJL010000020.1, read as the reverse complement.
ATCTGTGACGTCCATCGCGCTGCTCCGTCGTGCCAGGTGTTGTGGATGGCCGCGGAACCGGTCCGCGTCCTCCGAGTCGGCGGCGGAACCGGGCCGCTCGTGCCCAACGAGCAGGCGATACAGGGGAAACGGAGCCGCGTGCGGTTCCGGCGCACGGCGTCAATCCGGCGCGCACCGCGTCACGCCTGCGGCGGTTTCGGCCGGCGGCAGCGGCTTTCGGGGCAGGCGGGGCGGCTAGCGTGGCCGGCACCGGGGTGTCGGCAGGTCCGCCCGCCCGGGTTCCGCCCCGGTCCAGGAAGGTCGGTCAGTCATGCGGAGAACATGTGTGATCGGCGCCGGTCCGTCCGGCCTGGCCGCGAGCAAGGTCTTCGCCTCGCGGAACGTCCCGTTCGACTGCTTCGAGGCCGGGTCCGGCATCGGCGGACTCTGGCGGTACGGCAACGACAACGGCATGTCGGGGGTGTACGCGTCGCTGCACGCGAACATCTCGAAGGAGAGCATGTCCTTCTCCTCCCTGGCCATGCCGGAGACCTGCCCGGTCTTTCCGCACCACAGCATGGTCCTGGCCTATCTGGAGGACTACGCCGCGTCGTTCGGCCTGCACCGCCACATCGTGTGCGGCACGGAGGTGACTTCGGTGCGGCCCCTGGACGGCGGCGGCTGGGAGGTGGTCTGCCGGCGCCGCGCCGACGCGGCCGAGGAGACGCGGCGCTACTCCGAGGTGGTGGTGGCCAACGGGCACCACTGGGACCCGCGGCTCCCGGCCCCCGCCGTGCCCGGTGCGGAGGAGTTCGAGGGGACCGCGATCCACTCGCACGACTACCGCACCCCTGAGCCGTACGCCGGTCTGCGGGTGCTGGTGATCGGCATGGGCAACTCCGCGTGCGAAATCGCGGCGGAGGTCTCGCGCACGGCGGCGCGGACGTTCCTGTCCGCGCGCGACGCGGCGCATCTGTTCCCCAAGATGCTGCTCGGCCGTCCGGCGGACCACCTGGTGTGGAGCCCGCTGTCCGATGTCCCGCGGTTCCTCAAGGACCCCGCGTTGCGACTCCTCCTGCGGCTCACCCGTGGCGTCCCGGCTCATTACGGGCTCCCCGAACCGGTCCACGGGCCGCTCGCCCGCCATCCCTCCACGTCCGACGAACTCCTCGTCCAACTGGCCCGTGGCGCCGTCACGCCGAAGCCCGGTGTCAGTTGCTTCGGCCGGGACACGGCGGCCTTCACGGACGGCAGCCGTGAGCCGGTGGACGCCGTGGTGTACGCCACCGGCTACAAGATCTCCTTCCCCTTCCTGGAGCCCTCCCTTTTCGCCGCCCCGGACGGGCGCACGGAGCTCTATCTGCGTACGGTTGCGCCCCGCATCCCCGGGCTCTACTTCATGGGGCTCGCGCAGCCCTCCGGTGCGGCCTTCCCGCTGCTCGAACCGCAGGCGGAATGGATCGCCGAGCTGATCGAGGGCGCGGTCGCCCTGCCGTCACCGGCGGACATGACGCGGGCGATCGCGCGTGAGTGGCGCCGCCACCGCAGGACGTACGTGTCCACCTACCGTCACGGGATCGAGGTCGACTTCCGTTCCTACCGAAGGGCTCTCCGCCGGGAACGCCGGGCGGGCAGGCGTCGCGCACACGGCGCCGTCCCGGCCCTGCCCGCCGTGACCGGCGCCGCCCCGGCGGCCGACGCCGTCTGATCCACTCCGCTCGGGCCGGGCGCTGCCGCGCGCAACTCGAAGTGGCGCTCCGACACGATCGGTTCGCCCGGGGGCCGCATGCAAGCGCTGGGTGCGGCCCCCGGTGCCGGTTCAGTCACTTCGGCGCCACGGCCCCCTCCAGCTCATCGACGGCCTGCTCCCACAGTTCGGGAAGCAGCTCCCCGAGCGGAAGGGCGCGGTCGGACACGAAGGCCACCTCGGCCCAGCTGCCGAAGAACGACAGGCCCACTCCGAAGAGATGCCCGGGCACGAGCAGGGGGAGCAGGGCGACGCCCGTCACCTGGGTGTTCCCCAGGCTGCCCTTGTCGGCGACCGGCATGGACGTGGCCATGACCTGGGTGACGCGCGGGGAGAGCATCCTTCGCAGGTACCACTCGGTCGGGCGGTCCGGCATGTGGCGCACCAGGTCCTGAATCGCCTGCCGCCAGGCCTCGCCCCGCAGTTTCCGGGTCGTCGCCATGACGTGCTCCAGCCGCCGCAGGGGCGCGTCGCCGTCCTGGGGCCGGGTGCCGCGTTCCGCGGTGGTCCGTACGGGCAGCTCCAGCGGCAGCGCAAAACAGCGGTTGCCCCAGGTCTGTTCCTCGTCCGGACGGCGCGCGTCGAAGGGCAGCAGTGCCGTCACCCGGGGAAGCCGTACACCGGACTTGGCCGACCAGGCCGACAACGCCCCGGCGAGCGCGGCCAGATGGGCGTCGTGGGCCGAGCCGCCACGTGCCGCACCGATCCGGCGGAGGGCGTCCGCCGGTACCCGGCCCCGCCACAACCGCCGCTCCCCCGTGGGAACGAAGGGGACCGCCGGACGGTGGCCGCGGACCGCGAGGGAGCCGGTCACGAACTTCGCGGCCAGCCCGACGGCCGTGCCCACCCGCCGGGGCAGACCGGTCAGGCGGCCCTTCCCCGGCACCGGGCGGGCCGAGGCCTCCCCCTCGCCCAGCATGGCGCGGAACGTCATCGCGGCCGCCGAACCGTCCTGGCAGGCGTGGTGGAAGCGGTAGCACAGGGCGTACTCGTCGGGCGCGTGGCCGTGGGCCAGCCAGACTCCCCAGTAAGTGCCGGGCGCGAACGGCGCGTTGAGCGCGGTGTGCAGGGCGGCGTCCCACTCCTCGGGGCCCTCCGCGACGACCTCGTGGACGTGCCGGTCGATGCTGAAGTCGGCGTCCGGCCGCCACCGGGGGCGCCGTGGGCCGCCCTCGACGCGGCTCGTGAGCAGAGGCAGCCGCCCCAGGCGGAAGCCCACGTAGGCACGGAGGTCCGCCAGGCTCGGGGGCGGACCGCTCAGATACGCGACGCCGCCGGCGTCCCAGCGGACGTCGGGGTGGCGACGTTCCATGCTGAGGAAGGCCCGGTCGACCGTGTGGGTGGGACGGCTGGGGCAGGGAACGGACTGGGCCGGCGCAACGGATTCGGGCATCGGGGAACTTCCATTCGTGCCGAGGGGCGGGCAGGCGGGGCGAGGCCGGGCGGTCGGCCATCCCGACCGACCGCGGGATGGATCACGATCAGAAGGGCCGCCGACGAGGACGGATCCGCGGCGGCGCCGAATGTGTCACCTCGGCCTGGATCAACACGGTTTATATCCAAGCGTGGTGAGCGGCCGTACGCGCCCGCGAGCACCGGAGCGCGGGCTTCCCCCGTGCCGGGAGTACGCGCTCCCCCTGCACCACCGGCCTCGACGCCCCGCATCGCCCGCCGGCGGCGACGCGGAACCACTCGGGACCACCTCTCCACCAACGCCGGCGAGATCACCCGAAGGGAGGACAGCCCTCCCAGTGGCCCGCTCGGTCACGGCTGCTCCGTCGCGTCCGTACGGCCGGGCGCCGTGGCTCGCGACCGGGGCTTTCAAGGGCCGTCCGGGACACGCACAGACCGCGGCCAAGGTCATCCGTTCAGGTGAGCCGACGGGTTCGGAAGCTCCGGCACCGTCCACCGTCTGACACTGTGTGCCTTGCGCCGGCGATCATCAGGCCGCGCCCGCCGGTGTCATGCCGCGCCATGGGACGGTCGGCTGCATCCCCCTCCCCGGCCGCCGCAGCGGCCAGCCTTCACCGCCATCGCACGCGGTCGCGGTCCTGTCCCTTTTCGGAGCCCTTGGAGCCAAGGTCATGCACGTCGCCCTCACCGGCGCCACCGGATTCCTCGGACTGCGCCTGCTGCGCCGTCTGCTCGACACACACCGGTCGGTGACCGTCCTGGCCCACGCGGGGTCGGGCGACGCGCTGCACCGCATCACCCGGTTCTTCGCGCTGACCGGCGAACCCGAGGCGTTCGTCGACGGACTCCCCCGCCGGCTGCGGGTGGTGGAGACCGAGTTGGAGCGGCCCGGGCTGGGCCTGTCCGGGCGCGCGTTCCAGGAGTTGGCCGACGGTCTCGGCGCGATCTGGCACAGCGCGGGCAGCATCAACCTGGAGGGCGAACTCCCCGAGTTGCGCAGGACCAACGTCGAAGGGACCCGCCACGTACTGGAGTTGGCCGCCGCCGGACGCAGGAGACCCGTGGTCCACCACGTGAGTACCGCCTTCGTGGCCGGGAGCCGGCGCGAGGGGGTGGCGTACGAGGACGAGCTGGACGACGCGTACGGCTTCGAGAACGCCTACGAACGCTCCAAGTACGAGGCGGAGGTGTTGGTCCACGCGTGGTCGCGGGAGCACCGCCGTCCGGTCGTGGTGCTGCGGCCGAGCATCCTGGTCACGGACCTGCCGCCGCACCCGGACCTGCCCTCGCACCCGCTTCAGGTCATCGAGCGGATCCTGCGCGACGCGCGACGCACCGCCGGTCCCGGCAGCCCGGATCACGACGGCGCCGCGTCCGCGGGCCCCCGCAGCGCCGGCCCTGGCGAACCCCGCATCCGGTTGGTGGGTCATCCGCACGGTCATCTGAACCTGATTCCGGTGGAGCACGCGGCCGAGGTCATGGTGCGGCTGGCCGGCCTGACGCCCTCGGGCGGAGTCGACACGTACCACGTCGTCCATGACCGCGACGTGCCCGTGCCGACGATCGTGACCCTGCTGGAACGGCTGGTCCGGTTGTCGATCGACCTGGTCGACACGAAGCCGGACGACCCGTCGGCGCTGGAGGCGCTGGTGGACTTCTACCCGGGTCTGACGGCCTACCTGACCCACCGACGGCGCTTCGACGACACCCGGGTCCGGGCCCTGTTCGGGCCCTCGGCGGCCTCCGGCCGGGTGGAGCTCGACCACCTGTGGTCCGGCCTGGCCCCGAGGGACCCGGTTCCCGCCGGGCCGTCGCCCACGTCCACCGCCGCCTTCCCGTCCGCCCGGTACGCCTGACCCGCACACCTCCTCTCCCGCTGGAGCCCCTCCGTGCCCGTCCTCTCCGCCCCCGACGCCCCCGCAGTGTCCCCGCCGGTCTTCTCCCTGGAGGAGATCGCCGTCCGTGCCCGACGGATCCGCGAACCCGTGCACATCGTCAGCGGGCCGAGCGGCCGTGACCTGGGCCTCGCGACCGGCCCCGTACCCGACGGCCCGGTGCTCGGTACGCTGCCGCCGCTGTACCCCGAGTGGCTCGGCGGGCGCACGTTCTGCGAGGCGCACGGCGTCCGTTTCCCTTATGTGGCGGGCGAGATGGCGAACGGCATCTCGACCACCCGGATGGTGTCCGCGATGGCGCGGGCTGAGATGCTCGGGTTCTTCGGCGCCGGCGGCCTGGCGTACGCCGAGGTGGAGCGGGCCGTGCACGCGCTGGCCCAGGAGCTGCGGTCCCGGCCGAACTGGGGCGTGAACCTCATCCACTCGCCGGCCGAGCCCACGCTGGAGTTCCGCGTCGCCGAACTGCTGTCGCACCGCGGTGTGCCCCGGATCTCGGCGTCGGCGTTCATGGAGCTGACCCCGGCCGTCGTGCTGTGCTCGGCCCGGGGACTGCGCCGGGGTGCCGACGGCGGGATCGTCCGGCGCACGCGGATGCTCGCCAAGGTCTCCCGGCCCGAGGTGGCCGAGAGGTTCCTCTCCCCCGCCCCGGCAGCGCTGCTGGACCGGCTCGTCGCCGACGGGAGGCTCACCCCGGAGGAGGCCGGTCTGGCGGCCCGGGTTCCGGTGGCCGAGGACATCACCGTGGAGGCCGACAGCGGAGGCCACACCGACAACCGGCCGCTGTCGGCCCTGCTGCCGAGGATCGTCCTGCTGCGCGACGCGCTGTGCCGGCGGTTCGGCTACCCCCGGCCGGTCAGGATCGGCGCGGCCGGCGGGCTGGGCACGCCGGCCGCGGTGGCCGCCGCCTTCGCCCTCGGCGCGTCCTACGTGGTCGTCGGATCGGTGAACCAGACGGCCGTCGAGGCGGGCCTGTCCGACGAGGCCAAGGCGATGCTCTGCGAGGCGGATGTCGCCGATGTGGCCATGGCGCCGGCGGCGGACATGTTCGAACTGGGGGTCACGCTGCAAGTGCTGTCCCGGGGGACGATGTTCGCGCGGCGGGCCGACCGGCTCCACGCGGCGTACCGGGCGCACGGTTCGCTGGAGGAGATCCCGCCCGCGGTGCGCGCCACGCTCGAACGGGACGTGCTGCGCGCCTCGTTCGACGAGGTCTGGCAGCGCACGCGCGCGTTCTGGGAGCGGCGCGACCCCTCGGAGATCACGCGTGCGGAGGCCGATCCTAAGCACCGTATGGCGCTGGTCTTCCGCTGGTACCTGGGCAGTTCCAGCCGGTGGGCGATCACCGGCGAGACGGCCCGGCGTGCCGATTACCAGATCTGGTGCGGACCGGCGATGGGCGCGTTCAACCGCTGGGTCGCGGGCACGTTCCTGGCCGAACCGGCGAACCGGTCCGTGGTGCAGATCGCGCTCAACCTGCTCGAAGGCGCGGCGGTGCTCACCCGCGCCCATCAACTGCGAACCTACGGAGTCCCGTTGCCGTCCGAGGCGTTGACCTACACCCCGTGCGGGCTGGCATGAGCGGCCCCGGCGCCCCGCAGGCGTCAGCAGCAGCCGTCCAGCTCCGAGGAGATACCGTGTCCGCCTCCACCCCCGGGCAGATGCCCGTCGCCGTGGTCGGTGTCGGCGCCCTGGTGCCCGGAGCGACGGACGCGGCCGGCTACTGGCGGATCGTGACCGGCGGCCGGGACCTGATCACCGAAGTTCCCGCCTCCCGCTGGCTGGTGGCGGACCACTACGACCCGGACCCGGCCGCCCCCGACAAGACGTACGCCCGCCGGGGCGCCTTCCTCCCGGAGGTGGACTTCGACCCGTTGGCGTACGGTGTGCCGCCCGCCAACCTGCCGGCGACGGACACCTCCCAACTGCTCGCCCTGATGGTCGCCGACCAGGTGCTGACCGACGCCGGTGGTCTGCCGGGCATGGACCGGGACCGGGTCGGCGTCGTCCTCGGCGCGGCCGCCCTGGAACTGCTCCCGCACATGTACGGCCGTGCCCAACGCCCCGTGTGGCTCAAGGCGTTGCGGGAGAGCGGTCTCGCCGAGGCCGAGGCGCGAGCCGTGTGCGACCGCATCACGGCGCACTTCAGCCCGTGGCAGGAGTCGACCTTCCCGGGCCTGCTCGGCAATGTCGTCGCGGGCCGGATCGCCAACCGGTTCGACCTGCACGGCATCAACCACACCACCGACGCCGCCTGTGCCAGCTCCCTGGCGGCCCTTTCCACGGCGGTCGGTGAACTGGCGCTCGGGCGGGCCGACCTGGTGATCAGCGGAGGCGTGGACACCGGGAACGACATCGGCATGTTCCTCTGCTTCTCCAAGACGCCCGCGCTCTCCCGCACCGGTGACTGCCGTCCGTTCTCGGATGCGGCGGACGGCACCCTGCTCGGCGAGGCGGTCGTCATGTACGCACTGAAGCGGCTGTCCGACGCGGAGCGGGACGGGGACCGGATCCACGCGGTGATCCGGGGCATCGGCACCTCGTCCGACGGCAGGAGTACGGCGATCTACGCGCCGCTTCCCGACGGTCAGGCACGGGCTCTGCGGCGTGCGTACGAGCAGGCGGGCTACGGTCCGCAGACCGTGGAGCTCGTCGAGGCGCACGGGACCGGTACGAAGGCCGGGGACGCCGCCGAACTGACCGCCCTGCGCGAGGTGTTCGAGGCGTCGGAACATACGGACGGGCAGTGGTGCGCGCTCGGCTCGGTCAAGTCGCAGATCGGGCACACCAAGTGCGCGGCGGGTGCGGCGGGGCTGCTCAAGGCGGTCATGGCCCTGCACCACAAGGTGCTGCCGCCGACCATCAAGGTCGACCGGCCGGTCCCGGCGGCCGCAGCTCCGGACGGCCCGTTCTACGTCAACACCGAGACCCGGCCGTGGGTTCGGCCCGCCGGTCATCCGCGCCGGGCGTCGGTGTCGAGCTTCGGCTTCGGGGGCAGCAACTTCCACGTCACGCTGGAGGAGTACGTGCCCTCGGGCGCCCCGGCCCGGGTGCCGCCGCGCCATCGCTCCGCGCCGAGCGAACTGGTCCTGTTCAGCGGCGCGTCACCGTCCGACCTGGCACCTCCGGAGACGGACGGCGATCGTCCGCTGGCCGCGCTCGCCCGGGAGAGCCACCGCGCGTTCTCGCCCGGCGACCGGGTGCGGCTGGCCGTCGTCGCCACCGGCTCCGAGGACCTGCGGGAGAAGTTCGCGCAGGCGCTCACGCTGATCGGGCAGCGGCCCGGTGCGGCGTTCTCGACACCGAACGGCGTCCGGTACGCCTGCGGGGACCCGGCGCCCGGCCGGCTCGCCTTCCTGTTCCCCGGGCAGGGATCCCAGTACGTCGGGATGGGCGCCGACCTCGCGATGCTGTCGCCGGCCGCCCAGGCCGTGTGGGACCGGCTGGGCGGAACCCGGTTCGGCGGGCGGCCCCTGCACCGGGTGGTGTTCCCACCGTCCGCCTTCACCGACGAGGAACGCACGGAGCAGGCGGCGCGTCTGGCCGCGACCGAGTGGGCGCAGCCCGCGCTCGCGGTGCACGCGCTCGCGCTGCTGGACGTACTGGGAGGTCTGGGACTGCGACCGGACTGCGTGGCGGGCCACAGTTTCGGTGAGCTGGTGGCGCTGCACAGCGCGGGTGTCCTGGACGCCGACACGCTGATCGGTCTGGCCCGCAGACGCGGTGAACTGATGCGGGAGGCGGCCGTCGTACCGGGCGCGATGCTGGCCGTGGCGGCGGACCGCGAGCACGTGCTGTCGGTGCTGGCCGCCGGCGACTTCGGCGACATCTGGCCGGCCAACCACAACTCGCCGCGCCAGGTGGTGCTTTCGGGAACGACGGAGGCTGTCGCACGCGCGGAGAAGGGGTTCGCGGCCGAGGGTGTCGGCACACGCCGGCTGAGCACGTCCACCGCGTTCCACAGCCCGTTGGTCGCTCCGGCCGCTGAGCCGCTCGCCGCGTTCCTGCGCACGGTCGCGCTCACGGAGCCCCGGATCGAGGTGTACGGCAACGCGGACGCGGCCCCGTACCCGTCGTCGCCCGACGAGGTGCGCCGACGGATCGCCGGTCATCTGGCCTCACCGGTGCTCTTCCAGGACCAGATCGAGGCGATGTACGCGGCGGGAGTGCGGACCTTCGTCGAGGTCGGCGCGGGAACCGCGCTGACCGGTCTGGTCGGACAGATCCTCGGTGACCGCGAGCACGCGGCCGTCTCCCTGGACCGGCCGGACCGGTCCGGCGTCACCGCCTTGCACACCGCGCTCGGCGAACTCGCCGTACGCGGTGTCCCTTTCGACTTCGATCCCCTCTGGGCGCCGTACGCCTCGCCTGGAACCTCAGTGAAGGAGCGCGCGCCCCGGATGACCGTGAAGATCAGCGGAGCCAACTACGGTCAGCTCTACCCGCCTCGCACGGAAGCCGCCGAATCGCCGACACCGCCTGCGCCTGCACGTGTGCCTGTGCCTGTGCCTGCGCCTGTGCCTGTGCCTGCGCTTGCGCCGGAAGCTGGGCCGGAAGCTGGGCCGGAACATTCACACCCGCATCCCGTACCCATGTCCGACATCCCGGCGGTTCCCATGTCCGCGTACGCCCCCGCTCCCGCCCCAGCTCCGGAGTCGGCGGCGTACGGGACGGCACCCGTCCAGGATCCGGAGCCCACGTACGACGCCGTGGCCGCGTACAGTGCCGAGCCCGGGGCCGCCCTCGGCGCCGAGTGGTACGCCGCGGTGGAGAGCGTCCAGCGGCAGACGGCGGAGGCGCACGCGGCCTGTCAACGCATGCTGACCGACAGCCATGTGGCCTTTCTTCGGATGACCGAGACCACCCTGGCCGCGATGCTCGGCGTGCGGAGCGTGGGCGGTGTGCTCGACGCCCCGGCTCCTCCGGCACCGCTGCCGCTCCCCCGTCCTTCGGCGCCCCGGCAGGCTCCGGCACCCGTGACCCCGGTCCCGGTAGCGGTCGGCGTTCCCGAGGCCACGCCCGCCCGCGTTCCCGCCGCCCCCGGAGAGGCGTTCTCGCCCGCACCGGTCGCCGCCGAGCACCGGGCACCGGCCGCCGTCCCGGTGAATCCCCCGTCACCGGCCGCCGATGCCGCGCATGTGTCGGCACCCGCACTCGAGGAACTACTGCTCTCGGTGGTGGCCCGGCTCACCGGCTACCCGGTGGAGATGCTCACCGTGGACATGGAGTTGGAGGCGGATCTGGGAGTCGACTCGATCAAGCGCGTCGAGATCCTGTCGGCCGTACGCCGGAGCGTGGGCGACGTGGCGACGGGAGACGTCGGAGAACTCGGCAAGCTCCGCACGCTGCGCGAGATCGTCGAGGCGCTCACCGCGGGCGGCCGGCCGCCCGCTGCGCCCGCGCCGGACTTCCCGGCCGTGACCGGGTCACCCGCCGAGACGGCCGCCGCCGTCCCGGAGATCCCCGCCATGCGCACCGGCTCCGGGCAGGAGACGGCGCTGACGAGGCTGGTACAGCGCGCGGTGGAGTCCCCGGCGTCCGGCCTGGCGACAGCGGGCCTCCTGGACGGGCCGCTCGTGGTGACGGACGGGGGCCCCGAGGGCTCCGCGATCACCGCCCTCGTCGCGGGGAAGCTCGTGGAGCGCGGCGTGGACGCCACCGTCGTGGCGGACGTTCCCGAGGGCGCGCGCCGTGTCGTACACCTCGGCGGGCTGACCGCGGGCGGCGCGCCGGACGATGCGCGGGAGGTCCACCGGTCGGTGTTCCGCGCAGCGCGCACGGTGGCGGCACAAGCGGCGGCGGGCACGGTGGCGGCACACACGGCGGCACGCACG
>NZ_JBSFJL010000020.1:0-128734 GCF_053598035.1 Streptomyces sp. NPDC001204 | reverse complement strand
GCACGCACGGCGGAGGCACAAACGGCCGCACGCACGGCGGAGGCACAAACGGCCGCACGCACGGCGGAGGCACAAACGGCCGCACGCACGGCGGAGGCACAAACGGCCGCACGCACGGCGGAGGCACAAGCGGCCGCACAGGACGGGCTGTTCGTGACCGTGCAGGACACCGGAGGCGACTTCGGGCTCGGCGGGCACGCACCCGACCGCGCATGGCTGGGCGGGGTCGCCGGTCTGACGAGGACCGCGGCGAAGGAGTGGCCGGACGCCTCGGTCAAGGCCGTCGACTGCGAGCGGGGCGGCCGGAGCGACGAGGAGGTCGCCGAGGCGATCGTGCGGGAACTGCTCGACGGCGGCCCCGACCCGGAGGTCGGTCTCCGCGCGGACGGAACCCGCATCGCCCTGCGGGCGGTACCCGCCCCGGTGACGCCCGGCGGCACCCAACGGATCACGTCGGAGTCGGTGATCGTGGCCACCGGAGGGGCCCGCGGGGTGACCGCCGCCGCGCTGCTCGACCTGGCCAGGACCCACCGTCCGCGGATCGTGCTGCTGGGCAGGACGGCACCGGTTCCCGAGCCCGAGGGGCTCGCGTCCGCCGCCGACGAACCGACGCTCACCCGGCTGCTCGCCGAGCGCTCCACAGAGGACGCTGCGGACTCCTCGCCCGCCCGGATCGCGGCGCGGGCCCGGGAGATCCTGGCCGCGCGCGAGGTGCGGGCGACGCTCGCGGCGCTGGAGGAGGCGGGGTCCCCCGTCCGGTACGTCCAGGTGGACGTCCGCGACGTCGACGCCGTGGCCGCCGCGCTGCGCGACGTACGTGACGCGTGGGGGCCGGTCACCGGCATCGTGCACGGTGCGGGAGTGCTGGCCGACAAGCTGATCGCCGACAAGACCGACGAGCAGGTCGAGTTGGTGATGTCCACCAAGGTGGACGGTCTGCGCGCGCTGCTGGCCGCGACGGCGGACGATCCGCTGGACGTGATCTGCCTGTTCTCCTCGGTGGCCGCCGTGTTCGGCAACGCGGGTCAGAGCGACTACGCCATGGCCAACGAGATCCTGGGTCAGGTCGCGTCCGCCGAACAGGCCCGCCGCCCCGGCTGTCTGGTGCGGTGCGTCGCCTGGGGTCCGTGGCGCGGCGGCATGGTCACACCCGCTCTGGCCGGGCATTTCGGCCGGTCCGGGGTTCCGCTGATCCCTCTGGAGCAGGGGGCGGCCGCGTTCACGGCCGAGCTGGACGGCCCAGCCGGTGAGGCCCGTGTCGTCCTGGTGGCCGGGGACGATCCGGCGGCCCTGTCCCCGGCGGGCGATCCCCGTCCGACGCAGTTGCTCGTCCGGACGGACAGCCTGCCGCAACTGGCCGACCACGCGATCACCGGGGTTCCCGTGCTGCCGGTGGCGATGGTCCTGAACTGGTTCGCGGGGGCAGCCACCGCCTGGCTGCCCGAGGCCGGCCCGCTCGTCCTGCGCGACCTGCGGGTGTACAAGAAGTGCGCCCTGCCCGAACTGGCCGGCACAGGCCACCTGCTCACCGTACACGGCAGCCGGGGCGCGGCCGGTTCGCCGTCGGGGCTGGAGGCGGAACTGCGGGGGGACGGCGGGATGGCGCACTTCCGGGCCGTGCTGGACACCCGGGCCGACGCGCCGGATCCGGCCGCGTGGGGTGGCCCGGACGGCCTCAAGCCGCTGGACCGCGCCGAGTTGTACGACGGGGAGAGCCTCTTCCACGGCCCCTGGTTCCGCTCCGTCCGCACGCTGAACGGTGTTTCGGAGCACGGAGCCGAGGCGACCGTCGCGGGCGTACGCGCCCTGGAATGGCCGGGTGAGCACTGGCCGCTCGACCCGGCCGCCGTGGACGGCGCACTCCAACTCGCCCTGGTCTGGGCGCAGGAGGAACTCGGTGCGGCGACGCTGCCGATGGCCGTCGCGGAGTGCAGGGTGCACCGGCGCGGCCCCGTGGACGGCACCGTGCGGTGTGTGCTGCGGGGCCGGAAGGTGCACAGCACGGGGGCGCGCTGCGACGCGGCGCTGATCGATGCCGACGGAGCCGTCCGCCTGGAACTCCTCGGCGTGGAACTCGTCCGCCGACCCTCCTGAGCCCCGGCGCCACCCGAGTCCCGGCCCCCGCGAACCTGTCCTGCCCTGCCAGCGTGCCCTGCCGTGAAGTGAGACCCGTATGGAATTCGAACCGATCGCCGTCGTCGGCCGGGGCTGTGTGCTGCCCGACGCGCTCGATCCGGACACGTTCTGGGACAACGTCGCCACGGGCCGCACCAGCCTGTCGGCCGTCCCGGAGGGCCGGTGGCGGCTGCCGCACCGCTGGGCCATGGGGTCGGTGGACGACCACCTCGACCGCACCTGGACCGATGTCGGCGGCTACGTACGGGGGTTCGAGTCCGTCTTCGACCCGAGCGGCTTCCGGATCGCCCCGGAGCGGATCCTGTCGCTGGACCCGCTCTTCCACTGGGTCATGTACGGCGTCCGGCAGGCGCTCACGGAGGCGGGCCGCGAGGGCCCGCTGCCGCGCGCCGGGCTGGTGCTGGGAAACCTGTCCTATCCCACGCCCTCGGGGGCGGCTTTCGCCGAGCACGTCTGGCTGTCCGCCCAGCGGCCTCCGCTCCGTGACGCCCTGCTGACAGGAGAGCGCCGGGAGCGGCCCGACGCCCGGAACCGCTTCTCGTCCGGGCTGCCCGCCCGGCTCGCGGCCCGGGCGCTCGGGCTGGGCGCGGGGGCGTGGTCCCTCGACGCCGCCTGCGCGTCGTCGCTGTACGCGGTCAAGCTGGCGTGCGACCGGCTGCACGACGGCACGGCGGACCTGATGGTGGCCGGTGCGGTCAGCCGGGCGGACCCCCTCTATCTGCACGTGGGGTTCTGCGGGCTGTCCGCGACGAGCCGCACGGGGCGCAGCCGGCCCTTCCACCGGGACGCGGACGGGCTGGTGCACGGCGAGGGCGCCGGGTTCGTCGCCCTGATGCGGCTGTCCGAGGCGCGCGCCGCCCGGCTGCCCGTGCTCGGGGTGATCCGCGGTGTCGGGCTGTCCAACGACGGGCGCGGCGCCGGGCTGATCAGTCCGTCGGAGGAGGGCCAGGTCCGGGCCATGCGCCTGGCGTACGACGCGGCGGGCGTCACGCCCGAGAGCGTGTCGCTCGTCGAGTGCCATGCGACGGGGACGCCGGTCGGGGACGCGGTGGAGGCGCGCGGCATGGCGCGGGTCTTCGGGGCCGGTGACGACGTGCCCATCGGCTCGGTGAAGTCGAACGTCGGGCATCTGCTGGCCTCGGCGGGCGTGGCCGGGCTGTTGAAGGTGCTCGGCGCGCTGAGCGCGGGGGTCCGTCCGGCGACGCTCGGCGCGGAACGGCCGCTGGAGGCGCTGGCGGGCACGCCGTTGCGGGTGCTGTCCGCGCCGGAACCGTGGTCGGGGCAGCGCCGGGCGGCGGTGAGCGCGTTCGGGTTCGGCGGGACCAACGCCCATCTGGTGGTGGACCTTCCGGACGGCGACCCGGTGCCGGCCGTACCGCGGCCCAACCGCCCGCCGTCCGCCGCCGTGCCCGCCCCGGCCCGGACGCGGGAATCGACGGGCGGCCGTGCGCCGGTGGCGATCGTGGCTCTCGGCGCCCGCGTCGGCGACGGGACCTGTACCGAGGACTTCCGGCGGGCGGTGCTGGGAGGTGACCGGCGTGGCCCCGCGACGGAGATCGCCGTGGAGTTGAGGGACCTGTGCTTCCCGCCGCTGGCCCTTCGGCGAACGGTGCGTCATCAGCTCCTGGTGCTGGAGGCAGCCCGTGAGGCCGTACGGTCGGTGTCCCTGCCCCGGGAGCGGACCATGGTGGTCGTCGGCATGGGGGTGGACCCCGAGGTGGCCCGGGCGGGCGCCCGCTGGCGGGTTCCCCACTGGCTGGAACAGGCCGGGCTGCCCGCCAGGGCACCGTCGGCGGACCTCGCCCGGGACGCGTTCGTGCCGCCCATGACCGCGGAGGCGGTGGTGGGCAGCATGCCGAACCTCGTGGCGAACCGGATCAGCACCCAACTCGACCTGGCCGGCCCGGGGTTCGCGGTCTCGGCGGAGGAGGCGTCCGGGCTGGTGGCGCTGGAGCTCGCGGCCCGGGCCGTCCGGTCGGGGGAGGTCGACGCCGCGCTCGTCGGTGCCACCGACCTGTCCTGCGAGGCGGTGCACAGGGCCGCCCAGCGGGAACTCGGACGCGAGGACGAACCGGGAGACGCCGCCGTCGTCCTGGTCCTCAAGTCCCTGGACGCCGCGCGCAGGGACGGCGACACCGTCGTCGCCCTGCTCGACGAGGATTCCGCCGGCGTGCCCGACATGGTCATCGGGGACGGTCCGGACGCGGTGTTCGACCCGGCATCCGTCTTCGGGCGCGCTCATGCCGCGTATGGTCTGGTCTCCGTCGCGGTCGCGGCGCTGTCGCTCCAGCACCGCGCGGTGCCGCGTCCGGGCGGTCCCGCGGACACCGCGGCCCTCGCGCACACCGCGAAGGCCGTGGTGACACCGATGGAGGGGCCCACCGCGAGTGTCCGGCTGCGCGCGGGAGACGCCCGGCCGTGGCTGCGGAGCCCGGCTCCGCGTCTGCACGTCTTCTCCGGGGCCGACCGGCAAGGGGTGCTGGCCGCGCTGGAGGCCGCTGCGGAGTCCGGCGCCGGACCGGCCCGGCTGGCGCTCGTGGCCGACGACGACGCGTTGCCGGGCCGTATGGAGGCCGCCCGCCGCTGGCTGGCCGGGGGCGGGGCCCGTCCGGTCGACGTGGCGTACCGGGACAGGCCGGTCACGGGGCAGACCGCGTTCGTGTACACCAACGGCTCGGCCACGTACCCGGGTATGGGCCACGAGTTGCTGCTCGCACTGCCGTCGCTCGGCGAGGCCGTCCGTGCCCGGCACGGGGCGATCGGTGCGCGACTGCGGTCCCGGGCGGAGCCCGGAGTGCTCGACCAGATCTGGGCCGCCGCCGAACTCGCGGTCCACCACACCGTGTTCACCCGGGAAGTGCTCGGGCTTCGGCCGGACGCCGCCCTCGGGTACTCCTCGGGCGAGTCGGCCGCCCTGGTGGCGCTGGGTGCCTGGCCGGACGCCGCCGGGCTGTACGACGCCACCCGGGACAGCGGCCTGTTCACGACCGAACTCACCGGTGAACTCCGGGCGGTCCGGCGCCACTGGGAACGTCTGGGCATCCAGGGCTCCCGCTGGTCGAGCCATCTGGTCACCGCGCCCCTGGAGAGGGTCCGTGCCGAACTCGCCGCCGAGGCGGCGGTCCATCTGATGGCGGTGAACGCGCCCGGAGTCTGCGTCATCGGCGGCGAGTCGCGCGCGTGCGCGGCCGTCGTGGCCAGGATCGGCGCCGACCGCGCGATCCGGCTCGACTACGACATGGCCGCCCACGCACCGGAGTTGGCGGACGTCCGGGAGGTATGGCGTGAGGCGCACCGCCGGCCCACCGTCGACGTGCCCGGTGTGCGGTTCTACAGCGGGGCCGCCGGGCAGTCGTACCGGCCGACGGCCGAACGGGCCGCCGAGGCGCTGACCGCGCAGGGGCTGAACACGATCGACTTCGCCGCCACGGTCGAGCAGGCGTGGGCGGACGGCGTCCGGATCTTCGTGGAGCACGGGCCGCGCAAGCTGTGCACCGGATGGATCAAGCGGGTGCTGGGCGACCGGGACCATGTGGCCGTCGCGCTGGACACCCCGGGCGACACCGGGCTGCGGCAGCCGTGCCTCGCGGTGGCCGAACTCGTCGCCGCCGGGGTACCGGTCCGCGCCGACGAGCTGTTCGCCCGGCTCGCAAAAGCGGCCACCGAGGTCCCGCGTCCCGGGCCCACCGTCACCGTGCCCGTACCCACGCCTCCGATTCTGCCGCCGCTGGAGCCGGCCCTGGTGACCCTGCCCCGGGCCCCCGAACTGGCGCCGGTGCCGGACCGGGCGGCCCGCCCGTCAGAGGCACCCGGCGACGTGGGGCGGCGCCCCCTGCCGGACGTCCGGCCGACGGAATCGGACGGTCGGAAGGCACAGGAGACCGGTGCCCGTGCCGCGGTCCTCCGGCAGAGCCGGCGCGTCGCCGCGCTGCACCAGGAGATCCTCGCCGGGCACACCGAGGCCCATCAGCGGTTCCTGCGGATGTCCGCTCTCGCCGTCACCGCGCTGAGGAGCGGCGCGCCCGTGCCGGTACGGCCGCCAGGCCCACCGGCCCTCCCGGCAAAGCGCCCGACGGCCGGGCCGCCGCCGGCCCCCGCACGGCCCACGCCCCGCCCGGCGCCCGTACACCCCGCGCCCCGCCCGGCGCCCCTGCCCTCTCCCCCGCCGGAAACGGCACTCACACCACCCCTCAGGCCGGGGCCCAAGTTCGACCGCGCCCAACTGGAGCACCTCGCCTCCCGGGAGATCTCCACGCTGTTCGGCCCCCGGTTCGCGGAGCAGGACGCGTACGCGGTGCAGACCCGGATGCCCGGGCCGCCCATGCTGCTCGCGGACCGGGTCACCGGCATCGACGCCGTGCCGGGGGCGCTCGCCGCGCCCGGCGCGGTGCGCACCGACGGGACGATCTGGACGGAGACCGACGTCCTGCCGGACAGCTGGTACCTGGACTCCACCGGGCGTATGCCCGCCGGGCTGATGATCGAGGCCGGCCAGGCGGATCTGCTCCTGCTCAGCTGGCTGGGCGTCGACCTCCTCAACCGGGGCGAGCGCGCCTACCGGCTGCTCGGCTGCGAAGTGACGTACCACGGCAGTCCGCCGGAAGCGGGCGACACCCTGCGCTACGAGATCCACGTCGACGGCCACGCGGAGCACGACGGCGTCCGGCTGTCCTTCTTCCACTACGACTGCTATGTGGACGGCGAACTCCGGCTCAGCGTCCGCGAGGGCCAGGCCGGGTTCTTCACCCCCGGGGAACTCACGGGCAGCGGCGGTGTGCGGTGGGATCCCGCCGAGCGGCCGCCCGGCGACGACCTGCCGCTCGACCCGCCCGCCGTGCGCTGCGGACGGACCCGCTTCGACGCGGACCGGGTGCGCGCCCTTGCCCAGGGGCGGCCGGCGGACTGCTTCGGTCCCGGCTGGGAGGCGACGGCGGCCCACGTGCGCTCACCGGGGCTCGACGACGGCAGGCTGCGGCTGCTGCACGAGGTGACCGCGTTCGACCCGGCCGGAGGGCCGTGGGGCCGCGGCTACCTGCGGGCCGAAACCCCTCTGTCGCCCGACGACTGGTTCTTCGCGGGGCACTTCAGGAACGACCCCTGTATGCCGGGCACCCTGATGCTCCAGGGCGGTCTCCAGGCCATGGCGTTCTACCTGACGGCCATGGGCTTCACCGTGGACCGGGACGGCTGGCGTTTCGAGCCCGTCGACGGTCGGCCCGTCAGGGCGATGTGCCGGGGCCAGGCGACTCCGGCCGGCCGGCGGGTCGTCTACGAGGTGTTCGTGCGCGGTGTCTCGGCCGGGCCGGTGCCGACGCTGTACGCCGATGTGCTGGGCTGGGTGGACGGGACGAAGGCGTTCCTGGGACAGGACGTGGCGCTGCGGCTGGTGCCCGACTGGCCGCTGTCTCACTGGCGGCGCTCGGGCCCGCCCGTCGTGCAGGACAGCGGTACACCGGTGCCGCTCCCCCTGCTCGGCGGGCTGGCCGGGCACCGTGAGGAGAAACCGGTCGCGACGGCGGCCGACGGACTCCCCTTCGGCTACGCCTCGTTGCTGGCGTGTGCCTGGGGCAGACCGAGTGAGGCGTTCGGCACCTCGTACGAGCCGTTCGACGGAACCCGCAGGGTCGCGCGGCTGCCCGGTCCCCCGTACCACTTCATGAGCCGGATCGTGACGGTGGACGGTCCGCAGGGCGGTATGCGGGAGGGCAGCAGCGTCGTCGCGGAGTACGACGTGCCCGCGCGGGCCTGGTACTTCGAGCAGAGCGGCGGCCATGCGATGCCGTTCGCCGTCCTGATGGAGATCGCCCTGCAACCCTGCGGGTGGCTGGCCTCCTACGTGGGCAGCGCGTTGACCACCGACACGGATCTGCTGTTCCGCAACCTCGACGGGTCGGGAACGGTCACCGGAGAGGTCACTCCGGCGACGCGCACGGTCCGCACCCACGCCGAGCTGACGCGTGTCTCCCACAGCGGGGACATGATCATCGAGTCGTTCCGGGTGAGGTGCACGGCCGACGGGATGCCGCTGTTCGAACTGTCCACGGCCTTCGGCTACTTCCCGCCGTCGGCCTTCGACCACCAGCAGGGTCTCGCGGTGTCGGCCGAGGACCGGGCCCGCCTCGACGAGCCCTGTGACCGCATGGTCGATCTGACCGCCCGGCCCGCTCGCCACTGCGCCGGGGAGCCGCGGCTGCCGGGCCCCATGCTGCTGATGCTCGACCGGATCACCGGATCCTGGCCGGACGGGGGCAGCAGGGGGCTCGGGCGGCTGCGGTCGGAGAAGGACGTGGTCCCGGACGAGTGGTTCTTCCGGGCGCACTTCTTCCAGGACCCGGTGCAGCCGGGGTCGTTGGGCGTCGAGGCCATGTGCCAGCTGCTCCAGTACCACCTGCTGGAGCGCGGCGCGGCGGACGGCATCCCGCACCCCCGCTTCGAGCCGGTGCTGCCCGGTCGCGAGGCGACCTGGACCTACCGCGGCCAGATCACCCCGGCCAACCGGCTGATCCGGGTGGACATGGACATCGTGGAGAGCGGCAGGGACGCCCGGGGACCCTACGCGACGGCGGACGCGACGCTGTGGGGCGACGACACGTGCATCTACCGGGTACGCGGGCTGGGCATGCGCGTGGTGTCCGCAGCGTCCATGTCCTGACCTGCTGGCCTGTCTCATTACCTCAGCGGTAATCGATCTTCCGTACGGAACCGGTCAAGGTGGGAGTCACCGGGGCCCCGCGGTCCGCTCCGCTCGGGCCACGACCCCGGTGACCAGCGTTTTCGATCTCGACGGAGGCTGATCGGCATGTCCGCCACCACCCTGCTCGGCACCCTCTCCCGCACCGACCGTCCGCACACCATGCTGCGCCGCTTCCTCGCTCTCGACGCCGTCGTCACCGGCGTCAACGGGCTGGTCTACATGATCGACTCGAAGCCGGTCGGCCACCTGCTCGGCATCAGATCCGGTCTGCTGTTCGAACTCGGCATCTTCCTGGTGCTGTACGCCGCGGGGGTCGGCTCCCTCGCCGCGCGGAAGCAGCCGTCGGCCCTCGCCGTGAAGGCGGTCGTCGACGCCAATGTGCTGTGGGCCGTGCTCAGCATCGTCGCGATGCTCGCCTGGTTCTCGCCGACGACCGCGGGTGCGGTCTGGATCCCCGTGCAGGCCATGACCGTCGCCGGTTTCGGCGTGCTCCAGTTCCTCTCGCTGCGTGCCGCCACGGCCTGAGGGGCCGAGGTATCGCCTTTCGCCCTGTCGCCCTTCTTCACAGACCCTGCCCCGCCGTCGGCAGCAGGACGACCAGCCGGGCGCCGGGGCGGTTGTCCTCGATGCGGGTGCTGCCGTGGTGGGCCGTGACGGTGTCGCGGACGATGGCGAGGCCGAGACCGCTGCCGCCGGTGTCCCGGGCACGGGCGTCGTCGAGCCGGGTGAAACGCCCGAAGACGCGCTCACGGTCGGCCTCGGGGATGCCCGGCCCGTCGTCGGCGACGGTCAGTTGTGCGGTGTCGCCGAGTGTGTGGAGGCTGACGTCGATCCGGGCGCTGGCATGACGCAGCGCGTTGTCCAGCAGGTTGCGTACGACACGGGCGAGGGCGTCCTCGTCGCCCGCCACCCGTGCCGCGCCGACGGCGTGCTGGTCGATGACGAGCCGGGTCCGCCGACGGGCTTCACGCACCTCGGAGAAGACGATCTCATCCAGGTCGACGGGGCGCGCCTGCAGCCGCGGGCGGGCGTCGAGCCGCGCGAGCTGGAGCAGGTCGTCGACGAGCCGGGTGAGCCGTTCGGTCTGCGGCAGGAGTCCGGCGGCGAGGGACCGCCCGTCGGCCAGGCCGGGGTGGTCTGCGGCGACGGACAGGCGAGTGTGCAGGGTGCTCAGGGGATTGCGCAGTTCGTGGGCCGCGTCCGCGACGAACCGCCGCTGCCGCCGCGTCGATGTGTCCAGACGGGCCAGCAGGTCGTTGAGGGTCGTGGCCAGCCGGCCGAGCGCGTCGTCGGCGGGCGGTACGTCGAGGCGGCGGCTCAGGTCGGAGGCGGTGATCTCGGCGGTCTGGGCGCGCATGCCGTCCACGGGGCGCAGCGCGCGCCCGGTGAGCAGCCACACGACTCCGGTGAGGGCGGCGACGACCGCCGGGACTCCGGTGGCCAGACCGACGGTGAGCTGGGCCAGGCCGTGGTCGACGCTCTCGGTGGGTACGGCCACGTAGACGGTCACCGGGTCATGGGCGGCGCCCGCGGGGACGCCGACGGCGCGCCAGGTCCCGCCCGTCCCTACGGGAATGTCGTCGACGGTGTGGGCGTGCGGGGTGTCGGCCCGGCTCGCCGGGAAGGTGAAAGCGCGCGGCCGGCCACGCAGGTTGGCCGAGCTGGACAGCACTCTCCCGCTCGCCGCGATCACCTGTACGGCGACTCCCCCGTGGTCGGTGGTGGGCACTTCCGCCGTGATCTGGTCGCTGTCCTCGTCCGCCGCCACGACCTGGGCTCGTTGCAGGGCGGTCTGGTCGAGTCCGCTGATCAGGCTGGCGTGCAGCCAGACGACGAGCAGCACGGCGGCTCCGGCCAGCCCCGCGGCGATGACCGCTGCCGCGGCGGCGGTCAGGCGCAGCCGCAGTGACCGGCGGGCCCACCAGTACCGGATGCCCGGGGTCATGGGTCACCCCGCACCGCCGCGCAGCCGGTAGCCGGCGCCACGGACGGTCTCGATGGTCCGGCGGCCGAAGGGCGCGTCGATCTTGCGGCGGAGGTAGCCGACGTAGACCTCGACGATGTTGGTGTCGCCGTCGAAGTGCTCGTCCCATACGTGGGTGAGGATGTCCGTCTTGCTGATCACCTCGTCGGGGTGCCTGAGCAGGTATTCCAGGAGGGTGAACTCCCTTGTGGTCAGGTCGATTTCGCGGTGTCCACGGCGGCAGCGGTGCCGGGCGGGGTCGAGTGTGAGGTCTCCGGCGGTGAGGACGGCGGGGCGGGCGGGTGCTCCTCGCCGCAGCAGGGCCCGGAGGCGGGCGACGAGCACGACGTAGGAGAAGGGCTTGCTCAGGTAGTCGTCGGCGCCGAGGTCGAGGGCGTCGGCCTCGTCGTACTCCCCGTCCTTGGCGGTGAGCATGAGCACCGGTGTCCAGGCTCTGGCAGCCCGCAGTCGTTTGAGGACCTCGTACCCGGACAGGCCGGGCAGCATGATGTCGAGCACGATGACGTCGTACGGTTCGTGGAGGGCCCGCCACAGTCCGTCCGGGCCGTCGTGTGCCAGGTCCGAGACGAAGCCTTCGGCGGCAAGTCCGTCGGCGATCGCCTCGGCGAGTGCGCGCTCGTCCTCGATGATCAGCGTCCGCATGGCAGCCTCTCGAGAACCACGATAGCTCCGGACCGGAGCGGCTGTTTCCCGGGAGGAAGCCGGCGAACGTGTGCGCCACGGCGGTGGGGTCATCCCTCCATCACCGATTCCACCAGGTCCATGGCCAGGTCCAGGGTGTGGTGCACCGGCAGGCCGTGGTCGGTGTACCAGTCGGTCGTGGCCTCCGGGTGGGGACCGGTGACCGCGACCCGCCCGCGGCCGAAGCGGGTCACGAGGGCGGCGGGGGCGCCGTTGTCGTAGGTGGCGAGGACCGTGGCGTCGGCGTCCTCGTCGAGGTCGAAGAGGGGGCCGTCCTGGAAGAACACCGTGCGGGGGCGGCCGCGCCAGGTCACCGTGATCAGTGTGTCGCTCTCCTCGTGGACGGTGGCTCCCGGGGAGGAGATGTACTGGTCGGTGTCACCTGGGAGCAGGGCGAAGCCCGGTGTGGCGCCGGCGAGGTAGCCGCCGAGGCAGAACCCGAGGTAGCGCCCGCCGTCGCGGACGAAGCCGCGGATCGCCCGGCGCCGCCACCGCAGTCTCCGGTAGGCGGGGGCGAGCGTGCCGCCGCCGGGCTGGGCGTACAGCAGGGCCTGGGAGAGAAGTCCGGCCGAGAGCGGAAGCGCCTCGTGTGGGCCGGTGAAACGGACGTCAAGGTTCCACGGCCCGGAGGAGAGCAGTCCGGCGACCGCCTCGGGGCAGCCGGGCGACGAGGCCGGGCCGCGGTAGACGAGAGCGAGGGGACGGCGTCCGGCGGCGGCCCCTGAATGCCTTGGGTGTGTCATGGCTGCCTCACCGCGGGTACGTCGTCGGCCCGCCGTCCGCTGGTGCGCTGTCGTCTCCTTCGGCGGGGAGCCCGTGCCAGCTCGTTCCCGGCGTCAGGCGCTCGCCCTTCATCACCAGGGACAGCGCACCGAGCCGGACGCCGGCGCCCACCTGCGTGTCGTAGAGCACTACGGTCCGCGTACCCACGCTCGCGGCGGGGCCGACGCTCACCGTGGACATCTTCATCACCCGGTCCTCGAACAGGTGGGTCTGGAGGGAGACGAGCATGCCGATCGAGGCGTCGTCGCCCACCTCGACGAGGTCGAACTCGGTGAGGTACGTGGTGCCGATCCAGGTGCGCCGTCCGATGCGGGCACCGAGCCGGCGCAGCACCGGCGGCAGGAAGGGCGTCCCCACCAGGGCGCCCACGCCCGCGGGTACCGCCGCCGCTTCGAAGAGGCCGGTGACGAACTCCGTGCGGCGCACGAACAGGCTCCACAGGGGCTCCACACGCGGCCGGTACCGTCCGGCGACGACCCACTTCGCGAACACGCAGCACCCGATGACGGCCAGCACCGCCCCGGCGGCGAGGAACGGCGACACGAGCGGCGGCACCCACGGCCCGGTGCGGCGGGCGGTGTCCGACAGGGCGAGCAGGTACAGGAAGGCGGCGGCCGCGAGCACGGACATGGGCAGGGTGGCGCGGAAGAACTCGATGGCCAGGCGGCCGAGTACGGCCTTGCGGGTGGGCCGGAACGTCTTCTCCTCCGGATAGGACCCGCTGTCCTGGCGCACCGGCAGCCGCAGGGCCGGTGAGCCGAGCCAGGTGCTGCCGTCGGGCACGCGCTCCGGGGGTGGCACCGTGCCCACTCCGACGAGAGAGCCGGGGCCGAGCCTCGTCCCGGCCGGGACGAGCGCCGCGTTGCCCACGAAGGCGCGTTCGCCGATGTCCGTGGGTTCGAAGGCCATGCGTCCGGCCGCGAAGGCGGCTACGCCGACGCCGGCCATGTCGGCGACGAAGCTGCCGTCGCGGAGGGTGAGCAGGTCGGGATCGATGTGCGCCGCGGTGGAGATCTCGGCGCGCCGGCCGACGCGGGCGCCGAGCAGCCGCAGCCACGGGACGGTGTAGAGCGTGGCGTAGAGCGAGTTGGTGAGGGTGAGGCTCTGCTCCAGCAGCTTGTCGGCGATCCACTTGCGCACGCCCAGCGCCGAGCGCGCCGGATGGATTCCGGGAGGGGTCCTCGGCAGGACCGCGCGCTTCCCGGCGGCGACGACCACGCACACCGTGGCCACGAAGACCGGGCCGGACAGGAGGGTCGCGGCGAGAGCGGCGGTCGTGTCACCGCTCGACCAGGCCCACCAGACGAGGGCGACACTCGGCACGGCCGCGGCGACCACGACGGACTCCAGCAGGACCAGACCGAGCACGACGGCGGCCAGTTGGCGGCGCCGCCAGTGATCCGCCTCGGTCCGGTCACGCAGCATCGTCTCGACGAGCGGGGCGAGTGCCCCGACCGGGCGTGCGGGCGATCCGGCGCGGCGCGCTCCGGCCGGGACTGCCTTGCCCGGGCCCGACACGGACTGCTCACCGAGCGCGGACCCGGGGCCCAGGTAGGCGCCTGGTTCGAGGACCGCGTTGGCGCCGACGTACGCCCTCTCGCCGACGGTGATCGGGGCGATGGTGACCCATCCGTCGGCGACCTGCCAGGGGCGCAGCGTGGCGCCGTAGCCGATCGTGGCGTCCCGGTCGACGCCCAGCAGCGTGGGCAGGCCGACGAAGCCGGTGGCGATGGTGGTGCGGGGGCCGACGCGGGCACCGAGGAGCCGCAGGTACGGACCCATGAGCGGGGATCCGCTGAGCATCCGCAGCGGGCTGATCCCCAGTAGCAGCACGTCCAACAGCCACAGCCGCAGGTACGTCGCCCCCCAGAGGGGGTACCGGCCGGGCCGGATGCCCGCCGCCAGCGGCCGCGCGAGAAGGACGGGAACCAGCCAGCGTACGGCGAACCAGCCGGCCAGTACCGAGACGGCCGGTCCGACGGCCCCGCTGCCCGACACCTGTCCGTGGCTCAGCGCGAAGGACGCGGCCACCGGACCGGTCAGCAGGAAGAGCAGTGCGTAGAAGGCCGTCGCCTGGAGGAGTCCGGCCCGCGCGATGCGGGCGCGGCCGTGCCGCAGGGGGGCGGGGCGGGGCTGCCGCGGCGCGCGGGATGCGTCGGCCGTGGAGCGCAGCCGGGCGGCGAAGCCGGTCACGGTCGGGTTCTCGTACAGGTCGCGCAGGGTGGGGCCGGGTCCGCCGCCCGGGTCGCGCAGCAGCGACACCGCGCGGGCGGCGAGCAGCGAGTGACCGCCGAGGTCGGTGAAGAAGTCGGCCTGCGCGGAGAGTTCGCCGGGGTCCATGCCGAGCGTCCGTGCCCAGGCGTCGCGCACCCTGGCCTCGAGCCGGTCGCGGACCGGCGCCACAGGGCCGGTGCCGGCGAGGCGGCGGCCGGTGGGTGCGGGCAGTTTCGTACGGTCGGTCTTGCCGCTGGGCATGACGGGCAGCCGATCGAGGAAGTCCAGTGTCGCGGGCACCATGTAGGCGGGCAGCGACCGGCGCAGGCGGCGGTGCAGCCGGGCGGCGAGATCGTCGTCGGGGACCGCGCCGTCCCCGGCGGGCACGACGTAGGCGGCGAGAACACGGTCGCCCTCGGGTCCGTCGCGCGGTGACACGGGGGTGGTGGCCGCCTGGGCCACGCCGGGGTCCTCCAGCAGCACGTTGTCGATCTCCTCCAGGGACACCCGGTAGCCGCGGATCTTCACCTCGGCGTCGGCCCGGCCGAGGTACTCGATCTCCCCGTCGTCGGTCATCCTGCCGAGGTCTCCGGTGCGGTACAGGCGGCCCGAGCCGGGCGCCGAGGGGGGCTGGACGAAGCGCTCCGCGGTCAGGTCGGGCCGTCCCGTGTAGCCGCGTGCGAGGCCCGGACCGCCCAGGCAGATCTCACCGACGGCGCCGTGCGGCACCGGCCGCAGTCGCTCGTCCAGGAGGACGGCCGAGCAGGTCGGCAGCGGGCGGCCGATGGTCACCGGACGCCCCGGCCGGAGTTCCTGCCAGGTGGCGGTGACGGTTGCCTCGGTCGGCCCGTAGGTGTTGAGGATGCGGCGTCCCGGCCTGCTCCACCGCTCGACGAGCGAGGCGGGGCACGCCTCGCCGCCGACGACGACCTTGCGGAGCCGCGGGAGGTCACGGGACATCGTCGCCAGCAGCGTCGGGACGCAGTACAGAGCGGTGACCTGGTGCTCCTCAAGGAAGCCGGCGAGATCGTCGCCCAACTGCCCGGGGCCGCCCGGTCCGGCGACGAGCGTGGCGCCGGCCGCCCAGGTGGGCCAGATCTCCTCGATGGAGAAGTCGAACGAGAGGGTCATGCCCTGGTACACGCGATCGTGCGGCCGTACGCCGTAGATCGGTGCCACCACGCGCAGGAAGTTGCAGATGCTCGACTGCGCGATCTCCACGCCCTTCGGCCTGCCGCTGGACCCCGAGGTGTACATCACGTACGCCAGCGGATCGTCCACGTCCCCGGCCGCGGCGGCGGGCCGTTCCGGCGGCAGGGCGGCCAGATCCGCGGCACACGTGTCGACCTCGATCACCGGGCAGGTCCGGCACCGCTCCGCCCAGGCGGCACCGGACGCGAGCGCCGACGTGGTCAGCACCACGGCCGCGCCCGCGTCGCCCAGGATGAAGGCGACCCGGTCCGGCGGCGCGGCCGGGTCGATCGGCACGAACGCCGCGCCCGCCTTGCACACGCCCAGCAGGCACGCGTACATGTCCACGGACCGGGGCAGCAGCAGGGCCGCGCGACTGCCCGGGCCGATGCCGGCCCGGTGCAGATGCCGGGCCACCCGGTTGGCCCGCGCGTCGAGATCGGCGTAGGTCAGGAGCCGCGATCCGCATTCGAGGGCCGGGGCTGACGGAGTGCGGTCGCAGGCGTCGTCGTAGAAGCGGTTCAGCCTGTCGCCGGCGCCTCCGGTCGCCGGGGCGGTGCCGCCCCGGCGAGGAGATACGGGTGGGGCTGCGGTACGGGAAACCATGGGCTCCCCCTCTTCGATGCGAGAAGGCCTCGCTTCCCCTGTGCGAAAAGGACCCGGTCGTCCCCAGGACACCTCCAGCCTCGGTGACGCTCGCTGAGAAGACACTGAGAAGCCGGCCGGGGCCGGCCCCGCGTGGCCGCCCCCGTCATGTCCCGGGCGAACCGGGGGTGGTGGTGAGGGTGACGACCGCCGCCACCCCGTCGACACGTAGGGTGCCGCCGTCGCGGTCCGGGAACAGGACCGCGTCGAACCGGTCGAGGGTGACGCCGGACTCCTCGACGGCCACCGTGCCCGTCAAGGCGATCACGAGGACCAGGATCCCGGTCCGTGGGACGACGGAGAACTTCTCACGGGCCATGCGGACGTGCCCCGTCGCGCCGGTGCGCCGCGTCATCACGTTGAGATCGACGATCGGGCCGGAGAGCAGCCGGCAGTCGGTGACCGCGTCACCCGGAAAGGAGAAGGGCTCGTACGCGTCGGCGATGGTGTGTGAGGCACCGTCGACGGTCAGCTCCATCCCCGCCCCGTCCACTACGGTGATGATCCTGTCCACGCCCGTGAAGGAGGAGAACGGACCGCCGCGAGCGACGTCGGCGAGACTCACTCGCCAGACGAAGTCCTCCAGACCCGCGCTGGAGCCGTCGGCGGCGACCTCCCGGGTCAGACCGCCGCCGTTCTTCCAGCGCGTCACCGGCCGGTCGTGCGCCCGCAGCACCTGGCTGCCCGTCATGCCGTCATCTCCTTCAGCGCGGACTCGGTGAAGACCCGGTAACCGGTGTCGGGCCGGTATCCGTGTATCTCACGAGTGTCGAGAGCTCCCATGTACCGCAGCACAGTCTCGTTGATCACCTGGCCCGGGACGAGCACGGGGAAGCCCGGGGGGTACGGCGTGACGAAGGTGGCCGAGACGACCTCCCGCCCGGCCGCCACGGCCTCGGCGACTTCGTCCGCCATCACGTACTCGCACTTGTCGTCGTCGTACGCCAGGAAGAACGCCTTGCGCAGGTCCCCCTCCGGTGTGTGAACGCCCGGTCGGAACGCGGCATGGAACGCGCTGAAGTCCGGCAGGGCGGCGGACCCGGCGCCCAGGGCGGCGCTTCGCCGATGGTGCAGGGCACGTTCGCGGGGGCTCATCTCCTCGATGTTCTCCTGCAGTTCCTCGACGATCTTGACGAGCACCTCGATGAGGTAGGCGACCGCGCTGCGCGTGGTTCCGATGGTGGTCATGAACAGCAGCGTGTTGCGCGTGGTCTTGTTGACCTGGACGCCGTAGCGGTCCATGAGGTGTTCGTGCTTGAAGGTGTCCCCGTCGATGCCCGTGCGGCCGATGTGCAGGGTCGCCCGGGTCGGATCGAGGACGAACTCGTCGTCCTCCCAGGCGGCCGCCATCTTCGCCAGCCCGGTCCGCAGGGGCTGGTCCACACCGGAGGAACGGTACCGGGCGGGTATCAGCTCGGGCGTGGTGAGGAAGTGCAGGTACCGGCTCAGCACCGGGTGCTGGTCGATCGCGTCCCTCAGCACGCCCGCCTGCTCGAGCTGCTTCTGGACCAGTTCGAAGCCTTCCAGGGCGGCCTGTCGGCGGCCGAGGTCGAGCGAGGCGAGGATCTGGTAGTTCGGCGACGTCGACGTGTGCGTCATGTAGGCCTCGTGGAACGTCTCGGCCGCCTTGTGTCTGAAGTCCTGGTCGAAGACGTGGATCATGGAGCCCTGGCGCAGCGACGTCAGCGTCTTGTGCGTCGACTGGGTGGCGTACACGCGGATGCGGACGGTGTCCGGATCCGGCATCAGACGGTGGCTGAGCAGGGTCTCGTCGTCCGGGTCGTCCCCGAGGGCCTCGCGGTGCGCGGCGTACTGTCCGGCGTAGTCCGCGTCGCGGTAGCGGTCAATCAGCTCGCGCGCCGCGGCCATGGCGGTGCGGCGGCGGTAGACCGGGTGGAAACGGGCGAAGGCGAACCAGGCCTCGTCCCAGAGGAACGCCAGGTCCGGCTTGAGTGCCAGGCACTCCTCCATCACCCGGGCGGGGTTGTAGACGATCCCGTCGAAGGTGCAGTTGGTGAGCAGGAGGAGCCTGACCCGGTCCAGCAGGCCCTCGCGCCGCAGCATCAGCAGCTTTCGCTTGATCTCCTCCACCGGTACGGCCCCGTACATGCCGTACCGGTCCATCGGATAGGCGTCGAGGTAGACCACGTGGGCGCCGGCGAGCATCAGCCCGTAGTGGTGCGACTTGTGACAGTTGCGGTCCACGAGCACGATGTCGCCCGGCCGGACCAGGGCCTGCACCACGATCTTGTTGGCGGTGGAGGTGCCGTTGGTGACGAAGTACGTCTGCCGGGCGCCGAACGCCCGGGCCGCGAGGTCCTGCGCCTCCCGCAGCGGGCCCGTGGGCTCCAGCAGCGAGTCCAGGCCGCCGGAGGTGGCGGACGTCTCGGCGAGGAAGATGTTCAGCCCGTAGAAGCGGGCCATCTCCGGGATCCAGTGGGAGCCGACCACGGAGGTACCGCGGGAGATGGGCAGAGCGTGGAAGACCCCGGTCGGGCGCCGGCTGTGTGCTCGCAGCGCGGTGAAGAACGGTGCCGTGTAGCGTTCGCCGATGCCGTGCAGGATCGACAGGTGAAGTTCCAGGAGTCCTTCCCGGGCGTGGAAGACCCGCGCGAAGCCCCGGCTCAGCCTGCCGGCGGTCCTCTCCACCGCCCCTTCCGTCATCAGGTAGAGGTCCAGCTCCGGCCGTAGTTCCAGCAGCCGGGCGCCGAGCGCCTGCGCCCGCTGCTCGAACCGGTCCTCCTCCGGGAGGGCCTCGGCGGCGGTTCCTTCGAAGAACCGCCGCACCACCTGCAGGTCGTGCCGGGAACGGTTGGCGAACCGGCGGCGGATGACGACGGCCTGAAGACTGGGGTTCACCAGCGCCGCGATCACCGCGTCCTCGAAGCTGGGGGCGACGACGAGGTCGTAGACGAACTCGTCCTCGGCGCGGCGCAGGTGGCGCAGGGTCTCCCGCAGCGCCAGTTCCTCCGTCTCGTCGAGATCTCCGACGACGAGCACTTCGAAGTACGGCTTGGCCGCGGGCTCGTGCGGCGAAGACGGCTCCTCGGCGACTGCTTCCTCGGGGTGTTCCGGTGCCGTCGAGACATTGCGGTAGGTGTCCGTGCCCAGGGCCAGGTTCAGGTCGTCCGCGCGCTCCGCCAGCCGGCGCCGGTCACCGGTCTCGTGGAGCCGGCGCAGCTCGCCGAGGCCCGCCTTGCCGGGAAAGGCATAGCAGTTCTCGATCGGCGTCAGCAGCCGGAACAGTTCCGCCAGCTGGTCGGTCAACGGCTCCGGGCGGGTGCCGGCGCTCGGGCCGAGACTCAACCGACGCGTCAGTTCCGCCAATGAGTTCCACGCGTCGGCGCGCAGCTGCCTGACGCTGTTGTAGACGCCTGGGAATGTCACCTCGTCGGTGTGGTCCGCGGCGGCCACCGACCGGGCGCCGCGTTGTGGTGCCGACGGGGCGTCGGCCGATCCAGCAGTCTGTGCCATGTGTTCCATGAAGCCCCAGGTCATGGCCCTCTTACTACGCCCGGGAGCCGCAATCCGTCTCGTATCCCAGACGCCTCGGGGTGATTCGGAATCGGCGTTTCCGGACGGACGTACGCTCGCGATATGTCCACGGTCCCTGCCGCAGCCCAGGTGCTCGCCGTCCTCCGCTACCTCGCGGCCCAGGCCGGTCCGGTGCCGGCCGCGGCCATCAGCCGCGACGTGGGGCTGCCCCGGTCGACGACCTATCACCTGCTCGACACCCTGGCACGCGACGGCTTCGTGGTGCACCTGCCCGAAGAGCGTCGCTACGGCCTGGGGGTCAGTGCCTTCGAACTCGGCTCCGGATACAGCCGCCAGGCACCGTTCCAGCGCCTGGCGCGGGTCCCGCTGGCACAGCTCGTCGACCGTACCGGGCACAACGCGCATCTGGCCGTGTTGCACGGCCGCGAGGTGATCTACGTCATCGAGGAGCGAGCCCCGGGACGCGCGCCGCTGGTCACCGAGGTCGGCGTACGGCTGCCGGCGCACCTCACCGCCAGCGGCCGGGCCGTGCTGGCGCGTCTGGCGCAGGCCCAGGTCCGCGCCCTGTTCCCCGACCCCTCCGCGTTCGTCCTGCGCAACGGGCTCGGACCCACCTCGCTGTCCGCTCTGCGCAACCTCCTCGTGGAGGTACGGCGCCGCGGATACGCGACGGAGGACGGAGAGGTGACGACCGGTTTCTCCTCCGTCGCCGCCCCCGTTCTCGATCACAGCGCCCATCCGATCGCGGGTGTGGCGGTCACCTTCCCGGCCGGGGAAGCGGATCCGGAGCGCCGGCAACGGTTCGCCACGGAGGTGGCCCGGACCGCCCGTGAGCTGAGCCGCCGCGTCGGCGGAGTCACCGACGCGCCACGCCGTCCGGGAGAACCGGCTCTCTCGGCGTAGGAACTCGTACGAGATCGTAGGCCCGCGAGGGCTCGTGCGGCTTCGTCATGTCTCTCACGCCTCTCACCGCCTCTCACGGCTTTCACGGCCTCTCGCGGCCTCTCACGGCGAGACGGCCGCGGCCCCGGCGCACCGCGATGGGCGCGCCGGGGCCGCCGGCTCCTGGATACGGGCTCCTGGATACGGGCCGCCTCGGAGAGGGAGACCGTCAGTGGAGGGAGACCGTCAGCAGAGGAGGCCGACCTCGGCCTCGGCCGCGGCGAGGGCCCGACCGGAAGCCACGTACTGGACGGCCTCCTCGATCTCGGGGGCGAGCCAGCGGTCGGCGCCGGGACCCTCGACCACCTCGCGCAGACCGTCACGTACCGCGGCGGTGCCCGGTGCCGGAGTCAGCGGGGCGCGCAGATCCAGGGCACGAGCGGCGGTGTAGAGCTCCACGGCGAGGACGCGGGCGAGCCCGTCAAGCGCGCGGCGCAGCTTGCGGGCGGCGGCCCAGCCCATCGAGACGTGGTCCTCCTGCATGGCGCTGGAGGGGATGGAGTCGACGGAGGCAGGCCCGGCCAGGCGCTTGAGCTCGGAGACGATCGCCGCCTGGGTGTACTGGGCGATCATGTGTCCGGAGTCGACGCCCGGGTCCTCGGCGAGGAACGCGTTCAGGCCGTGGTTCCGCGACACGTCGAGGAACCGGTCCGTGCGGCGCTCGGCGACCGAGGCGAGGTCGGCCACCGAGATGGCCAGGAAGTCCAGGACGCAGGCGACGGGCGCGCCGTGGAAGTTGCCGTTGGACTCGACCCTTCCGTCGAGCGTGACCACCGGGTTGTCCACCGCGCTGGCCAGTTCGCGGGAGGCCACCAGTTCGGCGTGCGTGAGGGTGTCGCGGGCCGCACCGTGGACCTGCGGGGAGCAGCGCAGCGAGTAGGCGTCCTGGACGCGGGTGCACTCCGGACCGCGGTGGCTGGCCGTGATCGCCGAACCGGCGAGCAGCGCCCGCAGGTTGGCGGCGCTGTCGGCCTGGCCCGGGTGCGGGCGCAGCGCCTGGAGGTCGGCGGCGAAGACGGCGTCGGTGCCGAGCTGCCCCTCGACGCTCATCGCCGCGGTGATGTCGGCGGTGCGCAGCAGCAGCCGCAGATCGTGGCAGGCCAGGACCAGCATGCCGAGCATGCCGTCGGTGCCGTTGATGAGCGCAAGGCCCTCCTTCTCCTGGAGGACGACCGGGGTGATACAGGCGGCGGCGAGCGCCTCGGCGGCCGGCTTGAGCACCCCCTGGGCGTCCCGGACCTCGCCCTCGCCCATGATCGCCAGTGCGCAGTGGGCGAGGGGGGCGAGGTCGCCGGAGCAACCGAGGGAACCGTACTCGCGCACCACCGGGGTGATCCCGGCGTTGAGCAGCGCGGCGTAGGCCTCGGCGGTCTCCCTGCGAACGCCGGTACGTCCGGTGGCGAGGGTCGACAGACGCAGCAGCATGAGAGCGCGGACGACCTCACGCTCGACCTCGGGGCCGGAGCCCGCGGCGTGGGAGCGCACCAGGCTGCGCTGGAGCTGGGTGCGCAGTTCGGTGGGGATGTGGCGCGTGGCCAGGGCGCCGAAGCCGGTGGAGACGCCGTAGTGCGGCACCACGTCGTCGGCCAGACCCTCGATCACTTCGCGACTGCGAGCGATCTCCTTGAGGGCCTCCTCCGCGAGGACCACGGGCGCACCGTGGCGGGCGACGGAAACAACGTCGTCGGCGGAAAGGGGGCCGACATTCACAACAACAGTCATAAACCTATGAAGTCCCATGTCAGAGCAGCTTCGCGAGGCGCTGACGGCACTCATTGTCCGGGATCCCAGACATTGTGCTCCGGGCGGTGCGAGAACGCCGATGGGGTCCGTCCGGCCGGACGGACCCCATCGGCGTTCGAGGGTGGTGTGCGGTTACCCCTGCAACTAACCCTGAGCTGCGGAGACGGGTTCCTCCGCCGCCTGCTCGGAAGCCTCGGAGAGGTCTGCGCGGGCACCGCGCGGACGGGCCCACAGGAAGTACACGCCCGACAGGAGTGCCAGCCAGACGGCGCCGACGATCAGCGCGACACGGGTGCTGTCGGAGAAGGCGAGGAGCCCGAGCACGCCGATCATGAAGGCGATCGTGATGATCTGGCCGTAGGGCCAGAACGGTGCCGGGTACTTGAGTGCGGCCTGCTCCTGCGGAGACATCCTGCGGCGGGCGGCGACCTGCGCCACCAGGATCATCAGCCAGACCCAGACGGTGGCGAACGTCGCGATCGAGGCGATGACGACGAAGACGTTCTCGGGCATCAGGTAGTTCAGCAGGACGCCGAGCAGCAGCGCGCCCATCATGATGACCACGGTCAGCCACGGCGCCCCGTTGCGGGAGACCCGGCGCAGGACCGTGGGAGCCTGCCCGCGCTCGGCCATGCCGTACATGATGCGGCCGGCGGCGAAGATGTCGCTGTTGATCGCGGACAGGGCCGCGGTGATGACCACCAGGTTCAGCACGGTCGCTGCGGACTTGATGCCGAGGCCGACGAAGATCTGGACGAACGGGCTGCCCGAGGAGTCGACGTTCTGCCAGGGGTTGAGCGACATGATCACCGCGATGGTCAGCACGTAGAACAGCACGATGCGCAGGGGGATCGTGTTGACCGCGCTCGGGATCGTCCTCTCCGGGTCCTGGGCCTCTCCGGCGGTGACGCCGATGATCTCGGTGCCGCCGAAGGCGAACATCACCACGGCCAGGGACATGATGACGCCGTGGACTCCGTGCGCGAAGAACCCGCCGTTGTTCCAGAGGTTCGACACCCCTACGTGGGCGCTGCCGGTGTGGATGCCGAAGACGAGGATCGCCACACCGGCGATGATCATCGCGATGATGGCGACGATCTTTACAAGGGAGAGCCAGAACTCCAGCTCACCGAAGACCTTGACGCTGAACAGGTTCATCACGCCGACGACGCCGACGACCGCCAGCACCCAGATCCAGCGCGGTACGCCGGGGAACCAGAAGCCCATGTACACGCCGAACGCGGTGACATCGGCCAGACAGACGATGACCAACTCGAAGGCGTAGGTCCATCCGGTCGCGAACCCGGCCAGCGGGCCGAGATACTTGGTGGCGTACTCACCGAACGATCCCGCGCACGGGTCGCTCACCGCCATCTCGCCGAGGGACCGCAGGACCAGGAAGACGGCTGCTCCGCCGATCAGATAGGCCAGGAGGACCGCGGGACCGGCAGCCTTGATGGATTCGGATGATCCGTAGAAGAGCCCCGTCCCGATCGCTGAGCCCAGCGCAAGGAAGCGGATGTGGCGGGACTTGAGTCCCCTGGTCAAGGTCGTCGCCGTGTCCTTGGTCAACGTAGTGCTCCTTGGGGACGGGAGGTCCCGGATGGGTGAGAAGTGGGTAGGGAGTGCCCCCGGCGGCGACTGCCGCCGCGCCCACAGAACGAACGAAGGCCTTGTATATTCCTGTATAGACAGGCGCGTCAATAGGTGAACCAGTGAGCGGACACGAGATCATCGAGACGAAATCGAGCAGCACCTCGCCCGCGGTCGGGCGGGCGCTGGACATCCTGCTGCACCTCGCCAGCCGCTCGGGCCCCGCGCAGGCCGGCGCGCTGGCCCGGGACCTGGGCATCCCGCGCTCGTCCGTCTACCACATCCTCTCGGTGCTGGTCGATCGCGGATTCGTCACCTACGTCCCGAAGGAGCAGGCCTACGGTCTGGGCGTCGCGTCCTTCGAGATCGGCTCCGCCTATCTGCGGCACGAACCACTGGAGCGCCTCGCGCGCCCGATCCTGCGCAGCCTGGCCCATCGCCTGGGCCAGACCGTGCACCTGGGCATCCTCTACGGCGCGGAGTCGGTCTACCTGCTCAAGGAGCGGCCGCCCGCGGGGCAGGGCGGCGACGTCGACGTCGCCCTCGTCACCGACATCGGTGTCCGGCTCCCTGCGCACCTGACGGCCAACGGCCGGTCGATCCTCGCCCACTGCGGCGAGGCGCAGCTGCGCGCCCTCTTCCCGCGACCGGGGAGCCTCGTCACCCGCACCGGCAAGGGCCCGCGCTCACTGTCCGAGCTGCGGAGCCTGCTGGCGCGCGACCGTGAGCGCGGCTGGTCGGAGGAGATCGAGCTGGTCTCCGAGGGGCTCCGCTCGGTGGGGGTGGCGGCGTTCGACCACAACGAGCGGCCCGTGGCGGCCCTCAGCAGCACATGGAGCCGGCACTACAGCCGTCATGACGCGGACCATGTGCGGCACGTCCTGCAACAGGGGGCGGCACGGCTGACGGCCGCGGTGTCCGGCCGTGCTCCCTCGGGGCCGGCGACCGGCGGCGGGGCGCAGGATCCGTCCCCGGGGCAGCGGCGCTCCGCGGACGCGGCATGACCGGTGCGCGGCTCGGCGGTCAGTGCGTGTCGAACGTGCCCTCGAGGCGATACCGGGAACCGGGATGCAGCAGCCGCGCGACGCTGACGAGCGCGCCCTGCGACCAGGTGCGGCGCTGAATCAGCAAGCACGGCTCCGACTCCTCGACGCCCAGGATCGCGCACTCCTCCGCGGACGGCAGGACCGCCTCCACGATGTGTTCCCCCTTGCCCAGCGGCGCGACCTCGGAGAGGAACGTGAACGGCGTACGCCGGGTGAAGTCCTGCTCCAGGTAGCCGGGGGCGAAGTCCGGGTTGACGTAGCGGTCCTCCAGCTGGATGGCCACGTCGCCCTCGAAGTGCACCACTCGCGACCGGAAGACCGTGTGCCGCTCGCCGAGGCCGAACTGAGCGCTGATCTTCCCTGCTTCCTCCTCGCGCAAGGACAGCACCCGGGCGTGGTAGCGGTGGCCGCGGCGGCGGACCTCGTCGGCGATGTTGTGCACCTCGACCAGGGCGGAACTGCCCTTGTTCAGTGCCACGAAGGTACCCACCCCCATGACCCGCCGGAGCAGGCCCTGCGCGGTCAGCTCGCGCAGCGCGCGGTTGATCGTCATACGGGACAGGCCGAGTGACTCGACGAACTGGCTCTCCGACGGCAAGGCGTCGCCCTCGCGCCAGCGACCGCTGGTGATCTGCTCGGTCACGAGGTCCTTCACCCGCTGGTACGCGGGAGCCGAGCCCGGCGCCTGTTCCCCGTACAGACGGGCGAGGTCCGCACCCTCCACGGCCACGCCGTTCACCATCCTCGTCACCCTTGGTCCCCCCTGACGCCCGGCCGGCGGGCTGTCGGAAAAATTCTAGGGGAAGCGTCTTCGTCCCCAACCGTCGAGTTGACCCGCGCCTGCCCGCCGAGCCGATCCGCCCCGCACGCCGAGCCGATCCGTCCCCGTGCGCCGAGCCGATCCGTCCCCGCACGCCGAGCCGATCCGCCCCGTCCGCCGAGCCGATCCGTCCCCGTCCGCCGAGCCGGCTTCTCGGATCCGAGAAATCCGGGCGACACGCCTGGCCGCCGGTGTGCCCCTCACGTGTCATGGGGGCACGGAACAAGGTTCGACATCACACCCAGGAGACAGCATGGCCGCCGATTCCCCAGAGGCCCGCAGCATCCGCGCCCCCCGCGGCTCCGAACTGAACTGCCTCGGCTGGCAGCAGGAAGGCGCCCTGCGGATGCTCATGAACAATCTCGACCCCGAGGTCGCCGAGCACCCGGAGGAGCTGGTCGTCTACGGCGGCACCGGCAAGGCCGCCCGCAACTGGGCCGCCTACGACGCCATCGTCCGCACCCTCAAGACGCTGAAGAGCGACGAGACCCTGCTCGTGCAGTCCGGCAAGCCGGTCGGTGTCATGCGCACCCACGAGTGGGCACCGCGGGTGCTCCTCGCCAACTCCAACCTGGTCGGCGACTGGGCCAACTGGGAGGAGTTCCGGTCCCTGGAGGCGCAGGGCCTGACCATGTACGGCCAGATGACGGCCGGTTCCTGGATCTACATCGGCAGCCAGGGCATCCTCCAGGGCACCTACGAGACCTTCGGCGCCGTCGCCCGGAAGAAGTTCAACGGCACGCTCGCCGGCACCATCACGCTCACCGCCGGCGTCGGCGGCATGGGTGGCGCCCAGCCGCTCGCCGTGACGATGAACGACGGCGTTGCCATCTGCGTCGACGTCGACCGCACCCGCATCGAGCGCCGCATCGCCCACCGCTACCTCGACGTCGCGGCGGACAGCCTGGACCACGCGCTCCAGCTCGCCATCGAGGCCCGGGACGCCCGCAAGCCGCTGTCCATCGGCCTCACCGGCAACGCCGCGGAGATCTTCCCGAAGCTGCTGGAGATGGGCGCGCCCATCGACATCGTGACCGACCAGACCTCGGCGCACGACCCGCTGTCCTACCTCCCCGTCGGCGTGAGCGTCGAGGAGTGGCACGAGCAGGCCCGCAAGGACCCGGCCGACTTCACCGAGCGCTCCCGCAAGTCCATGGCCCAGCACGTCGAGGCGATGGTCGGCTTCCTCGACAAGGGTGCCGAGGTCTTCGACTACGGCAACTCCATCCGCGACGAGGCCCGCAAGGCCGGCTACCAGCGCGCGTTCGACTTCCCCGGCTTCGTCCCGGCGCACATCCGCCCGCTGTTCGAGGAGGGCCTCGGCCCGTTCCGCTGGGCCGCCCTGTCCGGCGACCCCAAGGACATCGAGGCCACGGACAAGGCCATCATGGAGCTGTTCCCGGAGAACGAGCACCTGCACCGCTGGATCAAGATGGCCGGTGAGCGCGTGGCCTTCGAGGGCCTGCCCGCCCGCATCTGCTGGCTCGGCTACGGCGAGCGCCACCGCGCCGGCCTGAAGTTCAACGAGATGGTCGCCTCCGGCGAACTGTCCGCCCCGATCGCCATCGGCCGTGACCACCTGGACTCCGGCTCCGTCGCCTCGCCGTACCGCGAGACCGAGTCGATGCTCGACGGATCCGACGCCATCGCCGACTGGCCGCTGCTCAACGCCCTGGTGAACACCTCCTCCGGCGCCTCCTGGGTATCCATCCACCACGGCGGAGGCGTCGGCATGGGCCGCTCCATCCACGCCGGCCAGGTCTGCATCGCCGACGGCACCGACCTCGCGGCCCAGAAGCTCTCCCGCGTGCTGACCAACGACCCCGGCATGGGCGTCATCCGCCACGTGGACGCCGGCTACGAGCACGCCACCTCGGTGGCCCAGCAGCGCGGCGTGCGCGTCCCGATGGCCGAGAGCGGCACGGAATGAGCACCGACCACACCGCGATGCCCGCCGTCACCGCGACGGTGACGGCGGATGTGGCGCCGACGCCCTGGACGGGCCGGGACGACGGGCCCGGGGCCGACAACCTGCGCTGGCACCACGTGGTCGGCCTCGAACCCCATGACGCCGAACCGGGGGACGTCGCGTTCGTCGGCTTCCGCAGCGACGAGGGAGTCCGGCGGAACAAGGGCCGTCAGGGTGCGGCGGACGGCCCGCGCGCGCTGCGCGGCGCCCTCGCGTCCATGGCGCTGCCGGCGCCGGTGCGGGCGCTGGACGCCGGCGACATCGAGGTGGCCGACGGCGACCTGGAGAACGGGCAGCGCCGCCTGGGCCGGGTACTCACCTCGCTCGTCGACCGCGGCCACCCCGTGGTGGTGCTCGGCGGCGGCCACGAAGTCGCCTACGGCAGCTACCTGGGGCTGGCCGGCACCCGCGCCCTGCACGAGGGCGCTCGTCTCGGGGTGCTGAACCTCGACGCGCACTTCGACCTGCGCGACGACGTCCGGCCCAGCTCCGGCACACCGTTCCTCCAGATGGCACACGGGGAGGAGCAGCGCGGACAGCGGCTGAACTACTGGGTGCTCGGAGTGAGCCAGCCGAGCAACACCACCCGTCTCTTCCGCACCGCGGACAGGCTCGGGGTGCGGTACCTGCTCGACACCGAGTGCGGCCTGCCCGACCTCCAGCGCGTCGACGCGTTCATCGATGAGTTCCTCGCGACCTGCGACGTCGTGCACCTGAGCATCGACCTCGACGTGCTCCCCGCCGGTACGGCTCCGGGTGTGAGCGCCCCCGCCGCCTACGGGGTGCGGATGGAGGTCGTCGAGCACGTCTGCGCCGCGGTGGCGGCGAGCGGGAAGCTGGCCGTCTGCGACGTCGCCGAGCTGAATCCGGACCTCGACGCCGACCACCGCACGGCGCGGGCCGGCGCCCGGCTGGTCCATCGCATCCTGACCACCAGGAGCGCGACCGCCCGCCGGGCGTGACCTTCGATCCGGTCGCCAGGCTGTGCGAGCGAAAAGCGGGCTCACTCGGTGCTGTTGGCGTCCTCGGTGAGGATGCGGTAGACGGTGGCGACCGACGGGTGTTCGCCCTTGTTCCTGCCCGAGGCGATGACGAGCTTCTGCGCGATCTGCGGGACGGGGACGCCGTTGGTCCGCAAGGACCGGGCGTAGGCGGCCATGTCGTCGTCGACGACCTTGGGCCTGCCGCCGTGTCGGCCACGTTCGCGGGCGGATGCCTGACCTTCGAGGGACTTCTCCCGGATGTATTCGCGCTCGGGCTCGGCCATGCCGGCGAAGAACGCGAACAGGGCGGCGCCGTGTCCGGACGGGTCGTAGGACGCCTTGGAGGGGGCCGGTGAGGAGTTCGAGTTCGATGTCGTGATGGCGCAGGTCCTCGGCGATGGCCAGGAGTTCGGCGGCGCCGCGTCCGAGGCGCTTCATCTCGTGCACGGTGAGGATGACCCGCTGGTGGGGGACGGCCTTCTTGATGGTGCGGGCGAAGTCCATCGCCTTGACGAACTCCGGCCTGACCTTGACCCGGGTGCTGATCTTCTCCGGGAACACCGGATCACACCCGGCTTCCGCCAGCGCGTCGAGCTGGCTCTGGAGCTCTTGCTGGGCGGTGCTGCAACGGGCATACCCCACCCTCGTGCGCTGCGTCGCGGCTTCCGGGACGGCGGCCTCGATGGCCGTGCCCATCTCCCACGCGTGGCCGGGCCCGCGGTCGGCGGGGCTGCGGACTTCGAGCTCGGCGCGGAGCTGGCGGACGAGCATGAAGCGTGGGGTGTGGTACTTCGGGGCGACCTTGCCGCCGCGGGTGCGGCAGGCGCTTCCGGCAGGCACCGCACAGGTCGGACAGTCGAACTGTTCGACGGCGGCTGCCGGTTCGGTGGGCTCCGGCATGTCGCAGAACCTATCGCGAGGGGCATTGTGCGAAAGCCGTTTTGCGAGAGGTTGTGAGAACGAGGATCAGGGGGCAAAGCGGACACGTTCCGGCGGTGGGCTCCGGTCTCTCAGAGGGCATTCATGTCCTCTCAGAACTACTCATTTCTGCGAGTGGCCCACCGCAAGCGCCGTCAGCCTCGGCCGCATGGCGCTTCACGGAATGCGAAGGGGGCGAGGGGCTGCATCACCGGGCCGGCGGCCCGCATCTCCTTCTTCCTCCTCCGAGAAGGCAGGGCAAACGCTTCTTCTCACCGTGCCGGAAGGGGGGCGGGGTGCCGAGGCGCTGGGTTCGCCTCGACTGCCGTGACCAGGGGGGCCAGTTCGGGGTTCCTCGCGGCTTCGTCGAGCGCCTCCCTGAGGGCGGTGTCGTTGGTCGGCCGGGCCTCTTGCAGGAGCTTCAGGCCGGCGTCGCTGACGTCGGTGTAGATGCCGCGGCGGTCGGTCGGGCACAGGTAGCGGGAGAGCAGGCCGCGGTCCTCCAGGCGGGCGACGAGGCGGGTGGTGGCGCTCTGGCTGAGGACGACCGTGTCGGCGACCTGCTTCATCTGCAGGTGCCCGCCCTCGCCGTCGTGCTGGCGGCTGAGCACGTCGAGCAGCGAGTACTCCCGCACGCTCAGGCCGTGCCCGGCCTGCAGGGCGCGCTCGATGTGCGCCTCGATCCTGCCGTACAGGAGGTAGAGGGCCGCCCATCCGTTGGCGAGGGCGGTCAGTGCGGGGTCTGTGGTGGTCATGGGCCCGGGTCTCCTTCCAGATGCGGCCGAAGTCCAGGATATGTCCTTCTCGAAAATATCAGCTAGGGCCGTTATTCGGCGTACGCAAACATAGGGGACCGGAGCCGAGTGGGGTACCGGCGAGGTGCGGGCTCCGCCGACCTGCCGAAGAATCGTTTTATGCCTGGTTCCTCGTGATGGCCGCTTCCACCGCTCCAGGCGACTTCCACTCACCACGGATCGGCCCTGGTCGCCCCCAGGTCCGGACGGGCGCCGGTGCGGCGCCGGCACCAATCGGACACGGCCCGCCACCGATGGGTCGCCGCCACTTCTGGAGAGGTGTTCCCCCGATGCGGATCGATCTCAGTGGACGTACCGCGCTGGTCACCGGTTCGACGGCAGGTATCGGCGAGGCGGCCGCGCAGGCTCTGGCCTCCGCCGGGGCCGATGTCGTGGTCAACGGCCGCAACGCCGACCGTGTCGCCGAGACGGCGGAGCGGATCGGCGGGCGCGGTGTCGCGGCCGATGTCGGGACGGCCGGGGGGACGGCCGAGCTGATCCGGCAGTTGCCCGATGTTGACATCCTGGTCAACAGCACCGGCATCTTCGAGACCAGGCCGGTGTTCGAGATCCCTGACGCGGACTGGCTGCGCCTCTTCGAGGTCAATGCGCTCTCTGGTGTGCGGCTGGCGCGCCACTACGCACCGCGGATGGCCGGGCGGGGGTGGGGCCGCGTGATTTTCGTCAGCAGTGAGGCGGGTGTGCAGACGCCGACGGACATGACCCACTACGGGATGACCAAGACGGCGCAGCTGGCCGTGTCCCGCGGCATGGCCCAGGCGGTCGCCGGTACCGGGGTCACGGTGAACTGCGTGCTGCCGGGGCCGACGATGAGTGACGGTGTGCTGGCCATGTTCGACGAGCTCTATCCCGGTCTCAACCCCGATGAGCAGGAGCGGCGCTATCTGGCCGAGAACCGGGCGGCCGGCTCCCTGCTCAAGCGCCTGATCCGTCCCCACGAGGTGGCCGCCATGGTCACGTACGTGGCGTCGGAGCAGGCCTCGGCGACCACGGGCAGGGCGCTCGGTGTCGACGGCGGCCTCGTCCCCACGATCCTCCCCTGAGGCGGGCGCCCGGCATGGGGCCGAGACGGTCACCGCACAGACGCCTTCGGCTTGCGGGCCCGTCCGTACCGCAAGCGGGGATGGAAGCGACTCCTCAATGGCCCCACGTGCCCGCTGCACTCGCATCGGCCGGATCGTCTGGCTGGACCCCCTTGCATTGCACCGCGTCTGCAACTATTGTCTACGCATGTAAGGCGCTTGCGCATTAATTGCAGCGGCGCCCCGACCCTGACGGAGGACCGCCGTGCATCCCGGTGCCACGGCCCCGTCGGCAGGGCGGCCCCCACAGAGGCACCCGATCAATCCCGTGTCTCCCCCCTCCCGTGTCAGGGACGCCCCCGGCACGGAGACACCGATCGAAAAAGGCACCATCATGACCCTCAAGAACATCCTTCCCGGC
Source organism: Streptomyces sp. NPDC001204 (assembly GCF_053598035.1). Classification (NCBI taxonomy): domain Bacteria; kingdom Bacillati; phylum Actinomycetota; class Actinomycetes; order Kitasatosporales; family Streptomycetaceae; genus Streptomyces; species Streptomyces sp. NPDC001204. The sequence continues at coordinate 96,639 of NZ_JBSFJL010000020.1, read as the reverse complement.
CGTCTCGGCTTCGGCACCGCCCCGCTCGGCAACATGTTCCGCGCGATCCCCGACGAGGAGGCCCGCGCCACCGTCGAGGCCGCCTGGGACCAGGGAATCCGCTACTACGACACCGCCCCCTTCTACGGCGCCGGCCTCTCCGAGCAGCGCCTGGGTCAGGTCCTCTCCACCAAGCCCCGCGACGAGTACGTCCTGTCGACCAAGGTCGGCCGCGTCATCCTCGACGAGCACGAGACCGAGGTCCCCGACTTCGGCGAGAAGGGCGGGATCTTCGAGTACGGCAACCCCAACAGGGTCGTGCACGAGTGGACCGCCGAGGCCACCGAGCGTTCCATCGAGAGCAGCCTCAGGCGCCTCGGCGTCGACCGGCTCGACATCGTCTGGGTCCACGACATCGCCCAGGACTTCCACGGCGACCTGTGGGTGCAGAAGTTCGAGGAGGCCCGCACCGGCGCCTTCCGCGTCCTGTCCCGCCTGCGGGACGAGGGTGTCATCAGGGCGTGGGGCCTGGGCGTCAACAAGACCGAGCCGATCGAGATGACCCTCGCGCTCGACGAGCCGCAGCCCGACGGCTTCCTCCTCGCCGGCCGCTACACCCTCCTCGACCACGAGCACGCCCTTCAGCGCCTGCTGCCCATGGCCCAGGAGCAGAACGTCGGCATGGTCGTCGGCGGCCCCTACAGCTCCGGCATCCTCGCCGGCGGTGCCCACTTCGAGTACCAGCAGGCCCCGCCGGAGATCATCGCGAAGGTCAACCGCCTCAAGGAGCTCACCGCCAAGCACGGCATCTCCATCAAGGCCGCCGCGCTGCAGTTCTCCCTGGCCCACCCGGTGGCCGACGCCGTCGTCCCCGGCGCCACCAAGCCCAGCCGCATCGCCGAGGACATCGCCGCCCTCGGCGAGAAGATCCCGGCCGCGTTCTGGCACGACCTGCGCGCCGCGGGCCTGGTCAGCCCCGCCGCCCCCCTCCCCAACGGCGCCTGACCCCACCCACCCCGCCCCCCGCCCAGCACCAGAATCCAGGAGAAAGACCATGGCCTCCACTTCCGTCAGCCGCATCGTGCCCGCCTCGCCCGAGAAGGTGTGGAGCCTCATCGGCGGCTTCGACGCCCTGCCCGACTGGCTCCCCTACATCCCCGAGAGCGTCGCTGTCGAAGGCGGCCGGGTGCGCCGGCTGAAGAACCCCGAGGGCGAAGTGATCATCGAGCGCCTCGTGGACTTCAACGAGACCGAGCGCCACTACAGCTACGCCATCCTCCAGGCCCCGTTCCCGGTGGACGACGGGTACGTCTCCACCATCCGCGTCCACACCGTCCCCGGCCGTGACGACGTCGCCGAGGTCCAGTGGTCCGGCCGCTTCTACCCCAAGGGCGCCACCGAGCAGGAAGTCGTCGACCTGTTCACCGGCATCTACGCCGACGGCCTCGACGCCCTCCACAAGACCCTCTCCGCCTGACACTCCAGGGTCACCCACCGCGCGGCCCGGGCACGCACCCCGCGTACCCGGGCCGCGGTGCGTCCGGGGCGTGGAGTCTCCTGGGCCGGGCCGTCTGGGACTGTCGATGCGGCAGGCAAGGCGGGGGTGCAGCCCAAGCGCCCCCTCCAGCAGGCATGACAACGCCCTCGCCCAGGGTGGGATCAGGCGGCCGCGGTGAAGCTGGCGGCGGTCGGGTCCTGCTCGCGCAGCGGGGTCCGGGCCGCCCGGTACACCGGCAGCGTGCCCTCCGGCAGCTCCACCTGCCGCCGCACGAACTCCACCACCTGCTCCGGCACATCCTCCAGCGCCGGGAAACACCTCATACGCTGATACGACTTCAGCATCAGCAACAGGGCCAGCAGATGCTCCTCGCTGTCTGTAGCCCCGGCCGCCCACTCCAGCTCATCGCGAGTCAACGAGAAGAACAGATACAGCTCATGCGCGGTGATCAGCCGCTTGAACCGCGGATACGCGGTCCGCTCGATCGAGGTCACAACCCACCCCAGGCCCCAAGATGATGGTCAACACCACCACCAACAACGCTGCGCCGAACGGGTGACGGGCCGGGCGCTCAAGGCTTCAAGATCAACTCATTGCCCCTTTGACGCGTATCTGGGTCACACCCCAAAAGGCCGCAGCCTGGCGACCTCCGTCTGAGTACGGACCTGAGTACGCGCGCTCATGCTCCGCGGCATGGCGCGCGCCACACTCCTCGGCATGACCCACCTACCGCCACCGGCCGAGGAGTTGCGGATCCTCGACGCGGAGTTGTGGCAACTCGACGCCCGCCGGGCCCAGTTGCTGGCCCGTCGCGCCTACCTGATCGGTCTTCTCCAGCCGGCCCTCCCGCCCGCTCCGCCCGGGGCGCCGCGGCCCGAGACCACCGCGCCCCGGGTGCAGAACGTGCTCCTCGTCCTCGGCGGCGTCCTGCTCACCGTCGCCGCGATCGCGTTCACCCTGGTCAGCTGGGGGCATCTGGGGATCGCCGGCCGGTCTGCGGTGCTCGCCACGGTGACCGTGGCGGCGCTCGGCGCTCCCGTGCTGCTGCTGAAGCGCGGGCTGGACTCGACGGCGGAGGCGCTGGCGGGCCTCGGTCTGGCGCTGACAGTGCTCGACGCGTACGCGTTGCACGAGGTCGCGCTGACGGCCACCGACGGCATGGGGTACGCGGCCGTCGCGGCGGCGGTCCTGGCCGGGGCGTGGTGCGGGTACGGCAAGGGACTCGGTTCCCTGCGCGTCCCCTTCCCCGCGGCGCTGGCCGCCGCCCAGTTTCCGCTGCTGCTGTGGGCGGTGGCGGCCGGCCCGGATCCGTACGCGATCACGGCCGCGCTGTTGCTGACGGCCGCGTTCGACACGGCCGTCGCACTCCGGACGTCAACGAGGTCCCTGCGTGTCTCCGCCGCCATCGGCTCGTGCGGGACGGGCGGTTGGGGCGTGGTGGCGGCCGGTGCGCTCTCCTGGGAGGCCTCGGGACCGGGCGCCGCAGCCCGTGCGGCGGCGCTCCTCGCCCTCGCCGCGGCGATCGCGCTGTACGCCGCGTGGCGCGCTCCACGGCAGGGTCTTGCCGTCGGCGCCGCGGTGACCGGCGGCCTGCTCCTGGTCGCGGCGCTCGGCGGCATCCCGCGCGCGTCGCTGCCCGGGGTGTGGACGGTGCCCGGCTATCTGGCCTGCGGTGCCGTGCTGCTGGCGGCCGTCCGCGCTCCGCTCCCGGAACCCGTGCGGCGCGGTGCCGTCCGGGCGTCGGCCGCCGTCCAGTCCCTGGCAGTGCTGTGGGCGCTGCCCCTGGTCGTCGAGGCGCTGTGGGGTCCGGTCGGCTGGACGGGACGGATCTGGTCGGGGGCGCCGTCGGATCTGCGCGCCGCGGTGACGGTCTGGGCGCCCTGGCCGGCGGACGCGGCGGCCGCGCCCCTGGTGCTCGCGGTCGTCGCGGCGGTTCTGGCCGGGGCGGCCCGCGTCACCACGACCCGGCGCGACCCGGCCTCGGCCGGTGCCGTGGTCCTGGTCTGGGCGACCGCGCTCGTCTTCCCGGCCGCCCTGCAACTCCCTTATGTGGTCGGCCTGTTCACGCAGGGGCTGACGGTCGTGACGGCGCTGGCCGTGGCGGCGTACGCGCCTCGGACGCCGACGTCCCGTACCGCCGTCCTCCTCTCCCTGTTCACCGCGGCCGGCGTCGCTCTCCTCTCGCTCGCCTCCCAGGGCGCCACCCTGGCCGTGCTCGCCGCGCTGACGGCGGTCTTCGCGGTGGCCGCAGCACACCCGCGCCTGACCGCCGTCTGCGCGAGCGCATCCCTGGCCGGTGCGGCGGGTCTCGCCTGCGCGATGGGTGCCGCAGCGGGCCGGCCGCCCGCGCAGACGGCGCTGCTGGTCCTGGTCGTCCCGGCCGCAGCGGCCCTGCTCGCGGCGCGGGTCCCGCGGACCGGGGTGCCGGTCGAGGTCACGGGCGCCGTCGCGGGGCTGCTGGCCGTCGGGCTGGCCGGCACCGACGCGCCCGTGCTGGCCCTCGTACTGGCCCTGTGCGGGGTGATCGCGGCGGGCACCGCCGTGCGTGCCGACCGCCGTCAGGTGGGGTACGTCGCCGCCGCGCTGTTCGTGCTGGCCACCTGGGTGCGGCTCGGGTCGTGGGCCGTGGGCGCCCCGGAGGCGTACACCCTGCCGGTGACCGTCCCGGCGCTGGTCGTGGGCTTCGTCCGGCGCCGTCGGGACCCGGAGGCCTCGTCGTGGACGGCGTACGGTCCCGGGCTGTCGGCGACGCTCGTACCGAGCCTGCTCGCGGCGTGGGCCGACGCGGACTGGCCGCGCCCCCTGCTGCTCGGCACGGCGGCCCTCGCCCTCAGCCTGCTGGGCGCCCGCCACCGGCTCCAGGCGCCGCTCGTCCTCGGCGGGAGCGTGCTCGTGCTGGACGCGCTGCACGAACTCGCCCCCTACCTGGTGCAGTTGGCTGGCGTACTCCCCCGCTGGCTGCCTCCCGCGTTCGCCGGGCTGCTGCTGCTGGTGCTGGGCGCGACGTACGAGCAGCGGCTCCGGAACGCCCGACGGGCGCGGGAGGTACTGGGGCGGATGCGCTGAGGGACGGCCATGTAATCCGGACGGCGAGCGTCGGGAGAGGCCCTAGGCTCATGGTTGACCATGGTTACGGCAGAGGGGGTCCAGAACATGAGCGGGACAGTGACGGCGGTCAGCAGCAACGGGGAGTACTCGTTCACCAAGCCGAACAGGGACAGCATCACACTGCTCGCCGGGCTCGGTGTGGAGGGGGACGTGCACGCCGGTATGACGGTCAAGCACCGGTCGCGCGTCGCGCAGGATCCCACGCAACCGAATCTGCGCCAGGTCCACCTCATCCACGAAGAGCTCTTCGACGAGGTCGGCGAAGAAGGGTTCACGGTGGCACCCGGCGAACTCGGCGAGAACATCACCACACGCGGCATCGACCTGCTCGGTCTGCCGGTCGGCACCCTGCTGCGTGTCGGCGACACCGCGGTCTTGGAGGTCACCGGCCTGCGCAACCCCTGCCGGCAGATCGACACCTTTCAGGACGGCTTGCTGAAGCAGGTGGTCGGCCGCGACGAGGCGGGGAACATCGTGCGCAGAGCCGGAATCATGACCATCGTGAGAGAAGGCGGCGTGGCGCGTCCCGGCGACACGATCGAAGCGGAACTGCCCAGCGGTCCGCACCGGCCCCTGGACCGGGTCTGACGTGACTCCCGCGCAGACCGTGACATGAGCAGTCGAGGCGCCGGAGTCACGGGCCGCTCTGGTGCTCGGCGAGGCTTCCGGTGTTCTTGACGATCACCGTGTCGCCGGTCCGGCTGAAATCGTAGTAGCGGTGGGCGTCCGCCGTGCTCAGGTGGATGCAGCCGTGGGAGGTGTCGGTCCGGCCGATGACGTGGTCCCACGGTGCCGCGTGGACGAACACTCCCGAGCTGGTCAGGCGCACGGCCCAGTGGACCGTGAGGACGTAGTAGTTGGGGTTGCCCGGATCACAGGTGATGTTCGCGCTGCACGAGGTCATCTTGATGACGGCGTCCTTGCCCAGTACGTGGAACGTTCCGGACGGCGTCCGGAAGCCGGACTTTCCGAAGCCGACGGTGAAGGTCATCACCGTGCGGCCGTGATCCGTGACGGTCATCCGGTGGGTCGCCGCGTCGATCGTCGAAACGCGGCCCCCGGAGGCCGCCCGGGCGGGACCGGCGCCCAGCGTCAGAACCGCCGCGAGGGCGCCGACCAGTACGAGCCGGGTGGCATCACGAAGGCGTGGGCGTGGAACGTGGCGTTGGTGTGCCATTTCTGATCACCGTCGCTCTCTGCGTGAACAGGATATTCCGCTCCCTCTCAGTCGGCGTCCGCGAGCATCTCCTCCGAGAGCGTCCACAGGCGTCGTGCGCCCGCCGGGTCGACGGTGCAGCGGGCCACGCCCTGCGGGCGGGCAGCATCGATCTCGCGCTGCTGACGTCGGCGCCGCCGTTTCGGGCGGCCGCCGTCTCGCGCGCCGGACAGCGAATCGCCCCCATTGGCGCCGGAAACACTCACGGAGCGGGACCTGTGTCCGGCCGTGCCGACGGCGCGCCGGCTGGGGCGCGGACCTGCGCGGACGGCAGTGGATCGCCGGTTCGTCGTCCGGCGCGGACGGACGGACGGGCGGGACGGGCGGACGGGCGGACGGGCGTGTGGCCGGGCCTGCCACAAGCGCCCCGAAATCGCGCACCCGGCCCGGGACTGGCAGGCGAGACTGCATCCGGTGGCCCCCGTGTGAGCGACGCCGCGGTGGCCCCCACCGGCCAGGGCCATCGCGTACAGGTCGGCGACCCGTACGCGATGGGTTTCCAGGCGATCCCCTACGCCGCCCGCCTCGGGCTGGCTCAGCGCATGTCGGCCGGCCGGGCGGGCCCGTCGAAGGGGAAGCGGCGGCGGAAGTCGTCCGCCGCGTCCTCCAGCGTGCAGAAGCCGACCCCGTCATGCCCGGAGACGTAGTCGATGAAGCGTTCCAGCATGAGCAGCACCTGGGGTCGGCCGCTCACGTCGGGGTGCAGCGTGATCGGCAGGACCGCGTAGTCCAACTCCCGGTAGACCCAGTCGAACTGGTCCTTCCAGTCCTGCTCCAGGACCCGCGGGCTGACGTAACCGTGGCTGTTGTGGGCGTGCTTGTTGAACATCATCGGCGGCAGGTCGTCGACGTACCAGTTGCCGCAGAACTCGACGAGATCGACCTCGTGGCCGTGGATCAGGGGCTTCATCCAGTCCTTGGCCTCGGCGGTGTAGTCGATCTTGGTCCATTGGTCGCCCACGCGGGCGTAGAAGGGGGTGAAGTCGCGGTAGTTCTGCGAGTGGTCGTAGGAGAAGCCGTACTTGTGCAGGAGTTCCGCGGTGTACGGCGACATCTCCCACCAGGGCGCGACATAGCCGCGCGGCTTGCGTCCGGTGTACTGCTCGATGAGCTCCACGCACTTGGCGAGGACGTCCTCCTCCTGCTGCGGGGTCATCGCGATCGGGTTCTCGTGCGAGTAGCCGTGGGCGCCGATCTCATGGCCCGCCTCCACGACCATCCGGGTCTGCTCGGGGAAGGTCTCGATGGAGTGGCCCGGAATGAACCAGCTGGTGCGTATGCCGTACCGCTCGAACAGCTTCAGCAGGCGCGGGGTGCCGACCTCGCCCGCGAAGACGCCGCGCTGGATGTCGTTCGGGGAGTCCTCGCCACCGTAGGAGCCGAGCCAGCCCGCGACGGCGTCCACATCGACACCGAGGGCGATCTTGATGTCCTTGGTGGCCGTGGGGCCGGTTGTCGTGGCCTGGATGGTGCTTTCCTGCGTCACAGTGCGTATTGCCTTTCGTGCGAAGAGGTCAGAGTCGGTGGTCGAGGGCGCTGTGGATGCGGGCCGTGGCGGCGGACAGCGCGGCGGTGTCGGCGTCGGACCAGTCGCGTTCCTCCATGCTGTGCACGGAGAGCCAGCCCGCGAGGGCTCCGTCGCGTTCGACGGGGCCGAGCATCTGCGCGTGTACTCCGTAGACGTCGATCAGCGCCTGCGGCGGGTGCGGGATCGCCTCGAAGTGCGGCTGGACGAGAGGGGTCCGGTTGCGCTCCAGCCACTCGACGGTGTTCAGCCGCCGCTGGTCGAGCGAGGCGTCACGGCGGATGGAGCGGACGCCCTCGCGGTGTGCCTCGCCCGCCGTGAGGTCGACGTGCAGCCCGTGCTCGGGCAGGTCGACACGGAAGGTGGTGCGGTCGGCGCCGGTCGCGGCGAGCAGGTCCGCCAGCACCTCCTGGAAGCGGGCGCGCAGGCTGCCGGTGCGCAGCAGGTCGCCGTGGCCGGGGAGCGCGGGGGCGGCGCCGGACAGGTCCAGCGACTTCCACAGGGTCCCGGTGACACTGTCGAACACCGGGACTTTCAGCTCCTGTTCGAGTTGCTCGGCGACCCCGGCGCCGTGCACGTTGGTGCAGACGACGGCGACCGCGTGGGCGTCCCCGCGCGCGGCGCCGCGGACCTGGCGGGCGACCTCGCCCTCCGGGACGCGGGCGAAGGCCTCGTTGTCGCTGATCCCGAACGGCTCGGCGGCCAGGGTGCAGACGACGCCCTCCTTGGCGTACGTCGCCGCGATCCGCTCGGCCACGTCGCGGGTGTAGGGCAGGGCGAGCCCCAGCCGGGTGACGCCGTAGGCGGCGCAGGCGTCGAGCAGCGCGAGGGTGGAGGTGGTGGCGGGCACGCCGGTGGCCTCGGTGATCGCGGCGCACAATGCGCGGTCGCGATCGACGCCTAGCCAGGAGCCGGAGGTGCCGTTCCAGGCGATCACGTCGACCTTGGCGTCGGCGAGTTGCCGGGCGGCGGCGAGCATCGGCGCGGTGTCGAACTGGGCGTCGCAGCCGTCGTCCAGCGCGATGCGGGTGACGGGCACGCGGGCGAAGTGCGCCGTCACGCGGGCGTCGGCGCCGGTGGTTCCCAGCAGCCGGTATGTCACCGGTTCCAGGCAGGTGTTGGAGGACGGGGTGAGCATGCCCAGCCGATGGGGCCGCCCGTCGGGCTTCGCGCGCGTGAGCGTCGTCGTCATGGTCGGGGGCGTCGTCATCGGGTCGTGAGCCTCCTGCTGCAGTCGAGGGCGAGGGACGACGCGGTGAAGAGCACACCCGCGCCGACGAAGTACAGAAGGGCCCAGGTGTAGGAGCCCGTGCCGCCGACGATGAAGCCCACGACGATCGGCGTGACGATGCCGGCGATGTTCCCGGAGAGGTTCATGGCGCCGCCGACGATCCCGGCGTTGGCGCGGCCCGCGAGGATGGACGGCAGCGACCAGTACAGGCCCGCCCAGCGCAGGAAGAACAGCACGGTGGAGAGCAGGACGACGGCCGTGACGGCGTCCGGCACCAGCACGACGCCGAGCAGTCCGGCGACGACGACGGCACCGGCCGCACCCAGCAGGGTGCGCATGACCGTGTTCACCGGGGCGCCCTTGGCCTGCCAGCGGTCGGACAGCCATCCGCCGGCGAGTTCCCCGACGAAGCCGGCGCCGAAGATGGCGAGAGTGGACCAGCCGAGCGTCGAGATGTCGAAGCCCTTGGCCTCGGAGAGGTAGAGGGGCCCCCACGTGAGCAGCCCGTAGAAGACGCCGTTGAAGCCCATCCAGCCCAGGCACATCGCCCAGAAGGAACGGTGCCTGAGGTAGGGCAGCAGCCCGGCGCGGCCGCCCTTCTCCCCTTGCGCGTCCTCCTCCGCGTGGGCCCGTTCGATGTACGTGGCCTCGGCTTCGTTGACCCGGGGATGCTCGCGCGGGGTGTTGCGGATGTACCAGGCCGCGTAGAGCCCGACGACGGAGGTCAGCACACCGGCGACGACGAAGCTGACGCGCCAGCTGCCGGTCCAGGTGATCAGACCGGAGATGATGACGCCGCCGAGCGCCGCGCCGAGCGGGGCGCCGCCGTCCAGCAGCACCGCGCCCCTGCCGCGCTCCCTTGCGGGCAGCCACTGGGCGTTGAGCTTGCCGCCGGCCGGCATCACGGGGGCTTCGACGGCGCCGAGCGCGAGTCGCAGTCCGAGCAGGGAGCCCGCACTCGTCGCGCCGGCGGTGAGCGCTTGGACGACGCCCCAGCCGATACAGGAGCCGGACGCCATGAACCGGGCGCCGAAGCGGTCGATCAGCCAGCCGCTGGGCAGTTGCATCAGCGCGTACGTCCAGAAGAACGCGCTCAGGACGAAGCCGGTGGTCTCCTTGGAGAGGCCGAGGTCCTTCGTGATCAGTGGCAGGGCCACCGAGACGGAGCTGCGGTCGATGTAGTTGAGCGCGACGACACCGAGGAGCAGCACGAACATGGTCCAGCGCACCCGGCTGGGCCGGGCGCCCGCGGGGGAGGCGGAACCGGGCGCGGTTTCGGCATCCGCCTCCCGGGCGCTCCCCGGGGCGGTCCCTGAGGTGGGCTGTCTTGCTGAGGCACTCATGGTGAACCCTCGTTTCAGCATGGGAAAGGAGGTGAGAAGGGCATGGTCCGGCGCCTGGGCAGGACGGGGTCCAGGTGGGACCAGGACAGCTGCAGCAACGTCACAGCCAGGCCGTTCGTCGGCTTGGTATACCTAAAATGAAGGTGCGAGAACTCCCCCGTCAAGGTTTTGGTATACCTTAATTTCCTCGACATGCCCGGAGGCCTTGTGAACCCGAAGAAGACCGCGGCGGCCGGCGCCGCCCCGGCGGCACAGCAGTCCGGCGCCTCCTCGGCCACCGGTTCGATGTGGCTGCGCGACCAGGTCTGCGAAGGCCTGCGCGACCGCATCATCACGGGCCGCCTGAGACCGGGAGACCGCCTCATGGAGCGCGAGGTGGCGGACGAGTTCGGGGTGTCACGCGTGCCGGTGCGCGAGGCGATCCGCATCCTGCTGTCCGAGGGGTTCCTCCAGGCGCTCTCGCCCCGTCGCATCGTCGTGCGCGGTATGACCCGCGAGGACGTCGAGAACCTCTTCGACATGCGCGAGGCCCTGGAGGTCCTGGCGGCGCGCCGCGCCACCGAGCGCGCGACGGCGGACCAGCTTCAGCACCTGGCCAAGCTGTTGCAGGCGGCGCGGCGGGCCACCATGTCCGGCACGCCCGAGCGCATCTCGCGCGCCAACACCGCCTTCCACCACCAGATCATGGAACTCGCCGGCAACGACCTCCTCAGCACCACGCTCGGCTCGCTCGAAGGACGACTGCGCTGGCTCTTCCAGCAGATCGACGATCCCCACCCGCTGTGGGACGACCACCGAGGGCTGTACGAGGCGATCGCGGCCGGAGACGCGGAACGCGCCGCGGACCTGTCACTGCGGCACATCCAGCACTACCGGAAGGTCGCGCTGAGAGTGCTGTTCGAGGAGCCGCCCTCCCGGCCATGAACAGCCGAGCCCGCGCACTCACGACCACTCGCCCGAATCCACGCCGCCCGCGTACCCGACCTTCACGCGGGGGCTTCCGGCACGCCCGAGTTCTCCGCTTGGCCTCGGCCGGTCCCCCAGTGGGGTCGATGGGCCACAGCGGCCTGCTACTGGACGAGTTCCCCGACCCGCGTCCCACGGTCCGCGGTCACGAAGCGGCCGGCATCGTGGAGGAGTTCGGCTCGGAGATCACCGGACTCGATGTCGGCCGGGCGGGTCGCCGCGACCTGCCGGCGCTCTTGCAAGCGCTGCGCGGCGTGCGCTCGTGGGCTCTGCTCCGCGTGCCCGACTTCCATGATCCACGCGGGCCTGTCGATCCTCGAGATCTGCGGCACGCCGGCCCCGGCCGGAATACCCACCCGCGTCACCGACGCGTCCCGGCTCCTCGCCACGGGACGCCGAGCCGCCCGGTCAGCCGTTTCCCGACCGGAGTGCCGCGGCGCCGGTCACCAGGGCAGCGGCCCCGTCACGTCGAAGTACCCGCCGGTGGGGCCGTCCGGGGCCGGCATTGCCATGCGGACGATGATTTCGGCGCCCTCCTCGACCGTCTGGATCCCGGTGTTCCCGTTCAGGTCCGTCTTGGTGAAGCCGGGCTCCACCGCGTTGATCCGCATGGCCGGGAACGCCTTCGCGTACTGCACGGTGATCATGTTGACTGCGGCCTTCGAAGCCGGATACGCCACCCCCGGGTAGGCAGCGGCCGGGTGGCCCGGGTCGGCCACGTGCGCGAACGAGGCAAGGCCGCTGCTGACGTTGACCACGACCGGCGACGCGGACCGCCGTAGCAACGGCAGGAACGCGTGGGTGACGCGTACCGTGCCGAAGACATTGGTCTCGAAGACCTCCCGCATCATGTCGGCGGTGACGTCCGCCGCGCCGGCCACCTCGTTGTTCGGGCCGCGCGCCTCGACGCCTGCGTTGTTGACCAGCACGTCGAGGCCTCCCTCGGCCTCGATCGTCTTCACCGCGGCGGCGACGGACGCGTCGTCGGTGACGTCGAGCTGTACGGCCCGGGCTCCGTCACCCAGTTGCTCGGCGGCGCGGCGGCCCCGGGCCGCGTCCCTGCTCCCGACGTAGACGGTGTGGCCCGCGGCGATCAGGCGGCGGGCGGTCTCGTAGCCGAGGCCCTTGTTCGCTCCGGTGATCAGTGTTGTCGTCATGCCTCCACGATCCGCCCCGCCCGCCCGCGCGGCCAGGCGTCCCGTCTTCCTGGGACCAGCGGTACCAGGCAGGCTCGCGGCCGGCCGGGGCACACTTGGCCGCATGGCGACGGCGGAGTTCGGCAAAGCGGTGCGCCGCTGGCGCGACCGGGTCCGGCCCGAGGCCGCGGGGCTGCCGGCCGGCGGGCAGCGGCGCGCGGCGGGGCTGCGGCGCGAGGAGCTGGCGATGCTGGCCGGGATCTCCGCCGACTACGTCACCCGGCTCGAGCAGGGCCGTGCCACCAACCCCTCGTCCCAGGTCGTCGAGGCTCTGGCCCGGGCGCTGCGGCTGTCGGAGGAGGAGCGCGCGCACCTGTTCCGGCTGGCCGGGCTCGCGCCGCCGGGCCCCGAGACGGTGCCGGCGTACATCACCCCGAGCGTCCAGCGGCTGCTGGACCGGCTGACGGGGACGCCCGTGGCGGTCTTCGACGCGTCCTGGACCCTGCTCATGGCCAACGCGCCGTACGCGGCCCTGTTGGGCGACCCGTCCGGCCGGCGCGGCAACGAGCGCAACGGCGTGTGGCGCCACTTCCTCGGCCCGGGGACCGGGACCCGGCGCGCACCGCAGGCGCAGCGCGATCACGAGGCCGCGCTCGTCGCCGACCTGCGCGCGGCCGCCGAACGCTACCCGGCCGACCGGAGGCTGCAACGGCTGATCGCCGAACTGCGCGGCGGCAGCGAGCGGTTCGCCGAGCTGTGGGACGCGAGCGCCGTCGGCCGCCACGAGGCCTCCCGCAAGACGATCGACCACCCGCGGGTGGGGCCCGTCACGCTGGACTGCGACGTCCTCACCGTGGCGGGCAGCGACCTGCGGATCATGGTCTACACGGCCGAACCCGGCACCGAGGACGCCGAACGCCTCGCCCTCCTCACCGTCCTCGGCACCCGGGACCTCGTCGCCCCCACCACCTGAGCATCCCGCCGGATGCGGCCTTGGCCTGCCCCGATCTCGATTTTGCCTATAGCCTTTAGGAAGCTGCATAATAGATATCGGATCGTGGGTGCTCTCGGTAGGCAGCGCCGCGTACCCGCACGCGCACCCGCACCCGTGAACAACCCGGAACTCTTGATCAACAGGCTGAGGCGATGAACACCGAGCACGACTGGATCACCACACCCGTCACCGCGGACCTCCTGCGCGGCGCCCTCGACGTGGAGCGCACGGCGCACGGACTGCTGCCGCACCGGCTGCCCGCTGGGGCGCGCCCGCAGATCCCCGACGAGCAACTGGCCATGGCCGAGGCCCAGCCGTCCGGCGTACGGCTGGCCCTGCGCACCAGGGCGACCGCCATCGAACTGGTCACCCTGCCCACCAAGAGGGCCTACCGCGGTCTCCCGGCCCCGGCGGACGGCGTGTACGACCTGCTGGTCGACGGACGCCTCGCGGGCCAGGACACGGTGACCGGTGGCAACGTCCGCACCATCGACATGGCCACCCAGTCCGCCGAACTGCTCGAAGGACCTCCCGGCACCGCCCGGTTCACCGATCTGCCCGCGCGGGACAAGGACGTCGAGATCTGGCTCCCTCACACGGAGATCACCGAGTTGATCGCGCTGCGCACCGACGCCCCGGTCGAGCCGGCGCCGGACTGGGGCCGCAGGGTGTGGCTGCACCACGGCAGTTCCATCAGCCACGGCTCGAACGCCGCCCACCCGACCGCCATCTGGCCGGCCCTGGCCGCGGCCCGGAGCGGAGTGGACCTGGTCAACCTGGGATTCGGCGGCAGCGCGCTGCTCGACCCGTTCACCGCCCGGGCGATGCGGGACACCCCCGCGGACCTGATCAGCGTCAAGATCGGCATCAATGTCGTCAACACCGACGCGATGCGTCTGCGCGCCTTCGTCCCCGCCGTCCACGGCTTCCTCGACACCATCCGCGAGGGGCATGCGACGACGCCGTTGCTGGTCGTGTCCTCCATCCTCTGTCCGGTCCAGGAGGACACTCCCGGCCCCCTCGCGCCCGACTTCCAGGACGGGACCCTGCGGTTCAGGGCGACGGGCGATCCCGCCGAACGCGCCGCCGGGCGCCTGACGCTCAACGTCATCCGCCACGAACTCGCCCGGATCGTCGGGCAGCGGGCGGCCGACGACCCGAACCTGCACCACCTCGACGGCCGCGAACTGTACGGCGAGACGGACTACGCCGAACTCCCGCTGCCCGACGAGGTCCACCCCGACCCCGCGGGTCACCGCCGCATCGCCGAGAACTTCGCACGGCTCGCGTTCGGCACCGGCGGCCCCTTCGCCCCCGAGACCAACGGCTGACCACGTCGCGATCAACTTCCCGTATTCACCGTCGTGTTGAGCCAGGCGTGGACGTACCCGACCGGGCGACCCGGCACGGCCCGTGTCCGCGGAGGGGCCGGGAGACTAACCTCGGGCCATGCCCGAGACCTCGGTGACACGCTTCTACGACGAACTGGCCGACGACTACCACCTGATCTACGCGGACTGGGACGCCGGCATGCGCCGGCAGGGCCAGGCCCTGGACGCCCTCATGGGCGAGGAGCGAGCGGCGGTGCTCGACTGCTCCTGCGGCATCGGCACGCAGGCCATCGGCCTGGCCCTGCTCGGGCACCGCGTCACCGGGACGGACCTCAGCCCCCGCGCCGCGGCCCGCGCCGCGCGCGAGGCAGCCCACCGGAATCTGACGCTGCCCACGGCCGCCGCCGACATGCGGCACCTCCCGTTCCCCGACGCCCGGTTCGACGTCGTCGTCTGCGCCGACAACTCCCTGCCCCATCTGCTGACGGAGCAGGACGTCCGCACCGCCCTGGCGGAGATGCGCCGCGTCCTGCGTCCCGGCGGCCTGCTGCTGGTCAGCACGCGCCCCTACGACGACCTGCTGCGCACCCGCCCCACTTCGACACCTCCGCAGGTCCACCGGTCCCAAGACGGCGCGGAACCAACCATCGGCTTCCAGCTGTGGCAGTGGCACGAGGACGGCGAGCACTACGACCTGGAGCACTTCCAACTCCTGCCGGAAGGAGGGGAGTGGCGGGTCGCGGTCCGCCGGGCCGTCTACTGGGCGCTCGGCCGCGACCGGCTGACCTCCCTCGTGACCGACGCGGGATTCGCGGACCCGGTGTGGCGGATGCCGCAGCAGACGGGCTTCTTCCAGCCGCTGCTCATGGCGCGTGCCGGGAAGCGGTGAGGGCCGCGGGCCCCGCGTGGCACCCCAGCAGGCCGCACCCAACCCCCATACGGCTGCATCTCGTTCACCGGCCGTTCACTCACCGGCATGGCTGCCGCACACTCGGCCCTCCTAGCGTCACGCTCTACCAAGAATTCGTATAGGGAGAGTAAAGTGCGCAAGCTGCTGCCGCTGATCGGAACGCCGTCCGGTTCGCATCCCGGCGGGCGGTCCGCCCTGACCTGCCGCTACCGCTGCGGCGACGCGTGTTTCCACGAGGTGCCCAACACCAGCTCGGGCGAGTACGTCGGCGACGTCATCGCCGGTGCCCTCAGCCGCCGTTCCGCGCTGCGCGCCGCCGCCGTCGTGACGGTGGCCGCCGCCACCGGCACGGCCGCCCTCACAGCCGCGGCGCCCGAGGCCCAGGCCTCCCCCGCGAAGGGGCAGGGAGCCGCCGGGGGCAGCGGTGACGCCGCCCGCGGCCTGCGCTTCACCCCCGTCGCGCCCAACACCGCCGACGCCGTCACCGTCCCGGCCGGTTACGACCAGAACGTGGTCATCCGCTGGGGCGACCCCATCCTCCGCGGCGCGCCCGCCTTCGACCCCGAGAACCAGACCGCCGCCGCCCAGGCAGGCCAGTTCGGTTACAACAACGACTTCCTCGCCCTGCTGCCGATCCAGGGCGAGCACGACCTCCAGCTCCTCGTCGCCAACCACGAGTACACCGACGAGGTGATCATGTTCCGGGGGTACGACCCCGCGAACCCCACCCGGCAGCAGGTCGAGGTCGCCTGGGCCGCTCACGGTCTGGCCGCCGTCGTGGTCCAGAACGACAAGCGCTCCGGACGCCTCACCGCCGTCCCCCGCCACCCCCTCAACCGCCGTGTGACCGCCACCAGCGAGTTCCGTCTCACCGGGCCGGTCGCCGGGTCCGCCCTCCTGAAGACCTCCGCGGACCCGAGCGGCCGCAAGGTCCTCGGCACCCTCAACAACTGCTCCGGCGGCGTCACCCCGTGGGGCACCACCCTCCACGGCGAGGAGAACTTCAACCAGTACTTCGCCAACGGCGGCCGGGGCACCGACAAGCGGTACGGCATCGGGACCGGTGCCACCGAGCGGAAGTGGGAACGGTTCGACAAGCGGTTCGACATCGCCCAGGAACCCAACGAGGTCCACCGCTTCGGCTACGTCGTCGAGTTCGACCCGTACGACCCCACCTCCACACCCCGCAAGCGCACCGCCCTCGGCCGCTTCAAGCACGAGGCCGCCACCGTGCGGCTCACCGCGGACGGGCGGCCCGTCGTCTACTCCGGCGACGACGAGCGGTTCGACTACTTCTACAAGTTCGTCGGCAGCAAGCAGATGCGGCACGGGAACAGCCGCGGGGCGCGTGAGCACAACCTGACGCTGCTCGACGAGGGCACCCTCTATGTCGCCAAGCTCACCGGCGACTCCCCCGCCTTCGAGATCGACGGCAGCGGCAAGCTGCCGAGCGACGGCGAGTTCGACGGCTCCGGCACCTGGATTCCGCTCGCCACCGCCACCGCGCACGGTGGCGTCTCCCACGTCGCGGGCATGACCGCCGAAGAGGTGTTCGTGTTCACGCGGCTGGCGGGCGACAAGGTCGGCGCCACCAAGATGGACCGCCCCGAGGACATCGAGCCCTCCCCGCACACCGGGAAGGTCTACGTCGTCCTCACCAACAACACCAACCGCGGCAAGAGCGGCGAGGCGCCCGCCGACGAGGCCAACCCCCGCAACGCCAACAAGCACGGGCACATCCTGGAGCTCACCGAGGGCCGCGACCGGCCCGAGAGCACCACGTTCGCCTGGTCGGTCTTCCTCGTCGCCGGCGACCCCGCCGACCCGTCCACCTACTTCGCCGGGTTCCCCAAGGACAAGGTCAGCCCCATCTCCTGCCCGGACAACGTGGCCTTCGACCCGCACGGCAACCTGTGGATCGCCACCGACGGCGCCCAACTCGGCTCCCACGACGGCCTCTTCGGCGTCGCCACGCGCGGCGACCGGCGCGGTGAGCTCAAGCAGTTCCTGACGGTGCCCGCCGGCGCCGAGACCTGCGGGCCGATCGTCCAGGACCGGCGCGTGGTGGTGGCCGTGCAGCACCCGGGCGAGATCGACGGCGCGTCCGTGGAGAAGCCGGCCAGCACCTGGCCCGACGGCCCCGGCAAGATCGTCCGCCCGGCCGTGGTCTCGGTGTGGCGCACCGACGGCCGAGACATCGGCGCCTGAGACCCGGAGACGCCCTGGGGGCCGTTCCCGCCAACGGCCCCCGGAGCGTCTGGTCAGGGGTGCTTCTCGGCGTGGCGTGGAGGATCGGTCCGGGTCAAGCCGCCGGAGACCGGTGTGGGGCCGAGAGCGTCGTCACCGTCCTGATGGCGCAGGACCCAGTCGTCGAGATCGAGGGCCGTTTCCAGCGGTTCTCCGACCATGTGGGCGCGCAGGCGGCTCGTCTCGCCGGCTTCGGTGGGTCCGGTTCCCCCGGGGAGGAGTTCCTCCCGGAAGCCGGTCTCGGCCACGGCGAAGCGCGCCCGGGCGGCTTGCGGAGGCACACCCAGGACGTCGCCGACGAGCTGCCAGTCGGCGCCGGCCACGCGCTCGAACACCGCGGCGGTCTCGAAGAACCGCCGCGCCGCCGCGAGCACCCGGGCGGCGTCGGCCAGTACGGCACCCGGCGAGCGGGTGGTCCCGTCGGTGTTCAGCTCGTGCTCGCCGATGGGAACCGCCGCCCGTGCGAGGTCGGCCAGTACGCAGGCGTCGTAGGCCATCACCAGCCTCGCTCGCGCCGCATCCGTGTACGGCGCGGCGCCTCCCATGCCGCCCTCGCTCATGTCGGTCGCCCTCGGCTCCCACCGATCGGGGACGGTCATCGCAGGCTCCCCCACGTGATCAGCCGCGCAGGACATCGCGCAGGAAGTACAGAACGGTCATGACGACGGCGGTGGTGAGGATGACACCGCGCAGCAGCCGGGCGGACAGACGGCGTGCCAAGTGGGCGCCGGCGAAGCCGCCGATCACCGTCCCGACCACGGTGACGGTGAGGACAAGCGGAGCGCTCAGTGCGTCCGAGGCCACGAGGAACAGCGCCGCCGCGCCGAGACAGACGGCCGCGAGCTGCACGATCCGCATCGGGTTGCTGTCCGCGGCGTCGAGACCGAGGCCGATGCTCCACAGGGCCAGCATCATGATGCCTACGGCACCGCCGAAGTATCCGCCGTACACGGAGAGGAAGAACTGTCCGATCAGGACGGCCCGGGCACTCATGCCGGCCGAGCTTCCCCGCACTGTGCTCACCACCCGGGAGATGCGGCGTCCAAAGGCGAGGACGACCGTGGCCAGGGCGAGCAGCCACGGCACCGCGGCGTCGAACGACGAGGCAGGCAGCGCCAGCAGCAGACCGGCACCGACTGCGCCGCCGGCCGCGCTGACCACTGTCAGCGCCTTGGTCGACGTCGCCCCGATCGGGGTGAGTTCGCCCTGGTAGACCCATGCACTGACCACGGCACCCGGTACGAGGGCGACCCGCGACAACGCGTTCGCCGTCACCGGCGGCAGGCCCAGCGCCACCAGAGCGGGCAGCGCCACGAACGTGCCCCCACCACCCATGGCGTTCAGCACTCCCGCGGCGGCACCGGCGAGCAGGACAGGAAACAACTCCGACACCCGCCGAGCATCGCCGCGCGACCGGTGCGTGCACAATGCGTAATCGGCACAGCCGGCCTAAGCCTGGGCCTTAGGCTGAGCCTAAGGCTGAGCTTTAGGCTGGGGCAGTGCGCTATGACCTGGACGATCTGCGGCTCTTTCTTCACATCGTGACCGAGGGGTCGATCACGGCGGGAGCCGAACGGATGCACCTGAGCCTTCCTTCGGCCAGCGCCAGGGTGCGCTCGCTGGAGCACCACGCCGGCGTGGCCTTGCTGATCCGCGGGCGACGAGGCGTACGGCCCACTCCGGCGGGGACGACGCTGGCACGCCATGCACGCGACGTGCTGGACCAGACCGCGCGGCTCGAAAGCGCCGTCGCCAGCTACACCCGGTCACCGGCCGCTCCCCTGACCCTGTTGGCGGGCGGATCCGCGATGCACCGGCTCGTTCCCCAGGCCCTGGTCTCGTTCCTCCGCGCGCACCCGGACGTCGACGTCACGGTGTGCGAGAGCCGCACGCCGCAAACGGTGCGGCTGCTCGCCGACGGCGAGGCGGACCTGGGGGTCGTCGTCGACGACGAGGCCCGTGACTGCGGCCTGCGCATGGAGCCCCTCGGTGACGACTCCCTCGTGGTGATCGGCCAGGCCGGAGGCATCATTGCCGGCCGGACCTCGCTGACCTACAGCGAGGTCGCCGAGCACCCGCTCGTCGGGCTCGACGCCGGCTCCTCGCTGCGCCGCTGGATCGAGAAGCACCTCGGGCCGCACGCTCCGGTGGCGCGCTACCGCACCACCGTCGCCGACCTCGGCGTCCTCGTCGCCCTCGCCGCCGCAGGCGTCGGGCTCGCCGTCGTACCGCGCCGCGCCATCGACCCCGGCCGGCCGCTCACCGTGTGCGAACTGCAGGATCCCTGGGCCCGCCGCCAGCTTCTGCTGGCCTGGGGCGTCAAGGGCCGCGCCTCGTCGGCGGCCACCGCGGCGCTCACCGAACACCTGCGCGACGCGGCACTGTCCGAGGGGCCCGGAGACCACGGTCAGTGATCGCTTCGCCACAGCCGACCGCAGTCGGAGCCGGGAGGCCGATCGCCCACGCGCGGCCGGCTGCGGCGGGAGGCGGTCTCGGACCGCCTGGTGCAAGCTGCGAGAGGAGGCAGCACCTCGCCGGGCACGGTGGGACGCGGCGGTGGATGCGATCCCTGAAGGGCGGTGATGAGCGTGAGGGATCCGAAGAGCGGGCCGATGAGGGCTCCGGATCGGAGCGACACGTTGCCGGGCGCCGACGCCGAAGCCCCGTTGTCGGGATGCGCGGCTCTGGTGACCGGTGCGTCCAGCGGCATCGGTGCGGCGACCGCCTGGCAACTGGCCCGGCAGGGCGCGGCCGTGGCGGTCGTCGCCCGACGCACCGGGCGGCTGGAGGAACTGGCCACGAGCATCCGTGACCAGGGCGGCTCGTGCGCCGTTCTCACCGCCGACCTGGGCGATCCGGGGCAGGCACGTCAGGCCGTCGAGGACGCCGTCGGCCGCTTCGCGCGGTTGGACGTGCTGGTGAACAACGCCGGTTACGTGGCCATGGGTCCCGTCGAGGAGGGTGACCCGGCGGAGTGGGAGCGGATGGTCGACCTCAACCTCAACGCCGTCCTGCAGATGTCACGGTCGGCGTTGCCGCATCTGCTGCGGGCGGCGGCGGACGGGCCGCGTGGGACCGCCGATCTCGTGAACGTCAGCTCGGTCGCGGGCAGGGTGGCGCGAAGGAACAACGCCGTGTACTCGGCGACGAAGCACGCGGTGTGCGCGTTCAGCGAGGCCATGCGCCAGGAAGTGACCGGAAGGGGTGTGCGGGTAGGGCTGATCGAACCGGGTTTGACCGTGACCGAGATGGCGACCGGCGGCGGGCGCCTCGCCGCGCGTGACCTGCCGGAGGAATCCTGGCTGCGTGCCGAGGACGTCGCCCGCGCCATCACGTTCATGATCACTCAGCCCGCGCACGCCGCGGTCAACGAGATCATGGTGCGCCCGACGGCCCAGGAGCACTGACCGCCGCGCGGCGGATACCGATGCGGCGCGACGGCCGGATGTCGCATCGTTCGCCTCCGCCTCTCCTCCGCAGTGCGGGTCCGTTGAGTTGCCCTGGCGGGGGCCGTACAGTTCGGCACGTCAGCCGCCGTCCAAGTGACGGTGGATCGTGGGGAGTTCGGCTTCCGGGTGGGTGGGCATGCTGGAAAGGCGTGTCCCCATGCAGGACCGTCCCCATGTGATCCCCTCCGAGACGACCGGGCCGGTCGGCCGCCGCCGAGCGGTGACCGCGGTGGTGGCGCTCACGTTGGCGCTGTTCGTATACAGCAGCGTGCAGAGCCTGCCGATCGGACTGCTGCCGCAGATCGCCTCCGGGCTGAACGTGCCGGAATCGTCGGTCGGACTGCTGGTGACCGGCTACGGGCTGGTGGTCACCGTCACCGCCGTACCCCTGACCGGGGCGACCCGGCGCCTCCCGCGTCGCCGCCTGCTCACCGCCCTGCTGATCCTCTTCGCCGCGGCCACCTCGCTGTCCGCCCTGGCACCCGGCTACGGCGTCCTGCTGGCGGCGCAGATCCTGATCGCGCTGACCCATGCGGTGTTCTTGTCGGTGCTCGCGCCGACCGCCACGAGCATGTTCCGCGAAGCGGTGCGCGCCAAGGTGGTCGGGGCACTGTTCAGCGGAATCCCGCTGGCGAGCGCGGTCGGTGTCCCGGCGGGGACCTGGCTGGGACAGCGGACCGAATGGCGGGTCCCGTTCCTGGTCATGAGCGCCCTCGGCCTGGTGGCCGGGGTGGCTGTCGCGCTCCTGCTGCCCTCGGCCCCGGCCGGGCAGGACCCGGTGTCCATCGCCCCACGGCGCAGCCGCTCGCGCTTCGTCCTGCTGATGGCGGCCACCGGGCTGGTCGTCGCGGGCGTCTTCACCTTCTACACGTACGTCGCCGTCTTCCTCACCCGGGCCACCGGCCTGTCCCCGGGCACCATCAGCGTGGTGCTCCTGCTGAACGGTCTGGCGGGCCTGGCCGGAACCTGCGTGTCGGGTGCGCTGTCCGACCGCAACGCCAGGGCCACGATGACCGGCACGGTCGTGCTCCTGGCCGCGGCCCTGACGGTCCTCGCGGGCGCGGGCAGCCGTCCGTGGGCCGCGGTGACGGCGGTCGCCGTGCTCGGCCTGGCTCTGGCAGCCCTGCTCACCGCCCTGCAGAGCCGCATCCTGCGTATGGCTCCCCGCAGTGTCGAGGTCGCTTCCGCGGCGGGCTCCGCCACCATCAACGCCGGCATCGCCGGCGGCGCCCTCCTCGGAGGACACCTCCTGGAGGCCGCCCCCGGCCTCCACAGCATCGCCCTGACCGGCGCCTGCCTCACTGCCGCGGGCCTCGCCGCCCTCCTTGCCGAATCGGAGCGATCGAAGCCCTCCGAGTGGCCCAGCGCTCGGGCTTCGGGGGCCGCTCGCGGTTAGCCTGGCCGCGTGGAAGCAATCCTGGTCAGCGCGTGCCTGCGTGGGGTGCCGTGCCGGTTCGACGGGCGTCACAAGGGGTCCTCGGAGGTCGAGGCGGCAGTGACCGGGCGCGAGGTCGTCTCCTTCTGCCCGGAGGTCGCGGGCGGGCTCGTGACCCCGCGGCGGCCAGCGGAACTGGTGGGCGGCGACGGGTACGACGTGCTCGACGGGACGGCTCGGGTCGTCGACGACACCGGGCGTGACGTGACGGCGGAATTCGTGCACGGAGCACGACGCGCCCTGGCGGCGGCGCGCAGCGCCGGCTGCACCGAGGCTCTGTTGATGCCGCGCAGTCCCTCGTGCGGACGCGGTGTGGTCTACGACGGTTCGTTCACCGGGGAGTTGATGCCTGGAGACGGGGTCACGGCGGCGCTGCTGGAGCGGAACGGGATCGCCGTACGGCCTGCGCCAGGAGTGTGAAGTCTCCTGGGAGACGTCTTCCGGCTTCACGTATAGCGGTCGAAAAGGGCCTGGAGATATTCCTCCAGCCGCCTGGTCAGCAGGGCGGGCGTCAGATCGGCACGGCCCGTCTCCCGCCAGGGGACGGCGACCTTCTCGGCGTCCGGGGCGAAGGCCAGGGCGTCCAGCATCCGCCAGTAGAGATGGGCGGCGCGGTCTTCGGCCGGTGTCCCGCCCGCCGCAAGGTAGCGGTCGGCGAAGTCCATGCCCGCGGCCACCCCGTGCAGCAGAGCGAGGGCCGTCGAGCAGTGGGCCACGTCCAGGTCGGCCGGCCCCCAGGAGGTCTCCACCCAGTCGACGACGCCACTGATCCGCAGACCGTCGCCGTCGCCCGTGAAGAGGACGTTGCCGGGGTGGAAGTCCCGGTGCAGGAAGCAGGCCCGGTACGCCGGGGGCTCTCGGCGGATCACGTCCACGGCCCGTTGCCAGAGTTCAGGCCGATCGGTGCCTTCGGGCGGGCTCACTCTCTCGGGAGCGGTCCACGCCTGATAGGTGCGAGGCCGTGCCTCGGCGGTCACCGGCAGCCGGTGGATGCGCAGCAACTGGCGGGCCAGCAATTCGGCACGCCGATCGGCCCCCTCGTCGGCCAGGCGTACGGTCCCGGGCAACAGGGTCATCAGCAAGGAGGGGTGATCGCAGTACCGCGCTGTCGCGTCGACGGCCACCGGCCTGGCCGCGGGCACATCCGTGCCGCCGAGCAGGCGCAGAACGGCCGCCTCGCGGGTCAGCAGGCCCTCCGCGTGCCGAACGAAGAAGGGCCTGACGAACGACCGCAGCACCAGCGAGCGCCGACCACCCGGCCCACAGATGTCGAGACGGCGCATCCGCGACGTCCAGCCGCCACGCAACCGCGTGACTCCTTCGATGCGTTCGGCCTCGGACAGCCCCTTCTCCACCCAGGCGCGCGTCGCACCCCAGTCCTGGTCGTCAAGATCGGCACCGCTGGGCTCGGCCCCCTCACCCGTAACCATGGCGGCAGGCTACCGATTTCGTCGACGAACGCAGGATGGGTGGACTATTTCCGGCTCCCGGACGGCCGCCCGTGCCTCCGGTGATGTGGGAGGAGGACCGGGCGGCCCGGCCCTCCTCCTCGGTTGTTCCGTCGGCGCGCCGCGGCCGGAAGGCGCGTCGGGGCGTGCGTCAGGAGTGCCCGTCGGGGAACGTCAGGAGCGCACCTTCTCCGGCTCGCTGGTCGGCTTGGGGCTGGTGGGTGGTCCGGGCACCGGCAGTGGGCCGCTGCGCAGCAACGCGCCGCTGAGGACGGCGCCGAAGGCGAAGATGCCGGCGCACCACCAGAACACGCGGGTGTAGCCGTGGATCGTCGCCAGGTGGAGCAGCGCCGGCCCCGGCTTCCCCCGGGCATGACCGGTCAGGTAGTCGGTGGTGGCGCCGGCCGCGATCGTGTTGAGCAGCGCGGTGCCGATGGCTCCGCCGAGTTGCTGGCCGGTGTTGATGGCGGCCGAGGCGATGCCCGCGTCCTGCGGCAGCACCCCGGAGGTGCCGGTGCGCAGCACGGCGGCGAAGATCATGCCCATGGCGAGCCCGATCACCATGGTCGGCCCGAGGAGCGTCGGGACGTAGTGGGAGTCCGGCCCGATACGGGTCAGCCAGGCCATACCGCCGGCGTTGATCAGCATGCCGGTGGAGACCAGCGGCCGCGGGCCGAAGCGCGGCATCAGCCGGATGTTGCCCACATTGCTCGCCACGGCCGTGACGGCCACCATCGGCAGCAGGGCGAGACCCGACTTGATCGCCGAGTATCCCAGGTCGGACTGCATGTAGTAGATGAGGAAGAGCAGCACGCCGAACATGCCGGCTCCGATGACCAGTGCGGCGATGTAGGAGCCGCCGCGGTTGCGGTCGAGCACGACCCGCGGGGGCAGCAGCGGGTGCTGGGCGCGGCGCTGCCAGAAGGAGAACAGCATCACCAGCACACCGCCGGCCACGAGGAAGCCCCAGGTCGAGGGGGTGTGCCAGCTGTGCGTCGCCGCGTTGGAGAAGCCGTAGACCAGGCAGAGCATGCCGCCGGACACCACGACGACGCCGGGGACGTCCATCCGGGTGCCCGTGCGCGGCTGCCGGGTGAGCAGCGAGGAGCCGACGATCAGCGAGAAGGCGGCGAAGACCAGGTTGACGTACATGCACCAGCGCCAGTTCAGGGCGGAGGTCAGCGCGCCGCCGATGAGCAGGCCCAGGCCGCCGCCGCTGGCCGCGACCGCGCTGAAGACACCGAACGCCTTGCCGCGCTCCTTGGGGTCGGTGAACGTGGTGGCCAGCAGCGACAGGGCGGTGGGCGCCAGCAACGCGGCGAAGACGCCCTGGCAGGCGCGGGCGGCCACCAGCATGCCGAAACTGCCGGCGGCGCCGCCGACCGCGGAGGCGGCCGCGAAGCCGGCCAGGCCGGCGACGAACGTCTCCTTGCGCCCGATGAGGTCGGCCAGCCGGCCGCTGAACAGCAGCAGACTGCCGTAGCTCAGCGCGTACGCCGTCACGACCCACTGCTTGTCCGCGTCCGAGAAGTGCAGCGAGGTCTGCGCCGACGGCAGCGCCAGGTTCATCACCGTGGCGTCGAGGGGCAGCATGAGGTAGGCGGTGCAGATGACGGCGAGGACCATCCACCGCCGTGAGTCCCCGGCCGCAGGCACGGCGCTGGGTGTGGACATGAGGTGTCTCCTACTCGCATGGGGAGGAATTCAGGCTCAGTCCGTATGACAGGCCGCGGCCGCCGGATGTGACGGACCTCGGCGGTTCAGCACAGAACGATGTCGAGGCCGGTGAGGTCGGCCCGGACGTCGATGCCGGTGATCAGGTCGTCGGCGACGCCGAAGCGGTACACGGCCCGCGGCACGCCGTCCGGGGCGTAGGCCAGTGCGGCGGAGCCGTCGACGAGGGCGGGCACCGGGTCCCAGGAGAGCTTGGCGAAGGCGCGGGCGACGGCGTCGGAGCCGCGGATCTCCGCTGCCGCGTCCCGCCCCGTGGCCGCGCCCATCCGTACGACCGTCCGGTCGGAGCGGACCACGATGTCCGGGGCGAGCATGGCCAGCAGCGCCTCGAAGTCGCCCTCGCGGGAGGCGGTGAGGAAGGCGCGGATGAGATCGGCCTTGCCGGACTGGTAGGTGCCGGCGTTCTCGTCCTGTGCCGGCCCGGCCTTCGGGCCTGTGCCCGTTGTGCCCGGGTCGACGCCCTGCCGCTGGATGCGGCGGCGGGCACGGCTGGCCAGTTGGCGGGCGGCGGCCGGGGTACGGTCCACGATCGGCGCGATCTCCTCGAAGGGCACCGCGAACATGTCGTGCAGCACGAACGCCAGCCGCTCGGCGGGCGTGAGCGTGTCGAGGATGAGGAGCATGGCGGTGCCGACCGACTCGGCGAGCAGCGCCTCCCGTTCCGGGTCGACCGGGGTGTCCGGGCGGGGCGAGCCGCCGGTCTCGGGGGCGTCCACCAGTTCCTCGCGGCGCGACTTGCGGGACTGGAGCATGTTCAACGACACGCGGGCCACGATGGTGGTCAGCCAGCCGCTCATGTTCTCCACCGCGGTCGCGTCCGAGCGGCTGGCCCGGAGCCAGGTCTCCTGGACGGCGTCGTCCGCCTCGGCCGACGAGCCGAGCATCCGGTACGCCACCGCGCGCAGGCGGGAGCGGTCGGTCTCGAATCGGGCGGCCAGCCAATCGTGTTCGTGCATCGGGTCACTCTCTCCCCACGGGTGCCTCGGATGTCTGACGGGCCGGAGCCCACCCATGTGACGCCCGAGGACCGGAAACTGTGACGTGCCCGGGACGGCCGTGCCCGCCCGGCGGCATGAGTGTGCGTCAGCCTCGCTCCGGTCCCGGCGCCCGATCGGACCGGATCGCAGCGGTCGGATGCGGCCGGGGTGCCTCTGCCAGGGTTGATGTCGAAAGGAGGTCCCGTGATCTCAGCACTGAACCGGCTTGCCGATCTCGTCGAGGAGCACCTCGCCGAGGAGCTCGACGTCCACGGACTGGCCAGGACACTCGGCACGACCGAGTACCACCTGCGCCGGATGTTCTCGTCGTTGGCCGGCATGCCGCTGTCGGAGTACGTGCGCCGGCGCCGTATGACCGTCGCCGCCGCCGACGTCGTCCGGGGCGAGGACGATCTGCTGAGCATCGCCGTCCGGCACGGATACGGATCGACCGAGGCGTTCGGACGCGCGTTCCGGGCGGTCCACGGCGCCACCCCCCGTGACGTGCGCCGCGAAGGAGGCCCCCTGCGCGCTCAACCGCAACTCAGGTTCCGCCTGACCGTCGAAGGGAACATCCCCATGGACACCCGCCTCGTCGACCGCCCCGCGTTCCGGCTGGTCGGACACGCCGCCCGGGTCCCGCTCATCCACCGGGGCGTCAACCCGCACATCCAGCAGCACATCACCGCACTGCCGCCGCAGGAGCATCTCCGGCTGAAGGCCCTCAGCGGGACCGAACCGGAGGGCCTGCTCCAAGTCTGCGACGATATGGCCCCCGACGGCGCGGAGGGCAGCGAACTGACCTACCTGCACGGGGTCGCCGTCTCCCGGGACACGCCGGCCCCCGACGACCTCGACGCCATCGAGGTACCGGCCGGCAGGTGGGCGATCTTCCGCAGCTCCGGACCGTATCCGCGGACGCTCCAGACGACCTGGGCCGCGACCGCGACCGAGTGGTTTCCCTCCAACCCGTGGCGTCTGCGGCCAGGTCCCTCGATCGTCACGGTCCTCGAGCGCGCGGACGACTTCAGCACCGCGACCTGCGAGCTGTGGCTGCCCGTCGAACCCGCGTGACGGATCTCCCGTACCACGGGCGGCGGCCGCACCATGGAGTGTTACGCCTCGCCGGCAGTGGTCCTCACTGCCCCATGACGTACTTGACGGTCGGTCCGGTGGTCCAGCCGCCGTCCACCGCCAGCTCCGCGCCCGTGACGTAGGACGCGGCGTCCGAGAGCAGGAACACCACGGCGCCCGCGATCTCGGACGGCTCGCCGACCCGGCCCATGGGCGTGTTCGGGTACTTGCCCTCACCCGGCTCGATGCCGACGGATGCGGTCATCGGGGTGTAGGTCATGCCGGGGTGCACCGAGTTCACCCGGATGCGGGCCGTGCCCAGTTCCACCGCGCCGATCTTCGTCAGTCCCCGCACCCCCCACTTGGAGGCGCCGTAGCCGGCCGTCAGCGCGAGGCCCATGAGACCCGCGGCGGAGGAGATGTTGACGATCGAACCGCCGCCGTTCTCCTTCATCGCGGGGATCACGGTCTTCATGCCGATGAAGACACCGGTGAGGTTGATGTCGAGCACCTTGCGGAAGTGCTCCACGGACTCGGCCTCGAGGAGCTGTCCGGTCGAGATTCCGGCGTTGTTGACGAGGCCGTGGATCCCGCCGAACTCGGCGACCGTGAAGTCGGCGACCTGCTGCCAGCCCTCCTCGGAGGTGACGTCGTGGTGCAGGAAGCGGGCGTTGGCACCGAGTTCGGCGGCGGTGGCCCTGCCTTCGTCGTCCAGCACATCGGTGATCACCACATTGGCTCCGGCCGCGATCGCCTGACGGGCCGCTTCGGCCCCGAGGCCGCGGGCTCCGCCGGTGATGATCACGCTCTTGCCGGCCAGGTCGTTCATGGTGCGCTCCTTCGTTGTTGTCATCCGTGCGGTGTGGGCGTCGGTGAAAGGGGCCGCGGCGGAAGGGGCCGCGGCACCCGGGATCGGCGGCGGACGGCGCCGTCCTCGGGTGCCGCAGCCGTACGTCCTCGGTCGCGGCCCCGGCCCGCAGCCGTACGTCCTTGGTCGCGGCCCCGAGCCGCCGCCGGGCCGTCCTCAGAAGTGGGTGCCGCCGTCGATGCGGACCTCGGTGCCGGTGATGAAGCTGCCGTCGTCGGAGCCGAGCATCGCGACCACGGACGCCACCGTCTCCGGACCGGCGAAACCCTGGCCGAGCGCCGGGGAGAGCTTCATGAACAGGCTCATGTCGGCATCCTCGGGCAGCCCCGGACCCGTGCTCTGCTTGCTGGCGCCGCTGCCGTCGGTCATACCGGAGGAGATGGAACCGGGCTGGACGGCGGTGAAGCGGATGCCCTGCTTCGCGTACTCGCTGGCCAGCGCGTGCGTCATGGACTGGATGCCACCCTTGCTCGCCGCATACGCGGCCATGTAGGGGTGCGCGAACATGGCGGAGGTCGAACTGAAGTTGACGACCGCCGCGCCCCGGCCCTCCAGCAGCGCCGGGATGGACTCGCGGATCATGAGGAAGGTGCCGACGAGGTTGACCTGGAGGATGCGGGTGAAGTCCTCCAGGCTCGTCTCGTGGGTGTGCGAGGAGCGCAGGATCCCGGCCGCGTTGACCAGCACGTCCAGACCGCCGAGCGCGGTGACGGCGGCGGCGACCCCGGCACGTACCGAGGCCTCGTCGGATATGTCGATGACGAGCGTCGTGAGGCGGTCCGCGTGGGCGCCGGCCTTCTCGACGGTGTCGTTCAGACCTCGCTCGCTGACGTCCGCGGCCACGACGGCGCCGCCCTCCGCGAGGATGCGCAGCACGGTGGCCTGACCGATGCCCGAGCCACCACCGGTGATCAGGACTCGACGGCCTTCGTAGCGGTTCATCTGTTCTCCAAACCGGCCCCGCGGGTGTCCGGCCGGGGCCCTGTGACGCCGGCTCCTGCTCGCCTTCGGCGTCCTCGATCGCCTTACACGTTACGCCTAGGTGGCACGTTTTGCCACTACGTCAATGCATGCCAAAAACATGCCGCGGACCGTATCCTTGTGCGGTGAGCACTCATGCCTCCCCCTCCTTGACCGAGCGCCGCAAGGCCGCCACGCAGCTCGAGATCGCGCACGCGGCGATGGAGCTGTTCGCCACGCGAGGCCCGCAGGGCACGACGGCCGAGGAGATCGCTCGGCGCGCGGGGATCGCGCTGCGGACCTTCTACCGGTATTTCCGCTCCAAGGAAGACGCCGTGAGCCCGCTGCTCGCGAACGGAGGCGACCGCTGGCGGGCGCTCCTCGAGGCCACGGAGCCGGGGACGCCACTCCCCCGTGCGCTGAGGTCCGCCGTCGAGCAGGCGCTGCTCCCGCCGGACGAGGAGGCCACCCAGGCACTGCTGCGCACACGCGGGCTCCTGCGGGCCGCGGCCGAGGACCCCGCGCTGCGAGCGGTCTGGTACCGGGTCAACCAGGAATCCGAGGAGCGGCTCGTCCCGGTGATCGCGCGGCTCTCGGGCGGGCACGCCGAGGACTTGGAGGTACGGCTCACCGCGGCCGCCGCCACCGACGCGATCCGGATCGCCCTGGAGACATGGGCGGGCACGGAGGCCGGAGTCGAGGGACCCGGCTCCCCCGCCGACCTCGCGGTCCGGTGCCTGCGCCAATTCGGCCACACGGCAGGATCGTTGGGGTCGGGGGACGAGGCGCCCGGTAACGGGTCGGGGGACCAGGGCGCTCGGTAACGAGATCGCGCGTGGTCGGCGGTGAAACAGGCCACGCCCGAAAGCCCCGGGCGACGCGTAAAGGAAGCGTTCAGGGAATCGGTGGCACGGTCTGGCCACATGACCTACGAAGCCTCCGAAACCACTGCGGCACCGGCGGTCGGCCTCGGCCACCGGATACGCTGGAACAAGGTGCCCGAAGTCACCGTCTACTTCTGGATCATCAAGGTGCTGTGCACGACGGTCGGTGAGACCGCGGCGGACCTGCTGAACGAGAAGGCCGGCCTCGGTCTCACCGGAGTGTCGGTTCTGATGAGCGCCCTGCTGGCCGTGGTGCTCGTGGCGCAGTTCCGCACCCGCGCCTACCGCGCGGGCGTGTACTGGCTCGCCGTGGCCCTGATCAGCGTCGTCGGCACGTTGATCAGCGACAACCTCACCGACAACATGGGAGTGCCGCTGGCGACGAGCACCACGGTGTTCGCCGTCGCCCTCGCGGTCGTGTTCGCCGTCTGGTACCGACGTGAGCGGACGCTGTCCATCCACCACGTCGACACCATGAGCCGTGAGTCCTTCTACTGGCTGGCCGTGCTCTTCACCTTCGCCCTCGGCACCGCCGCCGGCGACCTCGTCTCGGAGCGGATGAACCTCGGCTACTGGCTCTCCGCCGCGCTGTTCGCCCTCGCGATCGCCGCGGTTGCCGTGGCTCACTTCGCGCTCGGCCTGAACGCCGTGTGGAGTTTCTGGATCGCCTACATCCTGACCCGTCCGCTGGGTGCCTCGATCGGCGACTATCTCTCCCAGCCGAGCGCGGACGGCGGTCTCGGGCTGGGCACCGTCGTGACCAGCGCGCTCTTCCTGATGGTGATCCTCGGTCTGGTGGTCTACCTGTCGGCGACGCGCAGGGACGTGATCGATCCGGAGCGGAATGCGCGACAGATGACGTCCTGAAAGCGGCAGAGCGGGGCGTTCAGGTTGTTTTCATGATGTTCCTGCCATCGTGGGTGAGCCGGCCGTTTCCTCGCGGCCGGCTCACCCTGACAAGGCGCTCGTCCCTCCGGCACGGGCGCCCCGCTGTGGGACGGACAGGAGCACGGACGATGGAGCGACCCGAAGTCCTCACCGACCTCGACGTCGCGGGCACGCACCGCCCGGCGGCCGGTACGGCGAAGTCGGTGATGAAGAAACTGCCCGAGGTCACCCTCGCGTTCTGGATCATGAAGATCGCGGCGACCACCCTGGGGGAGACGGCCGGGGACCTCTTCGCGCAGACCCTGAAGCTGGGCTACTTCCTCACCACGATCGCCCTGTTCCTGGTCTTCGTGGTGACCCTGGTCGTCCAGCTGGGATCACGCCGCTACAACCCGTTCTTCTACTGGACCGTGATCCTGTCGACCAGCATGGCCGGCACCACGATGTCCGACTTCATGAACCGCGACGCCAGCGCGAAGTACCTTTCGGGCGGTGCCACGTCGCTCGGCTGGGGGCCGCAGGGCCTCGGACTCGGATACCCGGCGGGCGCGGCGATCCTCATCTCCCTCCTGCTGGTCATCTTCGCCGTCTGGAAGCTGTCCGGAATGACGTTCCAGATCCGCGACATCGTCACCTTTCGGGGTGAGGCGTTGTTCTGGTCGGCGATCCTCGTCTCCAACACGCTCGGCACCTCGATGGGCGACTTCCTCTCGGACAGCTCCGGGCTCGGCTACGCCGGTGGCGCGCTGCTCGTCACCGGCGCCCTGGCCGTCCTGGTGGCGCTGATGAAGGTGCCCGCGGTGCCGAACGTGCTTCTGTTCTGGATCGCGTTCGTCCTCACCCGCCCGCTGGGCGCCACCGCGGGGGACTTCCTCACCAAGCCGGTCGCCAAGGGCGGTCTGGACCTGGGCACGGCGGGTTCGTCGGCGGTGCTGCTGGCGATCCTGTTCGGCCTGATGGCCTGCGCCCAGGTGCGCGAGCGCAGGACCACCGCCTCGGCGACCGGGGCGGAAACGGTCAGCCGGTCGGCACGCTGACCGTGAACCGCGCCCCGGGCACGTGTTCGGGGTCGTGGGACACCTCGCCGCCGACGGCACGCGCGAGGCGCCGGGCCAGCGGCAGTCCCAGTCCCGCGCCGTCGTGCCCGTCGGCACGGTCGGCGCGCCGTCCGGGCTGGAAGAGCTCGGCCACGAAGGCGGCGGGTACGCCGGCGCCGTCGTCGATGACGTCGATGCGTACGGCCGCGGGTCCGCGACGCACGACGACGGTCACGCTGGAGTGCGCGTACCGAGCGGCATTGGCCAGCAGCGGACTGACGATCCGCTCCAGCAGGGCGGGTGCGATCCCCGCCGTCGGGTCCGGATCGGCCGACTCGACGGTGGCCCTCACGCCCGCCGGCGTTCCGAGCTGCTGGATCAGGCCGCGCAGAACGGACACGACGTCCACGGTGCCGGGGACCTCCGAGGGATCCATGGCGTTTTCGCGGGCCTCGTTCAGCAGGGTGTCGCAGATGGTGCGCATGGACTGCGCAGCCTCGTCCATCACCTCATGGGTGGCTCGGGTCTCGGCGGCCGAGCGCGGCCGGGACCGCCACCAGTCGAGCTCGATGATGATGCGGCTGAGCGGGGTGCGCAGTTCGTGGGACAGCTCTGCGGTGAGCTGTCGCTCGTGGCGCAGCACCGCCCGTATGCGGTCCAGCAGCGCGTCCAGCGAGGCACCGAGCCGGGCGAGTTCGGCGGGCCGCTCCACGACGCCGAAGCGGTCGTCGGAGGCCACGGCGCTCCACTGGGTGGCCTGGTCGGTCATCGTACGCACCGGACGCAGCGCTCTGCCGACGGCCAGGCGCGTCAGCGCGTAGGTGCACGCGAGCATGACGGCGTCCAGGGTCAGTGACGCCAGTAGCAGGGTGTCGGCCGAACTTCGGTAGGGGGCGAGGTTCAGTGCGGTGACCACAATGGCGGCGGCGTGGCGGCCGGGTACGGGCTGGGAGCACAGCCGGACGTTCTCGGCGGGGACGGTCGCGCAGGCGCGCCTTCCCACGGCCGCGAGGTGTACGGCGGCTCTGGTCAGGGTGCTGTGGGCCGTGGTGGCGGGCGGCTGTTCGAGCAGCCGTGTCCCGGCGTAGATCCACACGTTCGTGTCGAGCAGCTGGTCGTTGGCGGTTTCCACGACGCGTACCCGGGGGCCACTGGTGTCGACGGTCGTGGCGACTGCGGCGGCCCGGGTCCGCAGCTCGTCGTCCGCCTGGTGCTGGAGGTGCCGGCTCGTCGCGGCGTTGAAGGCCACGGTCAAGACGGTCATCAGGAGCGCGGCGGTGGTCAGGGCCACGAGCGAGAGCCGGCCGCGCAGCGTGCGCGGAGCCAGACGGCCCAGCAGCCGTTTCATGACAGCCGGTGTCCGATCCCGCGGGCCGTACCGATGGTCAGGCCGCTGCCGGCCGTCCGCAGCTTGCGCCGCAACCGGGTCAGGTACTGGTCCAGGGTGTTGTCGCTGACCTGTGCGCCCGCCGGCCAGGCCGCCCGGACCAGGTCACGACGGCGGACGATGCTTCCGCCCGCGGCGACCAGGGCGGCCAGCAGGCGGAACTCGGTCGGGGACATGGCGACGTCGGCGCCGCGCACGGTCACGCTGTGCTCGACCGCGTCCAGGACCAGCTCTCCGGCCGTGGCGGGAGGCGGCGGCCCGGCGCGTTTGAGGGCCGCGCGCAGGCGGGCGACCAGCTCGGCGAGGTGGAACGGTTTGGGCAGGTAGTCGTCGCCTCCGGCGGAGAACCCGGCCAGCCGGTCGGTGAGCTGGTGGCGGGCGGTGAGGAAGACGATCGGGGCGCGGAACCCGTTGGCGCGCATCGCCTGGCACACGTCCCGGCCGTCCGCGTCGGGCAGCCCGATGTCGAGGACGGCGGCGCAGACATCCTCCGAGACCAGGCGCAGGGCGGTGGCGCCGTCGGCGGCGCAGACGGGGTCGAAGTCCTCGTCGGACAGGCTGCGGCGCAGGACGTCGCGCAGGGCGTGGTCGTCTTCGACGACCAGGATCTTGCGGCGCATGCTCCTCCGTTCTCCGGTGCCCTTTTCCTCGTGGTCGGCCTGGCACGCGCCACGGCCGACTACAACCTCGTAGACGGTCTACCGCACTGTAGACGACGAAAGGGCGGCAAGGCTGCTGGGGGCCACCGGTGGTCACGGAGCGCGTCGACGTCGTGACGGCGCCGGTCGCGGGTGTCGAGGAAGCGGGGCAGGGCCCGGGGCGGACCGCCCGGCTGGTCGGGAGCGTCTTGCTAGCCGGCCGGTCGGGAGCGTCGCCCGCGGGGCCTGGCCCGTCGGCCGGTCAGAGTCACTTGATGACGGCGACGGCGATCAGCGCGCCGAGCCTGCCGAGGACTGCGACACCTGCGGCGATCTTCACCCCGGCGGGCTGCGCCTCCCGCGCCGCCGCCGGGCGGCACACGCCCGGCGAAGGTGATCGGCCACCGCCGGCAGCGGCAGTTCTCACTCGTGGGGTACGACGGCCAGCGGGCAACGGACGTGATGGACGGCGGCGTGGGTGACGGGGCCGATGCGCGGAACCGTCGGCCGCTCGGACAGGCGGCGGCCGACGACGAGGAGGCTGGCCGCGGAGGCGGCCCGCACCAGCACCGTGGAGGCCTTGCCCTCCACAACGGTCTCCAGGACCTCGGTGTCGCGGTACTTGTCACGCCACACCCTCAGCAGCGCGGACAGGAAGTCCCGCCATTCCTCGGCCTGCGCGGGATCGTTGATCAGACCGATGTCCCCAGGGCCGAGGCTGATCGCGGAAGGCGGCTGCCAGGCGTACACGACACGCAGCCGGGCGTGCCGGAGGCGGGCCGCCTCGAACGCGAACTCGATCACCTCGTCGCAGGCATCGGCGAGGTCGATGCCGAGCACCACGTCGCGGAAGCCGGTGCCGGTGGACGGGCTGCCGTCGTCGGCCGGGAAGTGCTCGTCCTCGGCCTCCTCCCCCGCCCGTACGAGCACCACGGGGCGCGGGGCCATGGCGACCACCCCCTGGGCGACCGAGCCGACGAGGACTCCCGTGAAGCCGCTGAGGCCTCGTGAGCCCAGCACCAGCAGTTCGGCCTGCTCGGTGGCCTTCAGCAAGGCCGCGGTCGCCGGGCCTTCGACCTGCTCGTCGGTGAGGCGCACGTCGGGTACGGAGCCACGGATGTGCTCCTCGGCCTGCCGCAAGGTGCGACGCGCCAGTTGCCGCTGCGCGGCGTTCGCGGGTTCGCTCTCCGTCTGCCTACGGGTCCAGTTCCTGGCATGCACCATTCGCAGCGGTCGGTCGCGACGCACCGCCTCACGGGCGGCCCACTCGACGGCGGCCAGACTCTCGGCAGATCCGTCCACTCCGACGATGACGGGCGACAGCATGGTGCGCACCTCCTGAACTCGGTCTGCTCGGTCTGCTCGTTACTGTCAGTGTCTTCCCACGATCACTCGGTGGATATGGGCTGCAAGGACTCCCGCAGGCCCATTCGGCCCCTGAGCCGGACCTGAAGGGGGCGCCATGATGGGTGGCGTGAGGCCGGGTTGCTCCTGCCCCCGAGAGGCGGATCGCCATGAACCGTGTCATCGTCGCCCGCGCGAACGGGACGGGCCGCGGTCGTGCGGCCGTCGGCTGGGCGACGCGCGAGGCGTCGCTGCGCGGTCTGCCGCTCGAGGTGGTGTACGGCTCACCGCCCGACGGCCTGAGCGCCGCGGCGGTGCTCGTGCTGGGCCTGTCCACGGAGCAGGACGACACCGCCGGCCCGGCACAGATCGCGCTTGTGGCGACCTCCGCCTGCCCGGTGGTGCTGGTTCCGGACGATCGCACCCCCTCGCGGTTCCGGTGCACCACCCCTCCCACGTCGCCCTTGGGCTGAACGCCCGTCACCCGGTGGAGCGGGCCGTCGGCTTCGCCTTCGACGCCGCCCGGCTACGGGATGTGCGGCTGCACGCCGTGCATGCCTGGGAACTGCCCGCCTGTGCCGCCGAGTTGCCCTTCACCGTTCCCGAGGAGGACCGCGCCATCTGGGAGGACCACGAGTACGACTCCTGGCCCACACGCTGCGGCCATGGCGGCTGAAGTACCCCCGGGTACCGGTGCTCGAGGACGTCCTGCCGCTCAGCCCCACCGAGGCCTTGGCCCATCACTGAGGGCGCCGCGCTGGTCGTCGTGGGACGCGGCGCCGGTATGAGCCCGGACGCCGTACAGGCCCTGCTGTGCGAGAGCCTGTGCCCGGTCGCCGTCGTGCCGTGAGATCGTCGCGCCCGGTCACGCGGAAGCGGAGAGCTGTTGGCGCACCCATTCAGGATCGGGATTGGTGTGCGGCCGGCCCGCCACGACGACAGTCGGCACGGTCTCATTGCCGTCGTTGGCCGCTCTCACCGCTGCCGCTCCGGCCGGGTCACGCCAGATGTCGACCCAGTACAACTGGTGGGCGCTGCGGCCCAACCGAAGGCGCAGGCGCAGACAGTACGTGCAACCCGACCGCCAGAAGACGATCGGCCGACCGTCGACCGCGCTGCGCTGCTGTGCCTCCAGAGCACCGATCGACCGTGGGAAGATCAGAGGCGAGTTCACCCCTGCGAGCAGCACAAACACCAACAGGAGTGCTGCGGCTGCGCCAGGACGCCCCTGGAGGGTCAGCTCAGTCGCAACGACTGAGCCGCAGAGCAAGGACAACATCGGCAGAATCCACGCGCGCGTCATGACGACGCAGACTACCGATACGTCCAACACGGGAAGACGCTGTCACCTCAGCGGCCTGAAGGTGATCGGCAGCGGCGCAGACAGGCCGTGGCTAGGTCACCTTTGACTGCCAGGGACGGTATGCCCGGAACAACGCGTGCCCCCCATCGCCCTCCGGGATGAACTCCTCGTGTTCGACCACCAGACCGGCCTGCGTGATCCACTCACGGTTGGTGGCAGCATCCACGTGGCTCCACCACATCGGAGCACCACCCCCGAGCCAGTTCTCCTCGGTTCCGGTCCATTCGCCGTGTCCCATGGTGGCCACGAAGCAACCTCCCGGGCGCAGCCACTCAGCGATCTTCCGAAGCAGGGGTGGCTGCTCGGTCAGCGGAACGTGGATCAGGGCGAAGAAGGAGACGACGGCGTCGAAGGACGCGGCGTCAAAGGACGCAGTCGTGGCATCGGCACGGATGAACTCCGC
Source organism: Streptomyces sp. NPDC001204 (assembly GCF_053598035.1). Lineage (NCBI taxonomy): Bacteria > Bacillati > Actinomycetota > Actinomycetes > Kitasatosporales > Streptomycetaceae > Streptomyces > Streptomyces sp. NPDC001204. Next base: position 59,266 of record NZ_JBSFJL010000020.1, on the reverse strand, counting down.
CTGGGGTACCTGCTCCCGGGCCCGCCGGATCTGCACCTCGCTGATGTCGATTCCGGTAACCCGGTAGCCGGCGGCAGCCAGTGTGCGTGCGACCGGCACCCCGCTTCCGCAGCCCACGTCCAGCACCGTTCCACCGGTCGGCACCCGTCCGCAGAGGTCAACGAGCAGTGAGTGGTACTTCGTCTCGGCGCCGTACGCCTCGTCGTAACGCAAAGACACAACGTCGTACCCGCGCCGGACGATGTCCTTGGGATCTGTGGCGTCCACGCACGAGACGCTAGTCATGAGCGCAATGCACCGCGAACGAATATCGCGACACAGAGGAGTTCAGGTGTCAACTGACCGTCAGTCCATGAACCTTGAGGCCTACACGACCCGCGCGCGAAGCGGGCCGTGCTTCGTCTGCTCGTTCCTGGCCGGGGATCCGGGCTACGGGCACGAGACGGTCTTCGAGGACCGGGACCACGTGGCGTTCCTCGACCGGTGGCCCACCGTGCCGGGGAAGGTGCTCGTCGCGCCGAAGGCGCACATCGAGCACGTCGTCCGCGACCTGGACGAGGCGGCCTACCTTCGGCTCATGCGGGTCGTCCGCGAGGTCGCCCTGGCCGTCGAGGGCGTCTTCCGGTCCGAGCGGACGTACCTGTACTCCCTCGGCAGTCAGAAGGGCAACGCCCACCTCCACTGGCACATCGCCGCCCTGCCGGCCGGTGTCCCCTACGAGCGGCAGCAGTTCCACGCCCTGATGACCGAGAACGGGGTCCTGCCCGTGTCCCCGCAGGAGGCGGCCGAAACGGCCGCGCGCCTCCGGGCGGCCATTGCCGCCCGGGGCGTGCTTCGCATGCCGCAGGCACCCGGAAGCGTCTGACCACGCCGACGAGGGTGGGCGTCAGTCGTGGGCGACCACGGCGACGGGGGCGGCGGCGTGGTGCAGGACCGCGTGAGTCACGGGGCCGAGGCGGGTGCCGAAGGTGGCCCGGCGGATGCGCCGGCCGACGACGACCAGGGATGCCTCGTGGGAGGCCTCGATCAGGAGGAGCGACGGGCTGCCGAAGTGGGGCTGCTCGACGACCTCCACACCGGGGAACTTCTGCCGCCAGGGGCGCAGCACCTCGGTCACGGCGGCGGCGTCGGCCTTCGCCATCTCCCGCTCGACCGCGGGTTCCAGGCCCATGCCGTAGGCGTAGTAGGGCGGCGGGTTCCAGCCGTGCACGACGCGCAGCGGCACGTTCCGGCGCGCGGCGGCGTCGAAGGCGAACGCGAGCAGCGCCTCGTCGGGGCCGGCGGCGTCGAGCCCGAGGACGACGGGGCGGGCGGCGGCCGCGGTGGACGGCTTGCCTGCCTCGTCCGAGTCGGGCTCGGTAGTGGTCCGCTCGCCGGCGCGGACCAGGACGACGGGCCGCTCGGTGGACGCCACCGCGGCGAGCCCGACCGAGCCGACCAGGAAGCCGCGGACCCCGCCCAGGCCGCGCGAGCCGAGGACGAGCAGTTCGGCGTCCCGCGCCGCGCGGGCGAGTGCCTCGGCGGGCTTTCCTGTGACGTGTGCCGTGGTCACCTCGACGCCGGGATGGCGCGACCGGAGTTCTTCGGCGGCCTCGCGCAGCACCCTCTCGGTCCAGTGCCGGTGGGTGTCGGCGCCCAGCAGTTGCGCCAGGGCCATGGGCTCCGGCACCGGCTCCCAGACCTGGAGGAGCTTCACCGGCAGTCCGCGCAGTCGCGCCTCACGGGCCGCCCACTCGGCGGCGGCGCGGCTCTCGGGCGAGCCGTCGAGACCCACGGTGATGGTGCGGGGCATGATCTCCACCTTCCAGTGTCGTGTTCAGGGAGTTCTGCGAGGCAGGGGGCCGCGGTCCTTCAGCGGAGCCTCAGATCCGTGCGGGGCCTGGCGCGACGGCCCCCGCGTTGCGGGACCGTCGCGGTGTGGGGTGGTCGCGTTGTGGTGCGGTCGCGCCGTGGGTATTTCAGCGCAGCCAGGTGTGATCGCGGACGATCAGCAGCCGCGCCCACAGACGGCCCAGGCCCCAGGTCGCGCCCGCGCCCGCTGCCGCCACGGCGACCAGGGCGACGGCGTAGATCAGGTGGTAGTCGGCGAACGGGTTCGTCGACATGCTCGGGGCTCCGTTCGACAGATGCCTCGCCGGTGGCCACTCGGCGATCCACATCAGCGCCATCATCGCCGTGCCCGCCACGGCAGCCGGCCGCAGCGCCACACCGGTCATGACGGCCACGCCGATGGCGAGCAGGCCCAGCATGAACAGCCAGTCCGCCCACGTCTGGCCGGCCCACGAGTGGAACGTCGACTCCATCGGCCCGACGGCGACGGAGCTGAGGAACCCCTTCGTCGGCGATCCGCCGTCGATCCAGCCCTTGCCGGACGCGGTCGCGTAACCGAGGCCGAAGACCTTGTCGAGGAACGCCCACAGGAAGACGAAACCGGTCAGGATGCGCAGGGATGCGAGGGTGTACGCCTGAGCGGCGGTATGCGTGTCGAGCTGTGCCGACGCGGCGGACGCGGAGGCGGTCCGGTTGCGGCGGAAGGCCGGCAGATGGATGCCCGGGCTCCGGTGCGACTGCTCGTCCACGGCCATGGTGGTGATCCCTTCGCGAGTGTCCGGTCCTTGTCCTTACGCTCCTCACTCTTGTCGCGGACGCCGCGCACCGCCGGATGCCGAAAGGCCACGACAGTTGGGCTGAAGGTCCCTTCTCGCAGGGCCAGTTGGCCGAGCACGTCACGAAAGCCCCGCGTGGGACCGTTTGGTTACGACGGCTTGACGGCCGGCGGTTCCGCGATCCCGATGAAATTCGCGGCGACGGTCCGGATGCGAACCGACCAGCCCAGCGCGATGAGGTCGTTCTCGAGGGTTCGGGCGTCGTGGAACACCTTCACGACGCGGTACCTGCTGCCGTCGTCGAGCCGGCGCGTCGCCGCGGGGACCGAGTGATCCGTGAGGACCTCCTCCTCGGCAGCCCCAGCCGGGCCGTCGTCGATGAAGATCGCTCTGCCGCCCGGCGCGAGCGCGGCCGCGACGAAGTTCCAGAAGTCGGGCAACCGCGTCGGCGGGACATGGGACAACCAGAAGGCGAAGAACACCGTGTCGTAGCGTCGCAGCGGCCGCCATTCGAACAGATCGGCCCGAACGAACCGGATGTTGTCGGACGCGGCTCGCGTCCGGGCGACGGCCAGTACCTCGGCCGCCGCGTCGACAGCCGTCACCGACCGCGCCCGTGCTGCGAGCACCGAGGTCCACTGGCCCGTTCCGCACGCCAGTTCCAGCACGTCTCCGGCAACCGGAAGCCCATCGGCGGCGGACAGCAACTCCCGCAGTTCCTCGCGTTCCACGTAGGGCCTGTCGTACTGGGCCGCACCGGCCCTGTAATAGGCCATCTGTTCGGCGAGAAGAGCGTCGTCATCGGCGGCCATGGCCCCGACCATACAGACGATCCCCCTCGCCGGTAATCCCATGCCGCCACCCGAGGACGAGCGTCAGTCCCGCGGCCAGTTGGCCCGGTTCGGGCTTCTCCGCGTCGCTCGGAGCCCGCCGTCCGGCGCCGACCAGCGACGCGTCCCTGGTCGAGGTGGAACTTCAGCGGCCACGGCTCCTCGTACGCGGCGGCCGGCCGGACGATCAGCGCGTCGAGCGGGTCGTCGCCGGTCGGCGGTGTCTCCGCGACGCTCCAGGGGTGAGCCGGCCGGGCCGGAAACGACGGACAGGACGACCGGTATCCGCATGATCACGTGCTGCTAGTCTGGCGATCTTCTGTAATCGGACAGTCACCGTACGAATGGAGTCAGTGGGCGGTGCGTTCAGCGCCGCCGGGGTTGGGGGACACATGCGCGAACTGCGTCCGTTGCAGGCTCTGGGGCTCTCCGCGACGGCGGAGGCCGTCTATCTCGTGCTCGTGGAACAGGGTCCGCAGAACTTGATCGAGCTCACCGAGCGGCCGCCGCTGGTCGGGTCGCCTCTCGAAAGCCTCCAGTACGCGGTGGCCGAACTCGGCGACATCGGTCTGGTCTCGCGCACGCGCGACAGGCTGACCGCCCAGCCGCCTCGCGCGATGCTGGAGGCCGTCGCCGAGCGACGCGCCCGCGAGGCCCGGATCGCCTACGACAGCGCGACGGTGCTGTCGCGGTTCTGGCTCGACCACACCGCGGGTTCGAGCTATGTCGAGGTCGTCGACACCTCCGGCAGACCCGAGGCGGTTCAACAGCGGGTTCACAGCGAGGCGTTGGCGGAGGTGCGCGCCCTGTCGATAGGGCCGGTGGGCGGAGGCGATCGGGTGCCCGAGGTCGGACCCGGAACGTTGGACGCACTGGACCGCGGGATCGCCTACCGGGTGGTGTACAGCGCCAACATCCTCCAGGACCCCAAGGCAATGGAGGTGGCGCACACATGTGTCGACCACGGGGAGCAGGCACGGGTCTTCCCCGACGTCGCACTGAACCTCCTGGTCTGCGACGACCGCTTCGCCGTGGTGTCCGTCACCGCGCCGGACCGCACCGGACACCACAGCGTCGTCGTCCAGCCGTCGGGTCTGCTGGACGGGTTGACCGGCGTCTTCGAGTCGTACTGGCGGATAGCCGTTCCACTCCCGCCGGCCGGTGAGGTCGTCGGGAGCGAGGCCAGTCCGATGAACGAGAGCCGCCAGCTCCTGAGTTACCTCAGTGCCGGGCTGACCGACGAGTCGATCGCCCGTGAGCTGGGGGTGAGTGAGCGGACCGTCGCCCGGCGCATCGCCCGCCTCCAGGAGATGCTCGGCGCCAAGACCCGGTTCCAGCTCGGTGTCCAGGCCAGCCGCCGCGGCTGGCTGTGAACCACGCCCCCTGTCGGAGCCGTGCACGTGGCGCGCGGGGCGGGCCGGTGTCCGATCCTGCCCGCCCCGCGCGGGGCTTCAGCCGCTCAGGCGGTCAACGCCGCTCCGTGGGACCGCAGTCGTCAGCCGGCGTCCGGCTTGACCAGGTCGGGGAGCTTGGCCTCGAACAGCTCGTCCAGCTTGAGCGAGGGCAGGATGTGCCCCTGGTTCGGCGCGTCGTTGGCCACGCCCGCCGCCCAACTGGAGGAGGCGAGCCGCTGGTTCGGCGTGCCGTGGTGGCCCGAGCTGGTGAAGCTGCAGTCGCCGACCTGGTAGAACGACTTCTCGGACTTGAGGAGGCGGGCGGCGTTCAGCGCCTCGCCGCGCGCGTGGGTCAGGTAGTACGTGCCGAACGCGTCGGCCATGAGCTCGGTACGGCGGGTGGCCTCCGGGCCCGCCAGGTCGCTCTCGAAGAGGTTGTTCTGGTACTGCACGTGGTGACCGAACTCGTGGCCCACGATGGCCCGAGGCGCGACATCGCCCAGACCCACCTCGGTCATGCCCTGCATGATGCCGTCACCCATGATGATCCGGTCCGAGATGCCGAGGGGATCCGGATCGTCCACCTCGCTGTAGGCGAAGGCGTTGAACGTGAAGATCGGGTTCGCGCCGCCCTGCAGTACGGGTTCCGAGTCGACCAGCTCGATGAACAGTTCGGCCAGGTCGAGGTTGTCCTCGGGCGTCCCGCCGTACAGCACGGCGAGCGTGCGCGCGAGCCGGTCGGGGCTGGAGAAGACGTCGGCCCCGTGCATGGGAATCAGCTCGATGCCCGCCGAGTCGATGTCCCAGAAGCGCTTGAGGTTCTTCATCTCGGCGGTGAGCTTGTGGGTGTACTCGCCGTTGACGCCGAAGGTGTTCGCCTTCGACTCCGAGCCGAAGATCAGCGCGTCGTAGGTCGGGAGATCGAAGCCGCCGAAGAGCTGGAGAATCAGGAGGGTGAACGGGTCCTCGACGCCGTCGAGGAGGGTGTTGGCGTACGTCGTCAGTTCGGTGCGCTGGCACTGGTAGTCGCCGGGGTTGATCGCACTGTCGCGGATCTCGCTCCACTGTGACTCGTTCAGGCCGTACTTGGCACGGGCCGCGTCGACGCGGGACTCCCAGTCGGCGGGCAGCTTGGCCAGAATCCTGTCAGCGAGGGCCTTGGTCTGCGGGGCCATCGCCGAGGTGTCGACGGCCGACTGCAGCGGCCGGCTCGCGACGGTCGTGGTCCCGGTCGTATCGGCGGCATGCGCGGGAAGCGCCATGCCAAAAGCACAGGTCGCGGCGATTGCCATGCTCGCCGCCACGGAAAGGGCCTTCTTCACGGGGACTCCTTCTTTGAGGTGCCTGGTGAGGCATCCGCGGGCGTCGCCCAGTCTGTAAGCCCAACTACCAATTGTTGAACGGTCGTTTACTGTCCGAAACCGGCATGTCTGGAACCGGACAGTCACCGCCCCTCGGTGCGGTGACGAACCCCGTCCCGACGAAGGTTTCGGTCCTGCGCCGCTGCTGTCACTCCCGGTCGGCGCGTCCCGCGTTCCGCATCCGGGCGAACGACGTGTCCAGGCCCCCCTTCAGCGCTCCTGCCAGGGGCCGCTCCACGCAGCGGTGGACCAGGTAGCTCAGCACCAGGAAGCAGGCGAGCAGCGAGGCGACCAGCAGCCGGGCGTCCATCGTGTCCCGCAGTCGGTTGATCAGCGTCGTACCGGCCGCGTAGTGCATCAGGTAGAGCGGGTAGGTCAAACTCCCGGCCGTGACCAGCCACTTCCAGCGGATGCGGTCGGTCAGACCGAGGGCGATGGCGATCATGACGAGCAGGAACACCGTGTACAGGAGCACGGCGCCCCGCCAGCTGGAGACGTGCTCGACCTCGTCGATGCGCTGCCCCAGCTCCCGCTGGCCCATGAGCCACGACATGGCCAGGATGCCCCACAGGAGCAGGTCCTGGCCGAAGCGGTGCATGAGGTAGAGCGCGAGGCCGGCGATGAAGTACCAGGCGGCGTCGGGGCCGGCGAGCAGATCGAGGAGGGGGAACGAGGCCACCGGCGCGAGCATCGCGGCGGCGCCCCACACACAGCAGAAGACAACGACCTTGCGGTACGTCAGCCCGGTGACCACCACCAGCAGGAAGAGCAGGTAGAAGCGGAGTTCCGCCCACAGGGTCCAGTACACGCCGTCCACGTTCTGCACGCCCGAACCGGACTGGAGCATGGTGAAGTTGAGCAGGACGTCACGCGGCCGCAGACGCTCCCAGACGCCCGGCAGGGCCGCCAGCACGGCCGTCGTGAACACGATCGCGAACCAGTACGCCGGGTAGAGCCGGATCACACGCGAGACGAAGAACTGGCGAGGAGTGCGGCCCCAGCACGACATGCAGATCACGAAGCCGCTGATCACGAAGAAGATCTCGACGCCGATCCAGCCGTACGTCGCGAAGTGGAACACCGTCGGCATGATGTCGGAGACAGGGCGGTCCCATATCGCGTTGCCCGGCTGGTCGACGCGGCGCGTGCCCGCGTAGTGGTGCACGGCGACCATCAGGGCGGCGAGCAGGCGGATGGCGTCGATGGCGTACAGGCGGGGGCCGGTTCGTACCGAAATGGCGGGCCCGCGCGGCCGGGTGGGCCGTGGCGGTCGGCCGGTCCCGGCCGCGATCCCCGGTACAGGTATGGACAATGTGCCCCGCGCGTCACGCATCGGCACTCAACCCCCCTTAGTAAGAACCACTGCTGGAAGATCACGGACGCCTCACGTTACGGGCCTCCCGGCCGCCCCCCGCCACAAAAGCGCAGAGGGTGAACCGAAGTTGCCGCGATGCTCACCGGGCCGATCCGAAGGGTTCTCCAAGACTTCAGGCGGAGCCCATCGGACCCGCGGCGCCGCAGACGCGGTCCAGGAACCAGTACAGGCCGATCGTGACGAAGGCTGTCGTCAGCGCGACCGCCACCCAGCGGGCCGCGGGTGTCCGGTGGACCAGGGTCAGCAAGGCGAAGACCACCGGAAGCCGCCACTTGCCGAACCTGTCCTCACCCTTTCCGAGGAGGTTGGCGGCCGCCACGACGATGATCGTCGCCGCGATGACCGGCTCGGCGAGGGCGCCGCGCACCTCCACCACTCCGAGCGCCGCCAGCAGGAACGTGACGCTGTGGATGCCGGAGAGTTCGGTCGCCAGGTCCAGTCCCTCGCCGCCGGTGAGCCGCCCCCAGCGCTTCTCCCGGTCCCGGCCGCGGCACCGCGTGTCCTCCGCACCGGGTCGGCGGCCGGCACGGGAGAAGCGCGCCGCGGGCCGGCTTCCGGCGCCGGGCGTTCGTGAGCCGGGACTGCACCTTGCAGACCTGCGCCTCGCCACCGACCGGCCGGATCGCCGCCGTCCGCGGGTCCCCCGATAGGACGCACCCCCGCTGTTACGAAGGCCATTCGGCCATTCGCGGGAGTCGAGGCGGCGAGACCGCCAGGAGCGTTACGAATCGTCAGCTGTTTTCCCCCAGATCGCGGGGCGGTTCGGGGCGGGGAGGGGGCTGGCGGCCCGCGCTCTCCCCGGATCGATGGTCCGTACAAGGGAGAGTTACGGATATATCCGCGTTTCGTAACACGAATCCTTTTGGTCATCTGCTGTCGTCGTAGCGGGCCACAGTGTGGCGCCTCGGCACAGAGCCGGGAATCGGATCGCACGCCCCACCTGACCGGTGGGGGTGCACGACCGTGAGGGGATTCATGTCTGTTTCTCGTACGGCGCTCCGCCTGCTCGCCACGTGTGTGGCTTCGGGCGCCCTCGTCGGTGCGGCCGCCCTGCCGTCCATGGCCGCAGGAAACCACGACCGCGACAACGGAAGGAGCTTCCCGCACAGCCGCCCCGCGGAGGGCAGGTTCGACCACGACTTCGACGGGCGCCTCGGTCACTTCGGCGACCGTTACCCGTACCGGGCCTGGCACCACCACGGCTGGTACAACAACCGGCACTGGGACCGGCGCCACGGCTGGGACCGGCACCACGGCTGGTACGGCGACCGTCCCCACTTCCCCGGCCGTCGCTGACGCGCCTCGGAGGTCGCGCTGTGCCGCGGAGGCCGACCGCCACTCTCTGACACCGCTGTCACAGCCGGTATGACCGCTGCGCCGAAGGGCCGAGGACCGCACGTGCGGTCTTCGGCCCTTCGGCCGTGAACCGCCGGCGCGCGACCTGCCGAACGGCCGTGATCGCCGCTCCCCGGTGATCGCGCGGTCAGCGCCTGGCGGCTCGGGCCAGCGCTTCCTCCGCCTGGGCGGCCAGAGCACCGACCAGACCGGCCGCGGACGGCTGGTCGTCGATGAGGTCGACCCCCTCGCCGGCCCACTGCGGCAGGGCCGGGATCTCGCGTCGCGCGACGGCGTCCTCGTACGCCTGCCGCGCATGCGGGGCAGCCGCGAGTTCCTCCTCCCGGCCCCGCCATGCGTCGAGGAAAGGGTGACCGAGGGTGCGCGCGGTGTACTTCGCCGGCCAGCGCGAACCACGGGCGATGTCCAGCACCCTGTTGCGCTCGGTGTCCTCCCCGCGGCCCTCGACGATCGCCCGGGCGGTCGCCGGGGCGACCAGGGCCTCGGTCGTGGCCTGGAAGCGGGTGCCGAGCAGTGCTCCGGCGGCCCCCAGCGCCAGGGCGGCCGCCACGCCCCGGCCGTCGGCGATCCCGCCCGCCGCAAGCACCGGCACCGGCGCCGCCAGGTCCGCCACGACGGGCACGAACGGCAGCGTGGACCGCCCGCGCCGGGCACCGTGCCCGCCGGCCTCGGTGCCCTGCGCCACGATCACGTCCGCACCGAGATCCACCGCTCTGCGGGCCTCCTCCAGGTCGGTGACCTGAAGGATCAGCGCCGTACCCGCGTTTCGGACACGCTCCGCGAACGGACCGGGGTCACCGAACGACAGCATCACCGCCGCCGGCCTCTGCTCCAGTGCCCACGCGATCGCGCCGTCGTCGATCGCCCACGTCTGGAAGCCGATGCCCCAGGGTTTTCCGGCGCACTCGCGGGCCAGGACGGGCAGTTCGCGTGCCAGCCACTCCCGGTCCCCGTTCCCGCTGCCCAGCAGTCCGAGCCCGCCGCCGCGCGAGACCGCCGCGGCCAGGGCACCGCCGGCGGACCCGCCCATCGGCGCCAGGGCGATCGGATGCTCCACACCGAACAGTTCCGTGAACGCCGTCGACAATCCCATGGCCGCAATCCTCACCCACGCGCGGTGCCGGTCGCAGTGCGATCGACGGACTCCTTCGCCCTGCGCACAGCGATACGCACGGATTGCGGACCGGCGGTGCCGGAGCCGCTCGGCGAACTTGGCCATCGGTCGGACGCCCTTGACGGCCCTGATGTCGGTGGGCGCAGCGCCCTCGCATGACACGATCCCGCCGAATCGATGTCTCACCGGAATCGTCCGGTCGCCGCTCGTGAACCGCGTGTGAGGTGGGCCACCTAACCATTGCCGACAGCGGAAACTTCGGCTTAACGTCCCCGCAATCCGTTGGAGCGGACGGGCGTCACCAGCCGGTTTCCGTTCGGCGGCGGCCCTCGGGCGCGGGCTCGGACCGGAGCCTCCTCCGTGCGGCGGGGCGTGCTCCACCGCGTGGTTCCCGGCAGCGCGCACCCCTGGCGGCGTGAGGAGTCGAGCCATGATTCTTTCCGGACGGGAACCTTCCAGATGTCGTAGCGCTGGGGTGACACCTCCTGGCCCGGCCGAGCCACCGGTTTCCCGCGGAAGCCTGCTCCCGGTCCGCTCACTTCCCGGAGCCGTCTTCGGCGCCGCCGTGGAGGTGGCCGCGATCGTCGCGGCACTGGCCCTCTACCCGTCCGGTCTTGGCGAGGGCGGGGAACACCGCGGGCCCGGATCCCGGCGGGCGGCGCCGTCGGACGGCGCCGTGGCCCTTCCGGCCGTCTCCGCCGACCGCCCGGTCCTGCTGGTCCACGGTCTGTTCAGCAACCGGGCGATCTTCCACGTCATGGGACGCGGCCTGCGGCAGGCGGGTTTTCGCCGGGTCGCCGTGCTGAACTACAGCTGGCTGAGCAACGACGTCCGCAGCGCCGCGCGGTTGCTGGCGGAGCAGGTGGAGCGGATCTGCGAGGACAGCGGGCACGAGCGTGTCCACGTGATCGGCCACAGTCTCGGCGGGGTGGTCGCCCGCTACTACGCGCAGCGCATGGGCGGCGACGCCCGCGTGCACACTCTGGTCACCCTGGGCGCCCCGCACCACGGCACGCTGGCCGCGGCCGTGCCTCTGCCGCTTCGGGCGATCCGGCAGCTCCGGCCGGGCAGCGACGTGCTCACGGAGCTCGCCGAGCCCGCTCCCGGCTGTCAGACCCGCTTCGTGGCATTCCACAGCGACCTCGACGAGCTGATCGTTCCCGCCGCCAACGCCCGGCTGGTCCACCCCGACCTGCGGATACGCAACGTCCCTGTGCGGGCCGTCGGCCACGTCTCGCTGCCGCTGCACGGCAGGGTCGTCGGTGAGGTCTGCCGCGTGCTCCGCGATGCGCGCGTCGCCGAGCCCCTGGCCGCGGCTTGAGCCGCGGCGACCCTGCGAACGACTGCCGCATGCCACTCTGGTGACGCGCGGAGGTTCCCGCGGTCAACCGCCAGGAGGGGTGAGCCGGATGACGACTGCCCGCGGTGGTGAGGTCGACCAGCTGATGGAGACGGTCGATCATCCGCAGAGGGAAGCGGTCGAGTACCTGCGCGCCGCGATCCTGCGGGCCGATCCGCTGATCACCGAGCAGGTGAAGTGGAAGGCGCCGAGCTTCTGCTACGGCGGTGTCGACCGGGTGACTTTCCAGTTGAGGTCCAGGGACGTCACTCGTCTTCCACCGGGGCGCGAAGGTGAAGGACGACGCCGCCTCGTTCACGTTCGACGACGACAGCGGCCTGATGCGGTGGCGTTCCGGCGACCGGGCTCTGGTGACCTTCAAGGACCTCGCCGAGGTCAAGGTGCAGGAGGCGGCGTTCATTGCGCTGGTCCGGCGGTGGGTCAGGGCGTGATGCAGGGCCTGATGCGGGCGGTTTCCGGGCCTGGTACGGGCTGCCTACGGGCCTGGTGCGGGCGGCATACGGGCCGGGTCCATCGGGTCCGGCACCCATTCGGTGCCGTTCCTGGGGGTCCGAGCCCCACGTAAATGGGTGTTGGACCCGATGGCGACGGCCCCCGGCGACGGGTGAAGGTGGAGTCAAACCCCCTTTCGACGGTCGTACCGGCGTGCGGCATGACGTTGCCGCCTGCCCGGGCACGGGTGCGGGCCGCGGCGCCCCTGAGAGGGGGAGAGAGCCGCGAGTCCGTCGAGTCACGAGAGGAGCCCGGCACGGATGGCGGCAGTGCCACGGCGACCTGGTCGCACGCGGGTTCCCGCCCGCACGGCCCGGACCGCCGACTGTGGCGCCTGCCCGCCGCCGCGTGCCGAGAGGAGCGCGTCATGCCCGGAACCGATGACAAGCTGCTCAGCGAGATCGCGGCTCGCGTGTACCGGGACGATCCCCGGTTCGCCCGCGCCCTCCGGGCCGGACGGCCCTGCCCGCCGCGCGAATACCGGCGCACCCGGGTCTGGCCGCTGTTCGCCCTCGCCCTGGTGGCGCTGGGCACCGGTGTCGCTCTGGCCCACGGGCTGCTGATCGTCACCGGCCTGGTCCTGGCCGGAATGGCCGCGGAACTGTGCGACCCCCAGCGCACCGCGCGCAGACAGCGGACTCCCCCACCCCGGTCCTGACCGCGACGGCCCGCCGGACGGCCGCACCACGGTGGACGGCCGGGACGGCGAGGAGCGGGACCGTGTGGTGCTCCGTCAGTGCCACCCGGCCGTCCTCACTCATGATCCGCCGGCTGTGTCACTCATGACCCGCAGACCATCCCGATCACGACCGGCCGACCCGCGCCTTGATCCGCAGACCATCCCGATCACGACCGGTGACCGTGCCCTGATCCGCAGACCGTCCCGATCAAGACCGGCCGACCCGTGTCCCGATCCGCAGACCGTCCCGATCAAGACCGGCCGACCCGTGTCCCGATCCGCAGACCGTCCCAATCAAGACCGGCCGACCGTGCCCTGATCCGCAGACCGTCCCAATCAAGACCGGCCGACCGTGCCCTGATCCGCAGACCGTCCCAATCAAGACCGGCCGACCGTGCCCTGATCGGTCACCGTCTCCTGGCCGCTCGCCGTCTCCTGCGGCCCGGATTCTGGTGCCCAGCCCTCGGCCGGTGCGCCGCCGGCCGGTGCGGTCCTGCCGAACAGGCCCGTCAGACGCCGCGCCACCGGTTCGGTGTAGCGAGCGGAGAGCGGGCCGAGAATGACGAGGATCAGCACGTACGCCGTGGCCAGCGGGCCCAGGTCGGGCTCGATCCCGGCGGTGACGGCGAGCCCGGCGATGACGATGGAGAACTCGCCCCGGGCGACCAGCGTGCCGCCCGCGCGCCAGCGTCCCTTGACGGAGATACCGGCCCGCTTGGCTGCCCAGTACCCGGTGGCGATCTTGGTCATCGCGGTGACGACGGCCAGGGCCAGCGCCGGCAGCAGCACCGGCGGAATGCTCTGGGGGTCGGTGTGCAGTCCGAAGAACACGAAGAACACCGCGGCGAACAGGTCACGCAGCGGGGCGAGGAGATTGTGCGCGCCCTCCGCCACCTCGCCGGACAGGGCGATGCCGACCAGGAACGCGCCCACGGCGGCCGAGACCTGCAACTGCTGTGCGAGCCCCGCGACCAGCAGGGTCAGGCCCAGCACGACCAGCAGCAGCTTCTCGGGGTCGTCGTTGGAGACGAAGCGCGAAATGTGCCGGCCGAACCGCACCGCCACCAGCAGCACCAGGGCGGCGACCCCGAGGGCGATGGCCAGCGTGACGCTGCCCGCCGCCAGGCCCGCGCCGGCCAGCAGGGCGGTGATGATCGGCAGGTACACGGCCATGGACAGGTCCTCGAGGACCAGGATGCTGAGGATCACCGGGGTCTCCCGGTTGCCCAGCCGTCCCAGATCGCCCAGGACCTTGGCGATCACACCGGACGAGGAGATCCAGGTCACCCCCGCGAGGACGACCGCTGCCACCGGTCCCCAGCCCAGCAGCAGCGCCATGGCGGCGCCGGGCAGGGCGTTGAGCGTGGCGTCGACGAGCCCCGCCGGGTACTGGGTCTTGAGGTTGGAGACCAGGTCACTGGCGGTGTACTCCAGCCCCAGCATGAGCAGCAGCAGAATGACGCCGATCTCGGCGCCGATGGCGACGAACTCCTCACTGGTGTCCAGCGGGAGCAGTCCGCCCTGGCCGAAGGCGAGTCCGGCCAGCAGATACAGGGGGATGGGCGAGAACTGGAAGCGCCCGGCGAACCGGCCCAGCAACCCCAGGCCCAGGATGATCGCGCCGAACTCGATCAGGAAGACCGCAGACGAATGCACGCGATCACTCCCGTCCGAGAATCGCAGCGGCGGCATCGGCGCCTTCGCGCGTGCCGATCACGATCAGCGTGTCCCCGCCCGCGAGCCGGAGGTCCGGCCCGGGGGACGGGATCGCCTCGGCCCGTCGCAGCACCGCCACGATCGACACACCGGTCTCGGTACGCATCCGGGTCTCGCCCAGCAGCCGTCCGTTCCAGTGCGAGGTCGCCGACAGTTCGACGCGCTCCGCGACCAGCCCCAACTCGGTCGTCGACAGGAGGTTGGGGCTGTGATGCGCCGGCATGAGCGCGTCGATGACGGCCGCCGCCTCCCCGGCGGTCAGCCGCACGGACAGAGCGCAGGCGTCGGGATCGTCCTCGCGGTACGCGCTCAGGGTCCGCGATCCGTCCCGGTGCGCGACCACGGACAGACGGCGCTGTTCTCGCGTGCTGAGGTCGTAGCGGACCCCGATTCCCGGCAACGGCGTACCACTCATGCGCGCAGCGCCCACAGTTGTTTCTCCCTGTCCGACTTGGCGGTTTCTTTAGGCAACCTTTAACGGCACCCTATCGAGTCGTGTCATGCGCAGGGAATTGCGGACGGTGTCAGCTGCGTCTCAATCGGGAGCGTCGGAGAGGGAATCCAGCGGGGGTGGAGCTGGTCATTCGGGCCAGTCGGAGTTCTTGATGACCTCGACGAAGTCGGTGCGCCGGAAGCCGGGTACGAAGTATGCCAGGACGTCGGCCTTGACGTTCCCGAAGGTCGTATCGGGGCGTTCCTCGACGCCTTCGGTGAAGGCGGCGAGGATCCGGTTCTTGAAATCCGGGCGCGGGTGCGCGGAGACGACCGCAGCGCGCTCCTCGTCGGAGACCGTGTGATAGCCGATGCCCAGGACGTCCAGTTCCACCCCGCGGGTCACCAGGGCGATCTCGGGTGCCATGTGCAGCGGGATCTCCGGGGTGGTGTGCAGGGCGATGCTCGCCCAGACACGGTCGGCCGGCTCGCCGGTGATGCCGTGGGC
Source organism: Streptomyces sp. NPDC001204 (assembly GCF_053598035.1). NCBI lineage: Bacteria > Bacillati > Actinomycetota > Actinomycetes > Kitasatosporales > Streptomycetaceae > Streptomyces > Streptomyces sp. NPDC001204. Next base: position 44,043 of record NZ_JBSFJL010000020.1, on the reverse strand, counting down.
GTGCAGGAAGCGGCGGGCCTCGTCGGCGCCGTCGATCTCGAAGCGCTGGTCGGTGCGACGCATACGCTTCGTGAGCCCGAGGTCGTGGAACATCGCGCCCACGTAGAGCAGTTCGGGGTCGAAGTCGAGCCGCTGCTCCCGGCCGCGCAGCGATCCCCAGAGGAAGACCCGCCGGGAGTGGTGGAAGAGCAGCGGCGGGGCGACGTCGCGGACCAGTTCGGTCGCCTCCCGTACCAGGGTGGTGTCAGGGATCCGCACTCCTGCGATCACTTCGTTCATCGTTCGTCCGCCTTTCTCGCCCGGCCTTGCCCGGATCGGTGATCCGCCTCCAGGGTTCACCGGACGACGTAGGCTGGGCCATGTCATTACTGCCAGGAGAACCACGGATTCGGACATGACGCATCGGGTTGGCTTCGTCGTCTTCGAGGGGGTGACCATGCTCGATGTCAGCGGTCCGTCGGAGGTTCTCCATCAGGCGGGTCGGCTCGCCCCCGGCTATGAGCTGGTGCTGGTCTCTCCACGGGGCGGGACCGTCACCACCTCCGCCGGGCCGGCACTGACCGGCACGGTCCCGGCGGCCGACGCGGGCCCGGTCGACACGGTCGTGGTCGCCGGGGGCGATCAGCTGGCCCAGCAGCCGATCGAGGAGGATTTGCTGGCCGCGGCGGGCGCCCTCACCGCGCGGGCGCCACGGGTCGCCTCGGTGTGCACCGGCGCCTTCGTCCTGGCCGAACTGGGCCTGCTGGACGGCCGCCGCGCGACGACGCACTGGCGGCACGCGGCCGCGTTCGCCCGCCGCTACCCTCGTGTGCGCGTCGAACCGGACGCCATGCACATCCGCGACGGGCGGTACGTCACCTCCGCGGGCATCAGCGCGGGCATCGACCTGACGCTCGCCCTGGTGGAGGACGACCACGGCGCCGACGTGGCGAGGAACGTCGCGCGTGAACTGGTCGTCTTCATGCAACGTCCGGGCGGGCAGTCGCAGTTCTCCACGGCCATCACGACCCCGCCTCCCCGCGGTGACCTGCTCCGCCCGCTGATCGCGTCCGTGCTCGCCGATCCGGCCGCCGACCACAGCCTGCCCGCCATGGCCGCGTCCGTCGCCGTCAGCCCTCGGCATCTGGCCCGGCTGTTCCGCGCCGAGCTCGGCACCACGCCAGCACGCTGGGTCGAGCGGGTCCGCCTCGACCGCGCCCAGCAGTTGCTGCTCGAAGGCCACAGCGTGACCTCGGCCGCGCACCACAGCGGGCTCGGCACGGACGAGACCCTCCGCCGCGCCTTCGCCCGCCATCTGGGCACCACGCCGACCCACTACCGGAGGCGCTTCGCCACCACCCGCGAACAGCGGTAGTCCGCGTCAGGCGAGGACGCGGGCGAGGAAGTCGCGGATGTGCCCGGTGATGGCGTCGAGGTGGCTTTCCAGAGCGAAGTGCCCGGACTCGATCAGGTGGATCTCGGCATCGGGCAGGTCCCGGCCGAACGCCGTGGCGCCGTCGGGGCCGAAGATCTCGTCGTTGGCTCCCCAGACCGCCAGCAGCGGGACCCGGGAGTCGCGGAAGTACCGCTGGACCTCGGGGTAAAGGTCCACGTTGGAGGGGTAGTCGCGGAAGAGCCGGAGTGGGATCTCGTCGTTGCCCGGCCGGTCCAGCAGGGCCTGGTCGTGGACCCAGTTGTCGGGGCTGACCAGGGTGGGGTCGGCGACCCCGTTGACGTACTGCCAGCGTGTGACATCGGGCGTCAGGGCGCCTCGCATGGAGGCTTCGGTGGCCGGCCCGGGTGTCTTGGCGTAGGCGAAGACGCCGTCCCAGAAGGGCTTGACGAAGCCTTCCTCGTAGGCGTTGCCGTTCTGGGTGATGATCGCGGTGACGCGGTCCGGGGCCTGGAGGGCGAGACGCCAGCCGATGGGGGCGCCGTAGTCCTGCACGTACATCGCGAACCGGTCGACGCCCAGTTGCCGGAGCAGCCCTGAGGTGATCTCGGTGAGGGCGTCGAAGGTGTACGGGAAGTCCTGCGGGGAGGGCATCGCCGACTGGCCGAACCCGATGTGGTCGGGGGCGATCACGCGGTACCGGTCCGCGAGCGCCGGGATCAGGTGGCGGAACATGTGCGAGCTGGTCGGAAAGCCGTGCAGGAGCACGACCGGGGGCGCCTGGGGATCGCCGGCTTCCCGGTGGAAGACCTCGAGACCGTTGACGGTGGCCGTGCGGTGGTGGACTGCGTGGACCATGCCTCTCACCCGTCTCTCGAACATCAGTGGTGATGTATCCAGTCGAACACCTTCTACCTAACCAGTCAAGACGCTTTTACTGGTTAGGTCATGGCGGGGCAGCCGCCAGGCGGGCAGCAGACCGAGGGCGGTGAGTGCGGCCAGGGCCGGCAGGGCGGAACCCATCGCCGGAACGGCGGACCCGGTCGCGCCGGCCGCGACGGCGATACCGAGGGTCGGTCCGATGTTCATGGCGGTCTGCTTGAGCCCGCCGACAACCCCCGCGTACCCCGGCGGCGCGTCGCCGACGACGGTCCCGGTGGCGGTGACCATCACCGTGGCGAACCCGGCACCCATGACGGCGAAGGCCGCGCCCATGACCGTCCACGGACCGGTCGCGTCGAGCCGGGACAGCCCGGCGATGCCGGCCACGACGAGGCCCGTGCCGGCGATCGCGGTGCGCCGCGCACCGTACCGGCGCAGCGCGGCGTCCGCGACGGGTGAGCCGAGGACCATGAACACGGTCAGCGGCACGACGCGCAGACCGCAGGTGAGCGGATCGAGGCCAAGTCCGTCCTGGAGATGGAACGTGGCCCTGAACAGCGTGCCGAACAGGCCGGCGGACGTGACCAGCAGGATGGCCATCGAGGCCGTCACGGGTACGGACCGCGCCACGGCAGGCGGGACGATCGGGTGTGCGGCGCGCCGCTCGTGCCGGACGAGCAGCGCCACGACGCCTGCGACGGCGAGGAGTTCGAGCAGCGTCGGCGCCGCGGTCCACCCCCGCGCGGGCACACCGGTCAGGGCGTGCACCAGGACCACGAGCGCGATCGCGAGCAGGCCCGCACCGAGGAGGTTGAGCCGCGAGGAGTCGGCACGTTCGGGTGGCGGCGTCCGCACGGCGAGGACGAGAGCCGCGATGACGCACGCGACGGGCACGTTGATCCAGAACACGGCACGCCAGCCCCAGTGCGCCACGAGAACGCCGCCGAGAATGGGACCGGACCCCGCGGCGACCGCGATCGCACTGGTGCGGACGGCGATCGCCGTGCCGAGCCGTTCCGGGGGATGCATCAGCCGCAGCAGCGCCAGCGTCGCGGGTTGCAGGAGCGCCCCGAACCCGCCCTGCACCACGCGCAGGACCACCACCCAGCCGACGGTCGGCGCGAGCGCGATCCCGGCCGAGGCGGCCCCGAAACCGAGGACGCCGACGAACAGCAGGCGCGGATGTCCGTACCGGTCCCCGAGGCGCCCGGCGATCACGAGTAACGCGGCCACCGCGACCAGGTAGCCGGTGCTCGTCCACTGGATCCGGGCCATGCTCGCGCCGAGATCACGCTGGAGGCCGGGTTGCGCCACGAGCAGGATGGTCCCGTCCAGCGCGACGATCACCGCGCCGGCCACGCTGACCAGAAGCGCGAGCCGCCGTTGGAAGGGGGCGGTCACGACGTCACCGGGCCGAGGTGGGCGGCCAGAACGGCCGCGATGAGCCGGTCGCACTGATCGTCAGCGGGACCTCCGCCCAACGGCGTTTCCCCGAGGGCCAGTTGCAGGCTGCCCCAGGCCCACAGCTGGGCTGTTCCGTGCAGGTTCGACCACAGGGCGGCGGCAGTCACGGCAGGCGGCGGCGCTGTCTCGTCCGGCTCGTCGGCGCCCTGCGCGGCATCGCGCTCCGACCGGCACCGGGCGACGAGTTGGGTGATGCGCGCGAACAGCGGGAGGGTCGTCCGGCGCAGCCGGGGCCGGTCCGGTGCCTGCGGCCCGCTGTCGAGCAGATCGTGCCGGAACATCAGCTCGAACATGCCGCGGCACTCCAGCGCGTACCGGACGTACACCCGCGCGACGGCCTCCAACTGGGCGCGCGGCGTGGTCGCCCCGGCGATCGCGGCCTCGAACCGGGCGCCGAGGTCCTCGAAGCCGCGCAGGGCGATGGCGGACAGCAGCGCGTGGTGCGTGGGGAAGTAACGGCGCGGCGCCCCGTGCGACACCCCCGCTCGACGGGCCGTTTCCCGCAGGCCCACGGACGCGGAGCCCTCGGTGAGCACAAGATCCACCCCGGCATCGATCAGCCGCTCCCGCAGGGAGCCCTCTTCACTCATAGACACTGTCTACCAGCAGGCGTAGACAGTGTCTACTCGCCTTGGCCGGTCGAGGGCTGGTCGATGTGATTCGTGCGTGTAACCTGTCAAGCGAGCTGATTCGGTTAGGTGGTGCGATGGCGACCGAGCGGGAGCGGCAGGACGCGCTGCTGGAACTCCTCAACAGCACGCCGGTGGTCAACGGTGTCGTCCAGGACCGGCTGGCGGATCCGGAAGCGGCCAGGTCCTGGCAGCAGACCCACGGCGGCAGCGGAACCGAGGACGAGCTGCGCGGCCTCGTACAGGCGCGGGACGCCCTCCAGGACGTGGTGCGCGGTACCCGGCCCGCCACGTCGCTGGCCCCGCTCCTGAAGGGCGTCACCTCCCGCCCGCGCATGTCGCCCGCGGGGGTGTCGTGGGAGCTGGACACCCCTCCGGAGCGCCGGATGGCGGTGGAAGCGGTCCTGGCGTGGAGCGCGCTTGAGCGGACGATCCCAGGGCGGCTGCGGCCGTGCGCCAACCCCGAGTGCCGGCGCTTCCTCATCGACCGCAGCAAGACCAACAAGGCCCGCTGGTGCTCGATGGCCGTCTGCGGCAACCGTATGAAGGCACGGCGCCACTACCAGCGCACCCGCGACGCCGCCACCGAGTAACACCTGCTCGCCCGCGTGCCGAGCGGCTCGGATCCCGACGCCTGCCGCCTGCCGCCCGTCCGCGGCTTCTCTCGCGTGTCCCGGAGCGGTCCCACGTCCGCGCAGTGATTCGCCTCACATGCTGTCACAGCGGTCCCTCACGCGGTGTCTTGAGGCCGAACCCCTGGAAACGGAGGAGACACCATGGTGGAGAACACGGACGTCGTCGTGATCGGTGGCGGATACGCCGGCGTCATGGCCGCCAACCGCCTGACGCTGCGCGACGACGTGACGGTGACGCTGATCAACCCGCGCCCCACTTTCGTCCATCGGATCCGCCTGCACCAGCTGGTGGGCGGGACCGACGACGCCGTCGTCGACTACCGGGACGTCCTGGCCGACGGCGTCCGGCTGGTGGTCGGCTCCGCGACACGGATCGACGCGGCCACGCGCCGCGTGACGCTGGCGTCGGGCGGCGCGGTCGGCTACGACTACCTGATCTACGCGGTGGGCAGTGGCAGCGCCGACCCGCGCGTGCCCGGTGCGGCCGAGTTCGCCCACCCGATCGCCACCCTGGAGGAGGCGCAGCGGCTGCGGCCGATCGTCGACGCCGCCACCGCGACGGACACCGTGACGGTCGTCGGAGCGGGTCCCACCGGCATCGAGACCGCCGCCGAGCTGGCGGAGGCCGGCCGCACCGTGACCCTGGTCTGCGGTGGGGTGCTCGGCCCGTACCTGCACCCCCGGGGCCGACGCTCGGTGGCGGGGCGGCTGGCGGCGCTGGGCGTGACCGTGCTCGACGGTCCCGGCACGGAGGTGACGGCGGTGACCCGCGATGCCGTACAGCTCGGTGACGGCCGCGAGCTGCCGAGCCGGGTGACCGTCTGGACCGCCGGCTTCGGCGTGCCGGACCTGGCCGCGCGCAGTGGGCTGAGCACCGACGCCCTGGGCCGCCTGCTCACGGACGAGACGCTGACGAGCGTGGACGACGAGCGTGTCGTCGCGGCCGGGGACTCGGCGGCACCGTCGGACCTGCCGTTGCGGATGAGCTGCCAGGCCGCGATTCCTCTGGGCGCGCGGGCCGCCGACACGGTGCTCAGCCGGATCACGGGCGAGCGGCCCTCGGCCCTCAACCAGGTGTTCGCCGGCCAGTGCGTCAGCCTGGGCCGACGCGCAGGCATCTTCCAGTTCGCCCACAGGCACGATGTCGCGCTGTGGTTCCACATCGGCGGTCGCGCCGGCGCGAAGGTCAAGGAGTTCGTGTGCAGGGGCATCGTCAAGCACCTGGCCGACGAGGCGCGCAAGCCCGGTTCGTACGGCCTGCACCGCGTCTCGGGAGGCGCCAAGCGCCGGGAGCTGCTGGAGGGCCGGCGCGGCGAGGCGCCGGCCACCGGCGCACGGGCAGCCTAGCCAGGCACGTGTGGGCACCGAACAGGCCGGCCGGATCGTACGGCCACCGACGAAAGGGACCGTGCTGTGCACGCACGCTTGAATGCCCCCGTGACAAGGCCGTCCGCGAAGGAGAGGGTCGACGCATGAGCGACCACGCCACCGACCTCGCGACCGAAGCGTTCATCGCCCACCGCAACCTGCTCTTCACCGTCGCCTACGAGATGCTCGGATCGGCTGCCGACGCCGAGGACGTCCTCCAGGAGACCTGGCTGCGGTGGGTCGAGGTCGACTTGGCGCAGGTGCGCGACCAACGCGCCTATCTGGTCCGGATCACCACCCGGCAGTCGCTCAACCGGCTGCGCGCGATGAAGCGCCGCAAGGAGGCGTACGTCGGCCCCTGGCTGCCCGAGCCGCTGCTCACCGCGCCGGACGTGGCCCAGGACGTCGAACTCGCCGAGAGCGTGTCGATGGCGCTGATGCTGGTCCTCGAGACGCTGTCGCCGACGGAGCGCGCCGTCTTCGTACTGCGCGAGGTCTTCGAGGTCGGCTACGACGAGATCGCGGCGGCCGTCGACAAGAGCCCCGCGGCCGTCCGCCAGATCGCGCACCGCGCTCGCCGGCACGTGGACGCCCGCCGCCCGCGCAAGGTGGTCTCCCCCGGCGAGACCCGAGCGGCCCTGGAGTCGTTCCAGCGCGCGTTCGAGACCGGGGACCTGCAGGGACTCCTCGACGTGCTCGCGCCCGAGGTCGTCCTGATGAGCGACGGCGGCGGCGTCAAGCACGCCGCGCTGCGGCCGGTCGTCGGCGCCGAGAAGGTGGTCCGCATGTTCGTCGGCGGCGCCGGCAAGGTCCGGGGCACGCTCACCATCGAGCCCACGCTGGTCAACGGCGGCCCGGCGCTCTTCGTACGCCTGGACGGCGAGATCGACGGCATCATGGCCGCCCGTGTCGAGGACGCCCGCATCACCGGCCTCTATTACGTCCGCAACCCGGAGAAGCTGTCCCGCGTCGAATCCGAGACGCCGCTCACCCTGCGCTGAAGACCGGTGGGCGACTGCCACGCCCGGCCAGGTGGCATCAGGCGGGGGGACGACGGCTCGGGCGTCGTCCCCCTTGCCTCCAGGATCAGCGCCATCGTGTCAGCGCGCGCCGCTCAAACGGCGGCCGCGCCGAACCACTTGGGCAGCCGGCGGAGCAGATCCCGCTGCTCCTCACCGACCCACACCACATGGCCGTCGGGCCGCATCAGTACCGCGGGCGCGTCCAACTCCTCGCAAACGTCCACGACATGATCGACCCGGTCCGCCCAACCGGCCACCGAAAGATGGCCGGTCCGGTCGAGCAGCAGCCCTCGTCCACCGTGCATCAGGTCGTAGAGGCGCCCCCGCTTCAGCCGCACGTCCCGCAGCCGCCGGCCGAGCAGTTCGTGGCCCTCACCCAAGTCGTAGCGGACCTCGACCGCGGTGATGATCCCGGTCACGTACCGGTTCACCTCCTCGAAGTCCATCAGCTTCGAGAACAGCTCCCGCAGCGCGGTCGCACCCGGATCGGTCCCCAGCAGGGTCATCTGCGCGCGGGTGTTGTCCAGCACCCGGGCGCCGACCGGGTGCCGTTCGGCGTGGTAACTGTCCAACAGTCCTTCCGGCGCCCAGCCGTTGACCTCGGCGGCCAGCTTCCAGCCCAGGTTGAACGCGTCCTGCACGCCGAGGTTGAGCCCCTGCCCGCCGGTCGGCGGGTGGATGTGCGCCGCGTCGCCGGCCAGCAGTACCCGGCCCACCCGGTAGCGCTCGGCCTGCCGCGTGGCGTCGCCGAACCGGGACAGCCAGCGCGGCGAGTGCGCCCCGAAGTCGGTGCCCGCGACCGCCCGGAGCCGCTTCTTGAACTCTTCGAGGGTCGGCGCGGTCGCGCGGTCCTCGGCCACGCCGTCCGCGGGCACGCCGATGCGGTACACCCCCGCCTGCCCGTCCACATCGGGAATGGCACCGAACCGCAGTTGTGTCTTGCGGACCTCCGTGACGACGGCGGCGACCGTCGCCGGATCCTCGGTCACCTCCATGTCGCCCAGCAGAGTCTCGATCTTGGCGGGCTCGCCGGGGAAGCCGACGCCGAGCAGTTTGCGCACGGTACTGCGTCCGCCGTCGCAGCCGACGAGGTAGCGCGAGCGCAGGTGCGTGCCGTCGGCCAGTCCGACGGTCACCGCGTCCTCGTCCTGGCTCAGCCCGACCACTTCGTGTCCGCGCCGGATCTCGGCACCGAGTTCGAGGGCGTGCTCGTTGAGCAGCCGCTCGGTGACCGGCTGCGGGACGGCGAGGCCGTACGGGTGTGCCGTGTCCAGCCGGTCCGGCCACGGCTTGTGGATGCCGCCGAAGAAACCGCCGGACTGGAACTTCTCACTGACCGCGAGGAACCGGTCCAGCAGACCGCGCTGGTCCATCATCTCGACGCTGCGCGTGTGCAGGCCGCGCCCGCGGGACTGCCCGCTCGGCTCGGTCAGCTTCTCCAGCACGACCACGTGTACACCGTGCAGCCGCAACTCGCCGGCCAGCATCAAGCCGGTGGGTCCGCCGCCGACCACGATCACGTCAATCATCAAAACGCCCGTTCAAGGAGATGGGATTTCCGCCGGCCGGCCGCCCCGCGCGGCCCGGCGGCGCGCACACCCGCATGCCGGCAAAGCACTCACACTTCGCGAATCACTTGTTTCCGCAGGTTCTGGCTTCGAGTGGAGATTCTGCGGCACGACCCGGGTCTTGCCGCAAGGCCCCTGGTGCGCTATAGGTTGAAAGTGGCAAGGAGTGGGTGCTCCTTGCCTTTGTCTTTGGCTGTGTGCTTCGCCGTCCACCGCGGACGAACGCGCCCCGTCACCGCGGACGAACGCGCCCCCTGCCGGCCCAAGAACTAGGATCGATCCCAGCGCACAGATCACAGCGCCATGAGGGGCTGCTCCGGCCGCCCCGGCCGACCACCCCGCAGGAGGTCCGCGATGGCGACGCTGCTGTCCGTCAACGTGGGGATGCCCACCGACGTCTCATGGCAGGGAAGGACCGTCCACACCGGAGCCTGGAAGACCCCCGTCCAGGGTCCCCGCATGGTCCGAAGGCTCAACGTCGACGGAGACGGCCAAGGAGATCTGGCCGGGCACGGCGGCGAGATCCGTGCCGTCCTCGTCTACCAGTCGGAGTCCTACCGGTACTGGCGAAAGCAGCTCGGGCGCGACGACCTGGCCTTCGGGATGTTCGGGGAGAACTTCACCGTCGACGGACTGCCCGACGACGAAGTGCGCATCGGCGACCGGTACCGCATCGGCGAGGCCGAATTCGAGGTCACCCAGCCCCGCGTCACCTGCTACCGCGTCGGCATGCGCCTCGGCGAGCCCACCATGGCGTCCCTGCTGGTCGCCCACCACCGCCCCGGCTTCTACCTGCGCGTGCTCACCGAGGGGCACGTCCAGGCCGGCGACGAGATCACCCTCACCCGCAAGGGTCCCGAGGAACTCAGCGTCGCCGACACCGACGCGCTGCTCTACCTCCCCGACCGCGACCCCGCGAAGCTGCGCAAAGCGCTGAACATCCCCGCCCTGAGCCCCGGATGGCAGCAGTCCTTCCGCGAACTCGCCGCCGCCCAGCAGCCTACACAGGAACCCGGATGGCCGGGCGAACGCGCGAGCACCAAGCAGTCCAGGCAAGAGCCGGGGTGGCCGGGTTTCAGGGCCATGCGCGTCGCCCGCATCGTCCCCGAGACCCCCGACGTCTCGTCGGTCTATCTCGACAGCGCCGACGGCACACCCCTGCCCGAGGCCCGCCCCGGCCAGTACCTCTCGATCCGGCTCGCCGTCGGCGACACCGTCCCCACGGTGCGCAGCTACTCCCTGTCCTCCGCTCCCACCGCCCACACCTACCGCATCAGCGTCAAGCACGAATCCCGCGGGAAGGTCAGCGGCTACATCCGTGCCACGCTGCGCCCCGGGGACCTCGTGGACATAGCAAGTCCCCGAGGAACGTTCGTACTCGAAGCGGGCACCCGCCCTATCGCCCTCATCTCCGCGGGGATCGGCGCGACTCCCGTGCTCGCCATGCTCCACCGGCTCGCCTCCGCACGGGACCCCCGCCCCGTCTGGTGGATCCACACCGCGCACGACCGCGTCCACCATGCGTTCGCGGACGAGTCCCACGCCCTCCTGGCACAACTCCCCGACGCCCACGAGCACATCTACTACACCTCCGAAGCCCCGCCCCCGGGCGAGTGCCACATCACCCGGGGCCGCCCGACCGCCCCGGCGCTCACGGCCCTGGACATCCCCACCGACGCGGACGCCTACCTCTGCGGGCCCACCGCCTTCATGGAGGACCTCGGCGGTTACCTGCGGGATCACGGCCTGCGCGCGGAGCGGATCCACACGGAACAGTTCAGCGCCCTTCCCGCCATCAACCCCGGCGTCACGCCCACCGCCGCCGTCCGGCCGCACCAGCCGCCCGGCCCCAAGGGCACCGGCCCCCTCATCACCTTCGCCCGCAGCGGCGTCAGCACCCCGTGGTCACCGTCCCACGCCTCACTGCTCGACCTCGCCGAAGCCTGCGACATCCCCACCCGCTGGTCCTGCCGCACCGGCGTCTGCCACACCTGCGTCACCCACCTCATGGCGGGCGACGTCACCTACACCACCCCGCCCCTCGAACTCCCCGAAGCCGGCACCGTCCTCGTCTGTTGCAGCAGCCCGACCACCGAAGTCGTCCTCGACCTCTAGGGCCTGTCCGATGGGTCGAGTGAGCTGGTCAGGGCGGTGCCCTAGTGTTCGGTGCTGAACGAAGGGGGCCACTTGTCACGGGAGCGGGAGGAGAACCTGCGACACCCGCTTTAGGAGTTCGATCTTCCCTTGGCCTGGTCGGGGCTCGCCTCGTGAACCGGTGCCATACGTGGCTGCTGTGTGTCGCCGCCGTCCGGGGTCGTTGATGTCAGCGTTGAATGTCAGCGGAACAGCTCCGGCACCGGGCAGGTCTCCAAAGGCTCCTCCGGCCGGTCGGCCCAGCGCCACCAGACATGCCGACCGGCACACCTCCACAGCGCCCGGCAGGTCCGCCGGCCATCGTCCTCCCGCTCGGCCAGGACGTAGCCACCGAACTTCATGGGCTGGCCGCACTCGGGACAGGCCGGGGCGTTGTCGGTCATGCCGCGCACCTCAACGGAGCGACCGCTTCGTCCCGAAGCAACTTGGCTGGGCGTCCAACCTCGGGCCGGAGTTCCTCTCGCCTGGTGTGATGGTGCGCAGGCGTCCGCGCCGGTCCGCCGCTGTCCGCCTGCTTCGTCACCCAGTTAGACACTGAGCCTTTTCCAACCTGCCGTGGCCGTCGACCAGTTGGTCTGGCAACGTGGTGAAGTCCGTGGTAGCCGGGGTACGGCGCGTTGCGTACATCAGCCCTGGTCGGCGCCCCGCGGGAAGCGACAGGGGAGCCCGAACTCACGTGCGAGTTGTGGGGCTATGGTGCTCGCATGGCGCTACCTATCCTCATATCCATCAGACTCCAGTTGAGATCTGCTCAGTTGACTACGGCCACGTTGCCGGGACTCGCAGCTGGAGGCCGGCCATGAACCGGCCTTTGCGGGCGGTTGCTGTCTTCTGCGGCCTGCTGATGCTGGCCTTGCTGATACGGGCGAACTGGCTGCAGTACGTGCACGCTGAGGAGCTGGCGTCGGACACGAATAATCGCCGCGTGCTGATCGAACGGTTCGCCTCTCCGCGGGGTGACATCATTGTCGGTGGCAAGGCGGTGACCGGGTCCGAGGCGGTCGCGGGCAGGGAGCTCAAATACAAGCGCACCTACGTCAATGGACCGATGTACGCGCCGGTGACCGGCTTCGCGTCGCAGGCGCAGGGCATGTCGCTGCTGGAGAAGACTTATGACGGCATCCTGTCAGGGCAGGACGACCGTCTGGCGTTCCAGCACTTCTTGGACGTGGCGACGGGCAAGGACCGTGGCACAGGGGCCGTGGTGACCACGATCGACCCGCGGGCGCAGAAGGCGGCCTATGAGGGGCTGACTGGTCTGAAGGGTGCACGGGGGGCTGTGGTCGCTCTGGATCCGAAGACCGGGAAGGTGCTGGCCCTGGCATCGGCGCCGTCCTACGATCCGTCGGTGTTCGCGGGCAACACCTTCAAGGAGTCCGATAGGTTCGTGGCTCTGGACAAGGACAAGCGCAAGCCGCTGGCGAACCGGCCGCTGCGGGAAACCTATCCGCCCGGATCCACGTTCAAGATCCTCACGGCCGCCGCGGCCCTTGAGCACGGCGTGGTCACTGACATCGACGCCCCGAGCGAGGCGGAATCCCCCTACAAGCTGCCCCAGTCGACGAACCGGATCGGCAGCGAGGCCGGCGACGCGGTCTGCAGCAAGGCTTCCATGAAGACCGCCATGCAGTACTCCTGCAACAACGTCTTCCTCGACGCCGCCGCCAAGCTGGGGGCGGACCGAATGCGCGAGACGGCGGAGAAATTCGGGTTCAATGAGGACGTTTACTCGACGGACTTCGGAGACCTGCGCGCCACGAAGAGTATTTATCCGCAGGACCTGGACAAGCCAGGAACCGCTCTGACCGGCATGGGGCAAGGCAGCCTCACCAGCACCCCCATGCAGATGGCCATGGTCACTGCGGCCCTGGCCAACGACGGCAAACTCATGCAGCCCTACATCGTCGACGAGATCCGCGGACCCGACCTGAGCACCCTGGAGAAGGTTGAGCCGGCCGTCATGAGCCAGGCCGTCTCCGCCGCCACCGCCCAGAAGGTGCAGCAGATGATGGAGCACACTGCCAAAGAAGGCAGCGCCCAGCGCGCGCTGATCGACGGCATCGTTGTCGGCGGCAAGACGGGCACCGCGCAGCGAGGCGTGAACGTCGCCGATGAAGTGCCTTACGGCTGGTTCGTCTCCTACGGCAAAAGGCCAGACGGCGCCTCGGTCGCCGTCGCCGTGTTCATCGACCCCACCGACATGGACATCTCCCGCCAGGACATCTCCGGCGGCCGACTCGGCGCTCCCATCGCCCGCAGCGTCATGAAGGCAGTACTGCAGCAGTAGAGGGCTCGCACCCGGCCGGGCATGCAAGGATGAGGTGTCTGATCAGCAACGGTCAGACACCTCCCCTGCCGCACCGGGCACTATGGTGACGAACAACTGCATGGCCTCCGCAGGTCCTGCCGCCCGAGCACGCACCCGGCGCGACGACTGGGAGGTACCGGAGGCCGTGGAGCGGCTGGCCGGGGTGGTCGGTCTCGCCCGGCGGGCCGACCGGTCGGTGGGACGGGTCGCGACGCCGGCCGACGCCGGGCGTGCGGCGGGGGCGAGCCGATGACGGGGGCCGCGAAGCGCCCGGCGCCGCGCCCACGGCCGCTCCCGATGTCCCGGCCCGCGCCGCCGCGCCCCGTGCGGGCCACCGTGCCGGAGCCGCCGGCCGGCTCCGGCGGTCGGGCCGGCCGGACCGGACTCCCGCTGGACATGGAGAAGTTGCTGGCCGCCCGGCTGCACGCGGTGAAGGTCCGCCCCTACCTGGCCGCCGCGCTCTTCGCGCTGCACGTGGTGGAGGACCGGTCGGTGCCGACGATGGCGGTGGACGCGCACTGGCGCTGCTACGTCTCCCCCGGCTTCGTGGCGCGCACCCCGGTGGAGGAGCTGGCGGGCGTCTGGGTGCACGAGGTCTCCCATCTGCTGCGGGACCACCACGGGCGGGGCGAGCGGTACGCGCGGGAGCACGAGGAGCACGGGCCGCGCGAGCGAAGCGAGACGGGGGTCCCCCCGGCCGAAGGCTGGGGAAGGCTGCGGCGGAACATCGCCGCCGACTTCGAGATCAACGACGACATCTACGGTGACGGTCTGCCCCTGCCCGCCGGGGCGGTGCTGCCGTCGCTGCTGCGACTGCCCGACGGGCTGCTGATGGAGGAGTACCTGCGGACGGCGTCGATGTCCGGGCTCACCGCGGACCTCGCCTGGCTGGACTGCGGCAGTGGCGCCGACGGGCAAGCCCGGCCGTGGGAGCTGGGACCCGACGGAGCGCACGGACTGAGCAGGCAGCAGCGGGACGCGGTCCGCTTCCGGGTCGCGGAGGGGATCAGGGGCCGGCCCGGCAACGCGCCGGACGGGTGGCGCCGGTGGGCGGACGAGGCGTTCCATCCGCCGCAGCCGTGGCGGCAGTTGCTGGGGGCGGCGGTCCGCTCGGCGGCGGGTGCGCCGGGGGTGGGCGAGAACCACAGCTACCGGCGTCCGTCCCGGCGCTCGGCCGCCGTCCCCGGGGTGCTGCTGCCGAGCCTGCGCCGTACGCCGCCCCGGGTCTGCGTCGTGATCGACACCTCCCGGTCGGTGAGCGACGCCGAGTTGGGCAGCGCGCTGCTGGAGGTGGCGGCGATCTCACGGGCGGTGAGCGGACGGCGCGATCTGGTCTCGGTGATTTCTTGCGACGCGGCGGCGGGGATCGCCGTCCCGCTCCGCCGCGCCGAGAACGTGGAACTGATCGGCGGCGGGGGAACGGATCTGCGCTCCGGTTTCGCGCGGGCGCTGCGCTCCCGGCCCCGCCCGGACGTGATCGTCGCCCTGACGGATGGCCAGACGCCGTGGCCCTCCGCGCAGCCGCCCTGCCGTACCGTCGTAGGTCTCTTCCCCCGTCCCGCCCGCGCCGTGAACGAGGAGAATCCCGCCTACGTCCCGGAGGCCCCGCCGCGCTGGGCGCATGTCGTCTCCATCGGCTGAGTGAGCTGGACGAGTGGGGCGGGGGCACCCTCGTAGGTGCCCCCGCCCAGGTCAGCTCCAGGTCATGTTGATCTCGCGTTCGAAATTGACGTAGCCGGCGCGGTGGAAGGCCTGCGCCATGGGGGTGTTGCCGAGGTCGGTGGACGCCCGGATGCGGGGGACGTCCTGCTCGGCGAGCACACGGGTGCCCTCGGCGAGGATGTCGTCGATGTAGCCGTTGCCGCGGTGGGCGGGCAGGACCGCGATGTAGGCGAGGATGGGGTTGTAGCCGTTGTGGGCCGGGACGACGAATCCCACCGGCTCTCCGTGGGGCAGGGTCGCGACGCGCCACCAGTCCCGCGGGCTGGTGTAGCGGGCGAGTTCGTCCTCGTAGTGCTTGACGGCCGCTTCGTGGGCGGACATCCGGGTCAGGTCGTCCCGGCCGTGTGCGTCCAGCGTCCCGTCCAGGACCGAGGTCATCAGGGCGACGAGTTCCCCGGCGTCGTGGACGGGTCGGAACGCGAGGCGGCCGCCGGGCCCGGGAACGGGCGATCCGGGACGCCATTCCAGGCGCAGTCGTTCGACGAAGAGCCGCGCACCGGTGCGTTCCAGGACCGTCATGCGCTCCTCGATGACCTGCCTGGTCAGCGCCTTTTCACGCCAGTCAGGCGGGATGAAGCGGCTGTACTCGGGGGGACGCGACCCGTCCGGGAGGGTGGCCGCCATCGCGGTGCGCAGAAGTCGCACCCCGGTGTCCACACGATCGGGGCCCGGGATGCTGTCGTCGATGTCGAGGACGTCCAGGATCAGTGGTGCGTCGCCGCCTGAACGGCTCCACCAGGCCGCCCTGGCCAGCAGGCGGTCGCCGTGCACGGCGACCCACATCCATTCCGGACGTCGGCGGCCGGCGGCGAGGTCGTCCGCCAGTTCCTCGTTGAGGTTGTAGGGCAGTCGGCAGAAAAGGTCGAGTTCTTCGCGTCCGCTGATCGGACGCATGGTCAGGTCGTTCTGATGCACGGTCAAGGCACGCTCCGGTGAAGGCGCCCGTCCGCTCCGGGGTCAGAGCTGGTCCGCGCCCCGGGAGGACTCAAGCGCGGTGATCATGGCGATCATGGGCTTGTCCCTCCTTTCGCTGTCGTGGTCCCCCACCCTTGTGGTGGGGGCTCGACTGTAGCGTCCGACCGCGCCTCGGCTCACCTCACTTGTTTGCCCCGCAGCACCCTCCACAGCACCCAGGCCTGGACGAGACCCCCTGCCGTCAGGAGCAGGAGGTACGCCCCGCCCGTGACCGGCAGTGCGGTGATCGGGACGGAGAGGGGCAGCGCCGCCCAGATGAGCCAGACGCCCGAGAACCCCGGGTCGCCGAACAGGACGAGCGCCTCGATCCAGAGCGCCAACCCGACGATGGTCGCCGCGTAGCCGCCCGCGAGCCACGCCGCGACGCGCCCTCGCTCGTAGCGGGCCGGTCCCTGCAATGCCACCGTCATGGTGCGTCTCCTCACTGCCGTGGCGGGGTCCCCCGTGGATCTCCCGCGGTCCAAGGATCACGCCGGAGGGGACGGCCCGGCCTCGGTACGCCTACTCAGTTCTGCCTGAGTACCCCACCCTCGGGCAACGGGTGCCCGGCGGTCCGAGGTGTGCGGGTTCCGGCCGGCGTCCTCGGTGCCGATGCCGCGGCGGTCGGTGGGCTTCGGAGCGGGGAGCGGGTCCGCCGCTCCTGTGCGGTACGGGACACCGGGCCCCGGACGTCACTGCGGGGCGTCGGTGTAGCCGCGGGCCCGGACGAGGTCCTGGGTGAGACGGGTGAAGGCGCGGGCGGCGGCGCTCTGGTAGCTGCTGCCGCGCCGCAGCAGCGTGACGGTGCGTGCGGGCAGGGCGGGTTCGAGGGGGACGGGGCGCAGGTGCGGGTGGTCGTGGGTGATGGCGTCGGGAAGCACGGTGGCGATCGGGGTGCGCCGCACGATCTCGACGAGGGCCTGGACGGAGTCGGCCTCCACCACGATGCGGGGCTGCACCCTGTGGGTCGCGAAGTGGGCGTCGATATGGCTCCGGGTGGCGAAGTCGCCGTTCAGCAGCGCGAGTCGCTGATTGCTCAGCTCGTCCACCGGCAGTGGCCGGGACGGACCCGCCTCGGGGTCGGAGGCGCCGGTGACGAGGCTCAGGGTCTCGGTGAACAGGGTCTGCGCCACGACGCCGGGGAGGTGGGAGCCGGAGAAGGCGATGCCGAGGTCGAGGTCGTCGGCGAGCAGGGCCGACTCGATACGGTCCTGGGTCATCTCCTTGACGTCCAGGGTGATGCCGGGATGGCGGGCGTGCATTTCGGCGACCAGGGGGCCCACCAGATAGGAGGTGAACGTCGGCGTCGCGGCCAGGCGCAGGTGGCCCCGAGTCAGGTCCTGGACGTCCTGGAGGGCACGCCGGCCTGCCTCCAGGTCCCGCAGGGCGCGGCGGGCGTGGCGCGCGTACGTCTCGCCCGCGTCGGTGAGTCGCACGCTGCGGCCGCTGCGGTCGAGGAGCGGTACCCCCACGGTCCGTTCCAGTTGCCGGACCTGCTGGGAAAGCGTGGGCTGGGAGATGCGCAGGTCTTCGGCGGCGCGGGTGAAGCTGCCGTGCTCGGCCACGGCGAGCAGATAGCGCAGGTGACGCAGTTCCAGAGCCATGAGAACGATTATAGATACGGGCAATGGGAGACATGGGTACTGCGTCTTGGACTCTATAGGACCAGGTCATGCATGGTGGATTCACCGAGTCCGGCAGGCCGGAACCCAACGAAGGGAGTGACTCATGCGCGACCTCGCCCAGGGCGTCACGCGTTTCCAGCGGGACGTCCACCCCGCCAAGGCGGACCTGTTCGCCCACCTCGCCGAGAACCACACGCCGCACACGCTGTTCATCGGCTGCTCCGACGCCCGCGTCGTCCCGGAGCTGATCACGGCCAGCGAACCGGGCGAGCTGTTCGTCGTCCGCACCGCGGGCAACCTCGTCCCGTCCCACACGCCGGGCCCCGACGCCGTGGCGGCGGCGATCGAGTACGCCGTGGCCGTCCTCGGCGTGTCCGACATCGTGGTGTGCGGGCACTCCGGCTGCGGCGCCATGACGGCCCTCGCCGAGGCCCACGACCTGCGCGGGGTGCCCGCGGTCGCCCAGTGGCTGCGGCACGCGGACGCCTCCCGCGCCCGTACCGCCGTCCGCGGCGACGTCGCCGCTCTGGTGCGCCAGAACGTGCTCGCCCAGCTGGCGAACCTGGTCACCCACCCCTCGGTCGCCCGCGGTCTGACCGAAGGCGCCCTCACCCTGCACGGCTGGGTCTACGACATCGCCACCGGGGGCGTCGAGAACGTCGGCGCCGAACCACAGGCGACCGCGTCCGCCGCCTGACGGCGGTCCGGCCCACGGCCCTCGGCCCCCCATCGCCCCGGCCTGCCACGTCGCAGTGGACCGACCGGGTGTCCCCCAGGGTGTCCCCCACCCCCTGACCCTGATCCCTGAAAGGAACCCCCCATGCCGCACGCCCAGTTCGACCCCGCCGCCCGGCAGGCCATCGCCATCACCGCCGTCGAGGCCAAGATCCGCAAGGACCTCACCTGGCAGCAGATCGCGGACGCGGCCGGCCTGTCGGTGGCCTTCACCACCGCCGCAGTGCTCGGCCAGCACGCCCTGCCCGAGCCGGCCGCCCAGGCCGTCGGCGAGCTGCTCGGCCTGGACGCCGACGCGGTCGCGCTGCTCCAGACGATCCCGACCCGGGGGTCGATCCCCGGCGGCATCCCGACCGACCCGACCATCTACCGCTTCTACGAGATGCTCCAGGTGTACGGCACCACCCTCAAGGCCCTGGTGCACGAGCAGTTCGGTGACGGCATCATCTCCGCGATCAACTTCAAGCTGGACGTGAAGAAGGTCGCCGACCCCGAGGGCGGCGAGCGCGCGGTGATCACCCTGGACGGCAAGTACCTGCCCACCAAGCCCTTCTGATCCGTACCCATCGGACCGGCTCCGGGGCGGTGCGGGCCCGCCCGTCCGCCCCGGCTTCCTCCTCCTACGGAAGGACACCCTTGATGGACTTCGCACAGCGCACCATCGACATCGCCCGCCGCAACGTCGCCGAGGGCGGCCGCCCGTTCGCGACCGTCATCGTCAAGGACGGCGAGATCCTGGCCGAGAGCCCTAACCGGGTCGCCCAGACCAACGACCCCACGGCGCACGCCGAGATCCTCGCCATTCGCGAGGCGTGCACCAAGCTCGGCACCGAGCACCTCGTCGGCGCCACGATCTACGTGCTCGCCCAACCGTGCCCGATGTGCCTGGGGTCGCTCTACTACTGCTCACCGGACGAAGTGGTCTTCCTCACCACCCGGGACGCCTACGAGCCGCACTACGTGGACGACCGCAAGTACTTCGAACTGGACAACTTCTACGAGGAGTTCGCCAAGAACTGGGACGAGCGCCGGCTGCCGATGCGCTACGAGCCGCGCGACACCGCGGTCGAGGTCTACCAGCTCTGGCAGGAGCACAACGGCGGCGAGCGCAGTGTCCCCGGCGCCCCCACCGCGGCCTGAGGAGCAGCCATGTCCCTCATCGAACCGAACGCCGCCGAGCTGCGGCATCTGGAGCGCGCGGTCGAGCTGGCCGCCGAGGCGGTGCGGGCCGGGGACGAGCCGTTCGGCTCGGTCCTGGTCGGTGCCGACGGGCAGGTCCTGGCGGAGGACCGCAACCGGGTGCACAGTCTGGACGACAACACCCGGCATCCGGAGTTCGAGCTGGTCCGCTGGGCCACCGCCCATCTCACCGCGCGGCAGCGCGCGGAGGCCACCGTCTTCACCTCCGGGGAGCACTGCCCCATGTGCGCGGCCGCCCACGGCTGGGCCGGCCTCGGCCGTATCGTCTACGCCCACTCGGCCGCCCAGTTGACCGACTGGCTGGCCGAACTGGGCGTACCGCCGTCCCCGGTGCGCTGCCTGCCGATCCAGGACATCGTGCCCGGCCTGACGGTGCAGGGCCCCGTACCGGCCCTGACCGACCGTCTGCGCGAACTGCACCGCGCCTTCCGCGTCGGCCGGCCGGGCACGGCCGCTTCCTGACAGCGGGGTTGGACGGCGCGGCCGGGTGTCCATGCCCGGCGCGCGTCCGGTCACCGCGCCCGTACCGCGTCCACCGCGGTGCGGGCGCGGTGACCGGCATGCACGCTCATCGCCGCCCGGCCGTGCCGTGGTCCGAGTCCGCCCGTGCTTCGGCCTCGCGCAGCAGGGCCGCGATCCCGCGGAAGCCGCGGCGTTCGGCGTGGGCGCGGGCCGTCGTCCCGTCGGCGTCCGGCAGCAGCGGGTCGGCGCCGGCCCCGAGCAGCACCTCCACGACCTCCTGATGCGTGCGTCCGCCGTCACCGAGGATCACCGCCTCCAGCAGCGCCGTCCAGCCGAGCCGGTTGACGTGGTCGACGTCGATGCCGGTCTCGGCCAGTACGGCCCGTACGTAGGCCACGTGACCGCGCTCGCTCGCCGGGATCACCGACACCCCGCCGAACCGGTTGGTCAGCTTCAGGTCCGGCCCGCCGGGCAGCAGTGCGCGCATCATCGCCACGCTTCCGGTGACCCCGGTGACCAGCCAGGCGCTGTCCAGGCGGTCGTCCTGCGCGTTCACGTCGGCGCCCGCGTCGACCAGCACCCGGGCCGCCTCCACCTCGTCGGCGAGGGCCGCTCGCAACAGGGGTGTACGGCCCTGCTCGTCACGTGCCTCACGGTCGGCGCCGGCTGCCAGCGCCTCGCGGACGGCGGCGGCGTCACCGTGGTGCGCGGCGTCCAGCAGGGCGCGGTCGGTCGGGGAAAGCGACTTCTTGGCCACGACGGAACTCCTCCACAGGGTGGCGACGGACAACGGGACGACGACGGCGACAAGGATGACAAGCACGACAAGCAAAGCAGAGGAGCGGAAATGGGTGGTGGGCGAGGGGTCGGGAGGGCAGGGGAAGCCGGAACCCGCGGCGCGCGGGGCGAATGCCCCCGCGCGCCGCGGTGGCCGAGTGCCCACCGGTTCGGGGACGTCGCTCACTCGGCGACGCCGGTCACTCGGGTGGTGCTACGGCACGAGGTCAGCGCCCGTTGCTGATCGCCGCGACACCGGCCTGGGCGAACTTCTCGTCCAGGTCGCCGGACGGGGCGCCCGCGACGCCGATGCCCGCGATCGGGGCGTTGTCGTACGCGACCGGGGCGCCGCCCGCCAGGAACAGCGTGCCCGGGATGTCCTTCAAGGTCGGTGCCGAGTCCAGGCGCTTGACCAGCTCGGAGGTGGGCGCGTTCCAGGAGACGGCGGTGTACGCCTTCTTGATCGCCGAGTCGTAGGACTGGGGTCCGGCACCGTCGCCGCGCAGGGTGACGATCGTGTTGCCGTTGCGGTCCACCACCGCGACGGTCACCCGCTGGCCCTCCTTCTGCGCGGCCTTCAGCGCCGCCAGCGCGGCGTCGGCGGCGGCGTCGGCCGTCAGGTGGGTGCTGGTGGTCGTGGCCTTGGTCTTCACCGCGGCCACGGCCGCGACCGGAGCGGTGGCCGCGGTGTCGGCGGAGGCGGACACCGCTCCGACCACACCGGCACCGACCGCCGCCACGGCCGCCACGGAGGTGATGGCCTTGGCGCGGGCGGAGAACTTCTTGGCCTTGTGCTGCATCACGGATACCTCTCCAGTCATGTCACGTTCCCCGGCACCCGGACCGCCGGATCGGCCGTACCTGAGCGGATGTCGGAGGACTCGGCGCTTCCTGCGCCGTGCCTCCACTCTCGACCGGCTCGGCACGCCCGACCCTCGACGTACCGGCTGCTCCCGGCGCGTGGAACGGCGGACGTCGGGGTCAACCGATCGGTTGACCCCCTGCCGTGCCGCCCGGGCGACAATGACAGTGTTCGCCGAGCTCGGGACCTTTCCGCCGAGGCCGCGCCGAGGCCTGCCCGCCGCCGAGCCGCAGCCATGTCCGTACGTCCCGGCCGGGGAGGAACAGCCCATGCCGTCCAGGAACCGGCCTTCCCCGGCCGGCCCGGCCACCGCCGACAACGAGTCACGCAGGCTCGCGTTCGTCATCCACCTGGCGTTCTTCCTGCTGCTCGGCTCCGCCCTGTTCCGGTACGTCCAGCGGCACAACGCCCAGCCCCAGGTGCCGGCTGTCCTGACCCTGGCCGGCGTCCTCGCCCTGCTGTACGTCGTCGGCCACCGCAGGGCGGTCGCCGCGGCCGGCGCGACCGCCCCGGGCACGGCGGCGGTCCCCGGGACGGATTCGCCCTCCGCCCCGGGCTCGGCCTCCGCGGGCCGCGGACGGCCTCCCCTCACCGGGCTGCTGTGGCTGGGCGCGCTCGTCGGTGTGTGGGCCGTGCTGGTCGCCCTGGCGCCCAGCTTCGCCTGGTGCGCGGTGCCGCTGTTCTACACCGCGCTGCGCACGCTGCCGACGCCCGCCGCGTACACCCTGGTGACGTTCTTCACCGCCTTCGTGGTCGTCGCGCAACTGCGGCTGGCCGACCGGCTCGACGTGGACCTGGTGATCGGTCCCCCGGCCGTCGCCGCCCTGGCGACGGCGGTCTTCACCTACATGGACCGGCAGTCGACCCGGCAGGCCGCCCTGATCCGCGACCTGGTGCGCACCCGCCGCGAACTCGCCGCCACCGAGCGCCGCGAGGGCACTCTCGCCGAGCGCCAGCGGCTGGCCATGGAGATCCACGACACCCTCGCGCAGAGCCTGTCCAGCCAGCGGATGCTCCTCCAGGCCGCCGACCGGCTGTGGGAGACGGAACCGGCACGGGCCCGCGCCCATCTGCGCACCGCCGGGTCGATCGCCGAGACCAGCCTGGCCGAGGCTCGCCGGTTCGTGCACGACCTGGCGCCCGCCGACCTCGCCGAGGGCGGCGGCCTGGAGTCGGCCCTGCGGGTCCTGGCCACCCGCGAGAGCACGCCCGAACTCACCGTGACCTGTGTCGTCGACGGCACACCGGGACCGTACGGGCTGCCGGACCGGGTGCAGTCCGCGCTGCTGCGCATCGCCCAGGGCGCCCTGGCCAACGTCCGGGAGCACTCCGGCGCCACCCGGGCCGCCCTCACCCTCACCCACCTGGAGGACCAGGTCCGGCTGGACATCGCCGACAACGGCCGCGGCTTCGACACCGCCGCGCTGCCCGAGCGCGCCGTCGGGGTCCGCGGGCACGGCCTGCCCGCGATCCGGGCCAGGATCGGCCAGCTGGGTGGCACCCTCACCATCGAGTCCGCGCCCGGTGACGGCACCGTCGTCTCCACGGCCGTCCCGCACCGTCCCACTACCGCGGAGGTCCCCACTCCATGAACCGGACCGAACCCACCGAACCCACCGGGCCCGGCGAAGACACCGAACCGGCGACCGTACGGCTCGTCCTGTGCGACGACCACGCCGTCGTCCGCGCCGGGCTGCGCGCGCTGCTCGGCAGCGCCCCGGGAATCGACGTGGTGGGCGAGGCGGACAGCGGCGCGGAGGCCGTCGCGCTCGCCGCGAAGCTCGGCCCCGACGTGGTCCTCATGGACCTGCAACTCGGCGACGGAATGGACGGTGTCGAGGCCACGCGCCGTATCACCGCCGACTCCGGCGGCTCGGTCCATGTACTGGTCCTGACCACGTACGACACCGACGCCGACATCACCCGTGCCATCGAGGCGGGCGCCACCGGCTACCTGCTCAAGGCCGAGCGCCCCGACGAGCTGTTCACGGCCATCCACAGCGCCGCCGCCGGCCGCACCGCCCTGTCCGCTCCCGTCGCCCAGCGGGTCATGACCCGCATGCGCAGCCCGCGCCCCAAACTCACCGACCGCGAG
Source organism: Streptomyces sp. NPDC001204 (assembly GCF_053598035.1). NCBI lineage: Bacteria > Bacillati > Actinomycetota > Actinomycetes > Kitasatosporales > Streptomycetaceae > Streptomyces > Streptomyces sp. NPDC001204. The sequence goes on along the minus strand of NZ_JBSFJL010000020.1, from coordinate 20,209 downwards.
CGCGACATCCTCGGCCAGCTGTCCCGCGGGCTGACCAACCGGGACATCGCCAAGGCCCTCTTCCTGAGCGAGGCCACCGTCAAGACGCACCTGGGACGCATCTACGACAAGCTCGGCGTCGACACCCGTGCGGGCGCCGTGGCCGTCGCCAAGGAACAGCGCCTGCTGCCCTGAGGACCACGGCGCGGCTCGCTCACGGGTCTTCCTTGGGGCTTCCTTGGATCTTCCCGCGGCTCACCGGCTGTGTTCGGCGTACTCCCGGAAGTGTTCCAGATCGCTGCGGACGTGCCGTTCGATCGCGTTGGCCTGGGCGAATCCCCTGGGGCCGCCGAATGCCTCCCGGACGGTGTCGGGGTCGTACTCCAGCCGTGCCTGGATCCGGGTGTTTCCCTGGTCGATGGGGTGCAGGCTGAGGGAGCACTTCAGTTCCGGGGCTCCCGTGGTGTGCCACTCCATCACGCGGTCCCCGGCGCGGTCGGAGACCTCGGCTTCCATCTGCCGGGCCTGTCCGCCCGCCTCGATGTCCAACTGGGCACGGCCCCCGGCCTCCGCACGGGCGTCCCGCACGCCGTCCATGAAGCGGGGATAGTTCTCCACCCGGTGAAGGCTGTCCCAGGCGCTGTCGATGGGGACTCCGATGTCGATGTGTTCTTCGAGGGTGCTCATGGCGACCTCCACGGTTCGGCTCACGACGCGCGTCCTTCTGCCTCCAGTGTGCGCCCCGCTCCGGTGGGCCGGGGTCCTGAGCGGGCGGCCGCGAGTCAGGCGCCCACCCGGACCAGGCCGCTCTCGTAGGTGAAGATGACCGCGTGGACGCGGTCCCGCAGACCCAGCTTGGACAGCGGGCGGCCGAGGTGTGTCCTGACGGTCGTCTCGCCGAGGAAGGGGCGCGCGGCGATGTCCGCGTTGCTCAGCCCCCGGGCGACCAGGGCCGGCACCTCACGCTCGCGCTCGGTCAGCCGCGACAGCCGCTCACTCTCGGCGGGGCGGGCCTCGAGCAGGACGAAGCGCTCCACGGCGGCGGATGAGGCCGGTCACCGACCGGCGGAACGCTGACGGAAGCACGCCGCATCCGGCTCCGGGTGCCCGCGGTGCATGCCCGGACTACGCTCCCCGTATGGCCGGCCCATCCCGTCGGGATGTCTTCCGGCCCGAGCGGGCCCGGGGACCTGCGCCATCGGACCCTTCGCCGCCGGACGGGGATCGCCGCGTGCAAATGCGTGTGCGGAATGAGGCCGGGGCGGCGAACCGGAGGCGCGCGCCGACCGCACTGGTGACCGCGGCGGCGCCGGCCCTTTGCGGCTGCGGTGGCGGCAGCCTCGCGCCGCGGGCCGGAGCCATGACGCGGGTGCCGTCGGCGAGCGGCGCGGCGACCGGGGCCGGGACCTGGGCCGCCCGGAGCCCTGGCGGGTCCGTCGACTGCCGCAGGACGAGACGCGTGGCGCTCACCTTCGACGACTCGCCGGGCGTCCGCACCCCGCGGATCCTGGACATCCTGCGCCGGTACCGCGTGCGCGCCACCTTCTTCACCCTGGGCAGGCACCACGTCGTCGCATACCCGGGAACGGTCCGGCGGATGGCCGCGGAAGGCCACGACGTGGAGACCCTCACCTGGTCCCACCGGATCCTCACCGGGATCGGCCCGGCCGAAGCGCGCGAGGAGATCACCCGGGGCCGCGATGCCGTGGCGAAGGTCATCGGCCGCCGGCCCGTCCTGCTGCGCCCGCCGCAGGGCCGTACGAGCCCGGCCGTCGCAGCGATCTGCCGGCGGCTCGGCATGGCGCAGATCCTGTGGAGCGCCACCGCGTCCGACTACGAGACCACCGACTCCGCTCGTATCACCCGCCGGATCCTGGCCCGCACCGGCCCCGGCGGGATCATCCTGCTGCACGACCGGGTGGACGCCGCCAACCGCGGCTACAACGGCACGGTCGCCGCGATACCCGGCATCATCTCCGGCCTCCAGGAACGCGGTTACACCTTCGTCACCGTCACCCGGCTCCTCTCCCCTGCCGGGCCCCGGCCCGGTGAGGTGTACCGCGACGGGCCTCTCGACCGGTGACGGCCCCCTTCAGTACCGTGAGCCAAGGGGGGTCTGATGACGTCGGAACCGGAACGCGCGCTACCGTCGTTCGCCGCCCTTCCGGTCCTGTCGGTGGCCGTCGCCTTCGCCTCGGTGCTGACCGCGCTGTCCGGGCGGTACGGCTATCACCGCGACGAGTTGTACTTCCTCGCCGCGGGCGACCATCCCGCCTGGGGATACGTGGACCAGCCGCCGCTGACTCCGCTGGTGGCCCGCGCGGCCCGAACCGTCTTCGGCGACACGCCGGCCGGACTGCGCGTCCCGGCCGCCCTCGCCTTCGCCGCCTACGTCGTCGTGGCGGCCCTCGTCGCACGGGAGTTGGGGTGCCGGCGGCCGGCCCAGGCGCTGGCCGCCGGGCTCGCCGGTCTGAGCGCTCAGGCGCTCGCCGTCGGGCACATGCTCTCCACCGCCACCTTCGATCTGCTCGCCTGGCTGATGATCTGCCTGCTGGTGCTGCGGCTGCTCCGCACCGGCGACGGGCGGTGGTGGCTCGCCCTCGGCGCGGCCGTCGGCGTCGGTCTGCTGAACAAGTACCTGGTGGCGCTGCTGGTCGTCGTGCTGCTCGCGGCGATCCTGGCCGTGGGGCCACGGCGGGTGCTGCGCAGTGGGTGGCTGCCGGTGGGCGCGCTGGTCGCCCTGGTGGTGGCCTCGCCCGGTCTGTGGTGGCAAGTCGACCACGGCTGGCCCCAGTTGACCGTCGCCGGCGGGATCAGCCAGGACGACGGGGCGGAGAACCGGCTGTTGTTCCTGCCGCAGCAACTCGTCTATCTCTCGCCGTTGTTCGTGCCCGTGTGGGTCACCGGCTGGCTGCGGCTGTGGCGTGATCCGACGCTGCGCTGGGCCCGGGCGGCCGCGGTGGCGTATCCGCTGATGTGTCTGCTGGTGCTGGGGCTCGGTGGCAAGGGGTACTACGCGGTCCCGCTTCTCGTGGTGCTGCTCGTGGCGGGCTGCGAGCCGCTGGCCGACTGGCTGCGATCCCGTTCGCACGCCCTGCTCCTGGCGGGCGCCGTGGCGGTGACTGCGGTGATCAACGCGATGGTGACGCTGCCAATGCTGCCGCCGAGCGCGCTCGGCGTCCCGCTGGCGATGAACAAGGAGCAGGGCGAGCAGATCGGCTGGCAGGCCCTGGCGGACACGGTCAGCGAGGCATGGCTCGCCGTACCGGCCGAGGACCGTGCGCGTGCCGTGGTCTTCACGCAGAACTACGGCGAGGCAGGCGCGTTGGACCGCTACGGCCCCGAACGCGGCCTGCCCCGGCCCTACTCGGGGCACATGAGCTACGCCGACTGGCGCCGTCCACCGGACACCGCGAACGGCCCTGTACTCCTCGTACGGCAGCAAAACGCTTCCGGCGTCGAACAGTTCTTCACCGGCTGCCGCCCGGTCGCCCGGGTCGACAACCGGCACGGCGTGCCCAACGAGGAACAGCACGCCACGGTCGCCCTGTGCTCGGGGACGACAGCGCCGTGGTCGAGGCTGTGGCCGTCTCTGCGCCACTACCACTGAGCCACCGCCGGGTCCGGGTCCGGGTACCTCAGTTCCTGGCGACGGGCAGCGCCACCGTGATGGACAGCCCTCCCCGGGGGCCCGGCTCGGCGGCCAGGTCGGCGTCGTGCACTGCGGCGACGGCGGAGACGATGGAGAGCCCGAGGCCGTGCCCGTCCGGGTTCCCGGTCCGGGACTCCAGACGCTGGAAGGGCTGGAACAGGGTGCCGATACGGTCCGGTGGGATCTCCGGTCCGCTGTTGACCACCCGCAGGAACGGCCGCCCGTGCGCGGTTCCGGTGACCACACGCACCCAGCCGCCGGGCACGTTGTACCGCAGGGCGTTGTCGACCAGGTTGGCGGCCAGGCGCTCCATCAGCCGGGGGTCGCCCGAGGCCGGCGCCGGTGCGAGAGCCGTGTCCACGTCCGTCGCCCGCGGATCGCCGTCGCGCAGGACCCTTCCGGCGACCCGGGCGAGGTCGAACGGCTCGCGCCGGTCCAGTCCGCGTTCGCTGCGGGCGAGCATCAGCAGCGCCTCGATGAGGCGTTCCTGGTGTTCGCCGGCGGCCAGGACCCGTTCGCAGACGCGGCGCAGCGAGTCGCCGTCCGCCGCGGGGTCGGCCAGCGCGACCTCGATCATCGCCCGTTGCAGGGTGAGCGGGGTGCGCAGCTCGTGGGAGGCGTTGGCCGCGAAGCGCTTCTGCGCGGCGAACGCGGTGTCCAGGCGGCCCAGCAGATCGTCGATGGTGTCACCGAGGTCCTTCAGCTGGTCGTCCGGGCCGGTGACGGCGAGGCGTTCGTGGAGGTTGCGCTCGGAGATGCGGCGGGACTTGTCGGCCATGATCCGCACCGGGCGCAGCGCCCGCCCGGCCATCAGCCAGCCCAGGCCCACCGAGACCGTGGACATCAGTCCGAGAGCGATGGCCGACTGGGTGAGCAGTTGCCGCAGCATCGCCTCGCGCTGCTCCGCGGCGCGCGTGCCCATCAGCCGGCGCAGAAGGTCGGGGTCGACCGCCTGGAACAGGACGTTCGATCCGGCTCTGGTGGAGACGAACAGGCGTGGGGTGCTGGAGCTCGCGACGAGGACGTAGGTTGAGGAGCAGGGCCGCACCGGAGACGAGGAAGAGCGCGCCGTAGAGCGCGGTCAGCCTCAGCCGGACCGTCCAGCGGATACGGCGCGGCGCCCGGCCCACGGAGTCAGATGCGGTAGCCGGCATGGGGCACCGTCTCGATCACCGGCGGTTCCCCCAGCTTGCGGCGGAGCCGGCTGATCGTGACCTTGACGGTGTTGGTGAAGGGGTCGGCCGCGTGGTCCCAGGCGCGTTCGAGGAGTTCCTCCGCGGACACGACGGCGCTGCGGGCGGCCAGCAGCAGCTCCAGTACGGCGAACTCCTTCGGGGACAGGTCGAGCCGTCTCCCGCCCCTCCGACGCGCTCGCCGCCAAGCAGGCCACCGACGACACCCTCAGCGGCCTGCTCCTCGGCCTCGGCGCCGTGGCCCTGCTCGTCGGCGGGGTCGGTGTCGCCAACACCATGGTCATCTCGGTGCTGGAACGCCGCGCCGAGATCGGTCTCAGGCGTTCCCTGGGCGCCACCCGCGGTCAGATCCGCACCCAGTTCCTGTGCGAGTCCCTGCTGCTGTCCGCCCTGGGCGGCGTCGGCGGGCTGGCACTGGGCATCGGGGTCACCGTGGGCTACGCCGCCTACCAGGGCTGGCCCTCCGTCGTACCTCCCTGGGCGATGGCCGGCGGCATCGGAGCGACCCTGGTCATCGGCGGCATGGCCGGCTTCTACCCGGCCCTGCGCGCGGCGCGGCTGCCCCCGACGGAAGCCCTGGCCGCGACCTAGATGATCGATTCCAAGGGATCGGCTGCGCGTATGAGGCGAGGGAGTCCAAAGTGCGGTTGTGACGCCAGACTTGGACTCCCTCGGCGGTTACTGCGCCAGCCACAGCCGCTTCTTCTGGTGCCTGCGCCTGCAACGCGTCATGCAGCGCATCCTCACGCTGACCACCGCCATCCGGCACAACGACCAGAGCGGACAGCCCGTCCCGCGCTCACTGACCGCCTACGACCACTAACCCTTGGGATCGATCATCCGGTTGGGCGGTGCCAGGGTGCGCACGACGTCGAACTCGTTGCCCTCGGGGTCGGCCATGACCACCCAGCTCCAGCCGGGGCCCTGGTCCACGTCCACCTTGGCGGCGCCAAGGCCGAGCAGCCTGGCCACCTCGTCGTCGGTACTTCCGTCGATCGGGCTGACGTCGAGGTGGAGCCGGTTCTTCACGGTCTTGCCCTCGGGCACCCGGATGAACATCAGGGTCGGCGGCATCTGGCGGGCCCGGACCTCCTCGACGGTCGGTACCCAGGAACCGATCTCGACCTTGCCCTCGCTCCGGTCGATCACCTTGAAGTCCAGGACCGCGCACCAGAAAGCCGCGAGCCGCTCCGGATCGTGACAGTCGACGACCAACTCGGTGAACCTACTGGTCATAACTCCCCCAGACAGTACGGACGGGGGCTCAGCCTATGGGGTCTCGCCACCGGTCCGACAAGTCCGGAACGCGTCGGCCGCCCGCACCGCGGTGCCTCGATCGACACCGAGTGGTACGCCGAACCGGACGATGAACCGGCCACGATGGGCGACGCACTCGGGCATCCCGTGCGGCAGATCGGAGCCCGCATCCGGCCAGTGCTCCACCGCGCTCGCAGGCGGGGCAACGGACAGCGGTGATGCCTCGGGTGTGGTGTCCCTCAGGGACGGCGGGGGGTCACTGGCCGCGCCTGCGTGCCCCGCCCGTTTGCCCCCTTTGCGACCGGAGCGCGCCCTACCCCCGCTCCCATCCCCTGCCGCACGCTCGGAACCATGGGGGATCCGGATCCACACGAAGCGGCCTTCGCCCTGTTGGGCGGGCCCGTCGGCCGTGATGGCACCGCACGACAACTCACCGGCAACCGGCCGTGGGAGAAGGTCGACCGCGCCCAGGCCGCCCGCGACGGCGCCACGGGACCCGAGCCGCCCGCTCCGCCCCTGTGCCCGCACTGTGGTCTGGTGGGAGAACGCCGCCCCACGTACACCGGGTACCACGTCCTGCTCGAACCCCGGCACATCGTGCCCGCCCACCTGGTTCCCGGCGGCCACCGCTGGCACGTCGACACCGACGGCACCGCGTGGAACGGCGGCCTGGAGGAACCCTCACCCGGCACCGCCTGCCGCATCCCCCATCAGCTGGCGTGCCCCAGCCTGACTCCGGACGAGATCGAACGGTGGTGGTGGCTGGCCTCGGTCCGCGAGGAGAACGCGCGACGGGCCCGGCAGAAGGCCGATCTCTCGGGCTGTCCCGGGCGCCTGCCCGACACCGGATGAGCGGCGGCGCATGTTCAGTGCTCATCCTCGCGGGGACGCTCGGCCGTGCCGAGGATGTGAGCGGCGGACGGCAGGGGGATGCGGGTTTCAGGGAAGGCGAACCTCTCCGCCTCCGTGAGAGTGAACCCGGCCGCGATGACGGCCGACCGGGTGTCGCGGCCGGTGTGGCAGCCTCCGCACAGCAGGGGCCAGAAGGTCGCGTCCACCGCGCGCTGGACGCGGCGCATACCCGGTGTGTCCGCCTGGACGTGCTCCAGGAACCGCAGGTGGCCTCCGGGCCGCAGGACGCGGTGGATCTCGGCCAGTGCCGCTGCCTGGTCTGCCACCGAGCACAGGGTGAGGCATACGACGGCCGCGTCGAACGAGGCGTCGGGCACCGGCAGTTGCTCGGCCCGGCCGTCCGCGACCTCCACCTCCGCGGGCACGGTGCGGGCCGTTTCCGCGGCCAGGGCGCGCAGCCGGGGCTCCGGTTCGACGGCCAGGACGCGTCTCACCTCGGGTGGATAGTGCGGGAAGTTGAGTCCATTGCCCGCGCCGATCTCGATGACCCGGCCGGACAGACCCGCCACCAGGCGCTTCCGGTACCGCGTGATGCCGGCCCTCTCCAGGCCGGGGCCGGCGACACGGGCGTAGAAGCGGGCGAAGACGGGGTGGCTGACCTGTGGGGCCATGGCGGATCACCGTTTTCGTGTCAGGGGCGGTGCCTGGTGGTCGTCGCGAGCATGTGTTCCGACCCAGCAGACCACACAAGTGATCTGCTGACGCTCGTCAGAAGCACCCCCTAGAGTGATCCGCCTATTGATCTGATGGTGTGCTGAAACGGGGGATGAGTGAGCAGGAACCGGCGGACCGGAGCGTCCGAGCGGCGGGCGTGCCGCAAAGTACTTCACGTGGAGTGGGAGCCGAGCGTCGAACGGAATCCGGTCGGCATCGGCACCGGTCACCCACACGAGGAGATGACGTGAGTGCACTCGCCACCCCTTCCCTGCTGGCGGCCACCCTGGCCACAGGCCTGATGGCCGGTCTGTTCGCGGCCTTCGCCTACGCCGTCATGCCCGGTCTGCGCCGCGGTGACGACCGCACGTTCGTCACCGCGATGCAGCAGATCAACAAGGCGATCCTCAACGGATGGTTCATGACGGGCTTCCTGGGGGCGATCCTCGCGCTCGCGCTGGCCGCCGTCGCGCAGTGGTCCGGCGGCGATCGCAAGGTCTTCGTGTTCGTCATCGCCGCGCTGGCACTGTATCTGGCGATGTTCGTCGTCACCGCGGCGGTCAACGTCCCACTCAACGACGAGTTGGCCGCGGCCGGCCCACCGGACCGCATCGGCGACCTCGCCGCCGTGAGGGAGCGCTTCGAGTCCGGCTGGGTCGCCTGGAACATCGTCCGCGCCGTGACCTCCACGGGCGCGTTCGGCTGCCTGGCCTGGGCACTGGTCCTGCATGGCCGCTCCACCCCCTGAGACGATCGACGGGAGATCCGCGCGGCCTGGTGCCGCGTACGCCACCGATGTCATCGCCGGCACCGGCTGCCGGCGTTGCGACAGCCGGTGCCGGCCGGCCAGTCCCTGGGCGGGCACACGGCCATGCTCACCGCCGCCGCGCATCCCGTCCGGGTCCGCGCGGCTCGTACTCGGGACTTCCTCGACGATCTCGCGCCCGCCGGGCGATGACTCTCGACGTCGAGAGGGGTCTTGCCGAGATGCCGCACCGGCCCGGCGTGGCCATCATGGTCATCCAGGTCCCGGTCCGGCCTCAGGAGCGTCGGCCGCATGGGAAGGGTGATGACCATGGAACTGTTCCCGCCGATCCCACTCGCCGAGTGGCGCGACACCAAAGAGACGCTCCACCGCTTCGCGCAGATCGTCGGGAAGGTCCGCCTCGCCGCCGGCACCCGGCGCAACCACTGGTGGAACGTCCCGTTCCACCTCACGGGGCGCGGTATCACGACGCGCCCGATGGGACAGGTCGACGGCAACCCGATCTTCACGATGGACTTCGACTTCGTCGCGCATCGGCTGATCGTCTCGACACTGGACGGCCGGGAGAGCTCCTTCCCGCTCGCCGGCCGGTCCGTCGCGTCCTTCCACGACGCGGTCATGGACTCGCTGGCCGCGCTGGGCATCCGGGTGCGGCTCAACGTGCCCACGCCCTTCGACCTGCCCGACTCCGGCCGGCCGTTCGCCGAGGACACCGAGCACGCAACGTACGACCCCGCGCAGGCCAACCGCTACTGGCGGGTGCTCAGCCAGGTGGCGTCGGTGCTGGAGGAATTCGCCGCGGGGTACTCGGGGAAGGTGAGCCCGGTGCACCACTTCTGGCACACCTTCGACATCGCGCACACCCGGTTCTCCGACCGTCGCATCGAGCAGCCCCGGCAGGTGGACCCGGTCACCCGGGAGGCGTACTCCCGGGAGGTGATCAGCTTCGGCTTCTGGTTCGGCGACGACGCCTTCCCCGCGCCCGCGTTCTACTCCTACACCGCTCCCGAGCCGGCGCACCTGGCCGAGGAGCCGCTCCAGCCCGCGGCGGCGCACTGGGTCGCCCGCATCGACAGTCACCTGGCCGTACTGCCGTACGACGAGGTCCGCACCGAGGACGACCCGCGTGCCGCCGTGCTCGCCTTCTACGAGAGCGCGTACCGGGCCGGTGCCCGGTGCGCCCGGTGGCCGATCGACTCGCTCGCGTGCCCGGGCGGGGTGACGGACCCGCAACTGCGGGCCCACACGGCCCGCCCCGTTTCCGGCTGAGGCTCAGCCGCGGTCGCGCGCCGCACGTCGGCGGGTCCACCCGGCCACCACTCCTGTCAAGCGTCGGCGCGCGCCGGCTCGCCCTCGAGCAGACCCGTCGCCCGGCCCACCTCGATGAGGCAGCCACGCGGCACCCGCAGCCGAGTAGCGATGATTTCGGCGCGGGCCGCCGGTCGTTATGGGTGAGGGAAAGGAGATCCGCCATGCCGACACAGGGAACCTCAAAGCAACCCACGACCGAGTTCGACGCCCGCTACAGCTCCGCTCTGAATCCCCGCCCGGGTGCCACGGAGGTCGCCGCCACCGAGTGGACCGAGGCCCAGCGGCTGCTGAAGTCCGCCGAGATCTTCTGGGTGTCCACGGTGCGGCCCGACGGCCGGCTGCACGTCACTCCCGTGATCGCCGCCTGGCACGACGGGGTGCTGTACTTCTCCACCGGCCCGGCGGAACAGAAGGCGAGGAACCTCGCTCATGACGCGCACTGCGCACTGACGACCGGGGGAAACTCGCTCACCGAAGGGCTCGACCTCGTGGTCGAGGGCAAGGCGGAACAGGTTGCCGATCCGGCGCTGCTGGAGGAGGTGATCGCGGCGTACGAAGCCAAGTACGGGCCGCACATCACCTCCCCCGAGGGCACCTTCCACGGGATCGGGGACGCGTTCCGGAAGGGGGACGCGGTGGTGTTCGCGGTGTCTCCGGCAACGGCGTACGGCTTCGGCCGGGACGACGGGGTGTACACCCATACGCGGTGGAGGTTCTGAGCAAGTCCGAGCAGGGGAGGACGCAGGTGATCGGCACCGGCGAGTACGCGGATCTGTCCGCCCTGGACATCGCCCGTCATGTGCGGCACGGCGACATGACGGCCGTCGACGTCGTCGAGGCCGCCCTGGCCCGTATCGCCGAAGTCGACGATGGCGTACGCGCGTTCACCGAGGTCTGGGCCGAGCGGGCGCTCGCGCACGCGGCCGGCGTCGACGCCCGGTTGGCCCGCGGCGCCGTACTGCCTCTCGCGGGTGTGCCGATCGGCGTCAAGGCGAGCGAAGGCCCCGGCTCCCACCAGAACACCCGGCTGGTGGGAGCCGGATGCGTGCCGGTGGGTGCGACCTCGGTGCCGCGTACCAGCCGCGGCTGGCAGACCTACGGGCACACGGACCGGGGTCCCACCCTCAACCCGCTCGATCCTGCGTGGTCGCCCGGCGGCTCGTCCGCGGGTTCGGCGGCCGCGGTCGCCGCCGGACTCGTCCCCCTCGCCAGTGGGTCCGACGGCGCCGGATCGGTGCGCATCCCCGCCGCGTGGTGCGGCATCGTCGGATTCAAGCCCACCAACGGCCTGCTCCCGGCCCGTGATCGGGCGGGTCTGAACTCGCCTGGCGTCCTGGTGGGCGACCCGCGGGACGCCCTCGCCCATCTCGCCGCGGTGACCGGGTCGCCGGTGCCGGACGTCCGCTCCACGTACCCGCTCCCAGCGGTCTGGTCGGCCACTTTGGGATACGCGGACACCGATCCGGCGGTCGCGGCCGTCGCCCGCCGCTCGGCGGAGAACCTCGCCGAGGCCGGACTGATCACCCTGGCCGAAGACTCCGGCCTGACACTCGCCGACCCCGCCCCCGCCTGGACGGCCCTTCGCGCGGGGCGGCCTTCCCCGACCGAGGGTGTCAGCAGGGTCGTCAGCACCAACGAGGAGCGACTGCGCGACTGCTTCCAGCGAGCCGACCTCGTCCTCACGCCCACCACACCCCACCCGCCGCACGGCCACGACGGGCCAGGGGCACGGATGAGCGTCGCCCTGACCTGGGCGTTCAACCTCAGCGGTCATCCAGCGCTCAGCCTTCCGGCAGGGATCACGGCCCAGGGAGCGCCTGTCGGTCTCCAGCTCGTCGCCCGCCACCACGAGGAGCGACAGCTCCTCGACGTCGCCGACCGCGCCACCCGGCTGGGCGCCGTCCCCCGGTCGCTCGGGGGTGGTTTCGGCGCCCGCGCCGGTGGCGCGGCGTTGTCAGAGGGTGGTGGCACAGTGACGGACAACGATCGAGAGGGGTGGAGGGGCGATGGGGGATTTCTTCGAGCGGATCGTCGACGTCGAGGTGACCGGCGAGGAGGCCGGGCCGCTCGCGGATCGGATGGTCGATTGGCTGGTCACCGAGGGCCTGATCACGCGTGAGACGTCCGGCGACGGGGTGTACAGCCTGAACGTGGATGAGGGCCATGTGCCGGGCCCGAACTGGGCGCGGGCCGTCGCCGACTCCTCGGACCCGGACTGGCGGCCGGGCCCGGTGGCCGTGATCGTCGGACGCGACCACCACTGCGGGGGTCAGGGAGTGGACGAAGCGGAGTACGCCGTCTGCCCTCGGTGCGAGACCAGGACCGTGATCATCGGCTACCCCGAGGAGTTCGAGGCCGACGAGGAGGTCTGGCGCACGTTCAGGGACGGCATCGCCGCCTGGAAGGACACGGGTGAGGGCGGTGTCCCCTGCTCCGCCTGCGGTGCCTCGGTCCCGGTCACCGAGTGGCGGTGGGACTCCGGTTTCGCGGTGGGCGCCCTCGCTTTCGACTTCTGGGGATGGCCGCCGCTCTCCGCCGGCTTCAGCGCGGAGTTCAGCCGGCGGCTGGGGCACCGAACGGCGGGGCAGACGGGCAAGTTCTGAGGGGTCTTCCCCGAGCTCTTCGCGGCGGCCACACCCGGAGCCTCACCCCGGCCCGTTGCCGGTCGCACCGGGCCGGGAGGGAGGACGGTCGTCAGCGAGCGTCGTCGAGGACCTCGCGCAGCCTGCGCGCGAAGGCCTCGGGCTTACCGGCGTAGCCGGACTCGTCGCCGAGGAAGCCACCGTGGTGGCTGGGGAACACCGTCGCCTGCCGGCCGAGCAGTTCGGCCGCCGCCTCCGAGGTGCGTCCGGTGAAGGTGTCGAGGGTCTCCTCACCGACGGCGATCAGGACCCGCGTCGGCGCGGAGTTCAGGGCGTCGATGTCGGGCCGGTAGCCGCTGACCGCCCAGGACCGGTCGGAGAGCAGCGGGTCGTCACGGGAGCCGTCGTCCTCGGTCGGCATCCCGAACGCGGCCGGATCCGGGGCGGGTTGGGCGAAGTACGCGTCGGTGAACTCGCCCCGCCACGAGGTCATCGCGATGAACGCCGCCATGCCGGCACCCCAGCCCTTGTCCTGGTACGCCTGCCGGACGGCGGCCCGGGCACGCTCGGCGGCCGCGGCGTCGGGCAGTACCGGGATGAGCGGCGGCTCGTGCGCCACCAGGGTGGTCACGTCGTCTGGGTACGCCGCCACGAGGGCGAGCGCGGTCACGGCGCCGCCGCTGCTCGCGAACATCTCGACCGGGCCCGCTCCGAGCGCCTCGATCACGGCGTGCACGTCGGCGGCCTGATGCTCGGGCACGTGGTCGACCCGGCCGTCCTTGCGGGTGCTGCGGCCGAGACCGCGCGGGTCGTAGGTGACCACGGTGCGGTCGGGGAAGTGCGACGCCAGGGTGCGGAAGCCGCCGGCGTCCATGGGCTGGCCGATCATGACCAGCGGTGGGCGTCCGTCGGCGGTCGGCAGCGGGCCGTGGACGTCGTAGGCGAGGTCGGCTTCGGGAGTCTGGAGGATCCGATTCGTCATGAACGTTGGACCCCCGCGGCGCCCAGAACTCATCGCACCCCGCCCCACGCCCATGCTCGCTCAGCGGTGGGCAGGGGGTTTCCCGGTGCATGCGGGAGAGCTTCTCGGGGTTGCGCACGGCATGGAGCCCGGTGACGAGGCCGTCCTCGATGCGCAGGACCACGACGGTGTCGAGCGCGCCGTTGATCCGGAGGATCAGGGCCGGGCAGACAATGACCTGCGGATGTGTGGCGCACGTCACATCGCCGTTCCGTCACAAGGAGCGGGTCGCCGGCATCTCGTGTTCGTCCAGCGCAACACGACAACCAGCGAGTGACGAGTGGGGACGACATCATGAACGCTCGGTTCAACCTGTTCGAGAACGAGATCGGGGCCAAGTTCGCCAAGCGGTTCGCAGGCGCCGGCCTGGTGGTCCAGCAGTCGCCACTGCCGAGGTCCACGCAGGAGCTGGTGGCGCTGCGCGCCAGCCAGATCAACGGCTGCGGCTGGTGCGTCGACATGCACACCAAGGAGGCGGCGGCCGCCGGTGAAACCGCCGTACGGCTCAACCTCGTCGCGGTCTGGCGCGAGTCCACCGTGTTCACCGAAGCCGAGCAGGCCGCCCTGGCGCTCGCCGAAGAGGGAACCAGGCTCGCCGACGCCTGTCAGGGCGTGTCCGACGAGACCTGGGCCCAGGTGCGCAAGCACTACGACGACGACCAGATCGCCGCACTGGTCGCCCTGGTCGCCCTGATCAACGCGGCCAACCGGCTCGCCGTGATCGTGCACCAGCAGGGCGGTTCCTACGAGCCCGGCATGTTCGCCGCCGCGTTCGACTGAGCTGCGGCCGCATGGGGGCCCGGCCCGGGATCATTCGATCCGGGGCCGGGCCCACCGAGGTCCGAGCGCGGCGCGGCGCACGCCGAAGCCCGACGGTGCGGTGACACTCCGTACAGCCCCCGGCCCCCAGCTGAGAGCAGCGGCTCGGGCGACACAGAAGGCGAGACCGGACGGAGGGGGCCCGGATTCTCGATCTCGCCCGGCACTTCCATGGAGGCGGACACTGGCCACAAAGGGGCGAATCCGGGCCCGATGTCTGCTGGGGGCTTCCTCGGGTCCTGACCAGGAAGGAAGCAGACCGTGCAGATCACCCGTCGCGACGTCCTCAAGCTCGGTGGCCTGGCTCTGCTGGCCGGTGGCGCCGCAAGGCCGACTTCCGCCTCCACGGCGCCGTCCGCCCTGCCCGATGCTCCGGGCAAGGCGGACTACACGGTGCGGATCGCGACCGGGCTCGTCGAGCTCGCGCCGGACACGATCGTGTCCACCACGACGTACAACGGACAGTTCCCCGGCCCGCTGCTGCGGTTCACCGAAGGCCGCCCGGTCGTGGTCGACGTCCACAACGACACCGGCACCCCCGAGCTGCTCCACTGGCACGGCCAGCGGGTTCCCGCCGAAGTGGACGGGGCGGCGGAGGAGGGCACCCCGTACATCCCCGCGCACGGGACGCGGCGCCTGTCGTTCACGCCCGGACCGGCCGGTTTCCGCTTCTACCACACTCATGTGGCAGCACATGACGACCTGAGTCTGGGCACCTACACCGGTCAGGCAGGCCCGGTCCACATCGAGCCGAAGGCCCACCCCGGCGCCTACGACCAGGAGGTCTTCCTGGTGCTGAAGGAGTTCGGGCCCGCCTTCAGCCAGGGCGGGGACATGGCCCAGAACTTTCTGGCCGGCTCCGAGGTGCCGGCCCTGAAGCGCAGGGGTGAGAAGGCGATGGCCGGCTCACTGGCCCGGGGGATGCCGCACGGCTACGAGGTCGGCTACACCGCGTTCAGTGTCAACGGCCGCAAACTGGGCCACGGCCCGCCGATCAAGGTCAAGTCCGGGCAGCGCGTGCTGTTCCACGTCCTCAACGCCAGCGCCACCGAGATCCGCAGTCTGGCCCTGCCCGGCCACACCTTCGAAGTGGTCGCCCTCGACGGCAATCCGGTACCCCGCCGCGCCGACGTGCCGGTGCTGTGGATCGGCACCGCCGAACGCGTCTCGGCCCTGGTGGAGATGAACCATCCGGGTGTGTGGGTACTGGGGGACCTGGCCGACGACGACCGGAAGAACGGCATGGGCACCGTGGTGGAGTACGCCGGCCGAGGCGGCTCCCCGCAGTGGACCGCACCGCGCACATCCACCTGGGACTACCGCACCTTCGCCCGCGCGGGTGCCACCGCCCGGCGGCCCGACCACACCTTCGACCTGCTGGTGGAGAAACGCAACGCCGCCGACAAGGGCTTCAACATCTGGACCCTCGACGGCGTGCCCTTCTCCATGGAGACCGACAAGCCGGTGCTGGACATCGACCGCGGCAGCCGCTGCCGGATGCGGTTCCGCAACGCGACCGACGACATCCACCCCCTGCACCTGCACCGCCACACCTTCGAAGTCACCCACATCGCCGGGACCCCGACCCACGGTCTGCACAAGGACGTCGTCATGCTCGGCGGCTACCAGACCCTCGACTTCGACTTCACCGCCGACCAGCCGGGCCCGTCCCTGTTCCACTGCCACCAGCAACTCCACATGGACTACGGCTTCATGACCCTGCTGCACTGCGCCTGACCCGCGCTCTCGCCGTCAGCGATCAGGCCAAGTCGACGCGCATCCCGCCCCCGGTCAGAGTGTCGAGCACTCCGGCGAACAGGTCGTACGGCCGTCCGTCCGGCGCCAAGATGCGGGACAGGTGCTCGCGCGCGGTTGCCGCGTCCCGCCAGAGCAGCCTTCCCGGAGAGGTGTAGCCGAACCTGCCGCGCAGGCAGTCGTCGAGGGCGGCCAGGCAGCCGCCGAAGTAGCCGCCCGGCCCGTTCACGGCCTCGCCGAGGGCCAGATGGAGCCCCGGGACGTCGGTGATGTGCCGGCCGTCGAGCTCGTACACCTGACCGGCCGGCTGGTCGGGGCGCGGGCGTCGGCAGGCCCGCTCCTGGACGACGTCCAGCCAGGCCCCGCGCCGCCGGGTGTCGAGGCCGGCCCACACACCGGGTGTCTCCGGCGGCCCGGCCAGCCACTGCTCCCAGAGCGGCCGGGCATGTTCGGGCACGGGCGTGAAGAACCGGCCGTCCAGCTCCAACTCGATCAAGCCCGCCTCGGGTGCGGACGGGTGGTACGCGTCGACCCTGGTCCACAGCAGCAGCCGGGCGAGCGGCTCGCCGCTGTCGTCCCGTATCACCAGGGCGGCCTCCCCCAGGTCCAGTGCCCGCCGGGTCCCCGCCGTCAGCGCTCGCCGCAGCGCCTCACCCGGGACGAGGTCCCGCAGGACCAGCGGGGGTTCGACCCGCTCGGGCGGCAGGACACGGGCGAACTCCCGGCAGGTGCCCAGCCATCGGTGCTGGTCGTGCAGTCGGACGGAACCCCGGTGCCCGACGGGCGGGCCCTCGCAGTCGTCGAGACCGGTGAGCACCAGGCCGTCCGTCCCGGGGTGTCGACCGAGGCTCTCCGCGTCTTCGAGGAGCCAGGGCCCGAGGTCCTCGTCCTCCGGCACCAGCCATACCCGCCCGCCGGCCCAGCCACGTACCTCGTCTCCTTCAGGAACCCAGCCGAAGAGTTCGTACGTGCCGCGCCGGGGCTCCCCGAACAGTCCCTCCACCTCGGCGCAGACACCCCAGACCTGGCCGTGCTTCGTATCCGTCAGCGCGTACCGCGCCCGTCCGCGACGGTCCTCTTCCTCATGTTCCTCACCCACGGTGGGAATCATGCCCGGTCATCACAACCGTGGAATGGCGGAGGCGGCCTTGGTGGCGCAGATCGTGCCGCGACCGTCGACGCCGGCGCAGGCGCGGACGCTGGTGAGCAGTGGCACCAAGCAGGAGCGAGAACAGCCCCAGCAGGCACAGCCCGTCGCCGACCAGGCCGGCCCGCACGAGCATCGCCGGGACGACCACCAGAACGGGCGTGGTCCACCAGGCAAGGACGTTGGCGATCCGCTGGCCCGGCCGCCCCTGTCCGGGGGATACGGATATCGCTTCGGCCGGGTCGGTCGTCATGCCCCGCCGGTACCCAACCGCGATCTCGGCGTCCTGGGTCGTCGACTCGATCCGGCACGAGCAGCAGGTCATCAAGCGTCCTGGCGCAGAAGCGACGTAGGACGGAGGGGCGGTGGAGGAGTCGACGTCGGTGTCGGTTTCTTGCCGGAGAACGACCGGCCGGCGTGTTTGACTCCGTGCATGACCACCACGCAGTCGGCCAAAGCCCAGCTCTTCCGTTCTCTGCACACGCCCGGCACGCCGCTCGCGCTCGCCAATGCCTGGGACGTCGCGAGTGCCCGGGTCATCGAGTCCGCGGGGGCCTCCGCGATCGCCACCACGAGTGCGGGCGTCGCCTGGTCGTTGGGCTCGCCGGACGGTGACGTCCTCGCCCGCGATCAAGCACTGGGGTTGATTTCCCGCGTCGCCGCCGCGGTCGCGGTTCCGGTCACCGCCGACATCGAGGGCGGGTACGGGCAGGACGCGGCCGAGGTCGCCGAGACCATCACCGGGGTGCTCGCGGCGGGTGCTGTCGGCGTCAACATCGAGGACGGCACCCGAGCCCCGGACGAGCTCGCGACGCGGCTGGCCGTCGCCCGGCGGAGCGCCGAGCGCGCGGGAGTGGAGCTCTTCCTCAACGCCCGTGTCGACACGTACCTGTTGGGGCTCGGGGACCCGGCCACCCGGCTGGAGGAGACCCTGGCCCGGGCGCGCCGGTACGTGGACGCCGGCGCGGACGGCATCTTCGTTCCCGGTGTCTCCGACACCGCCACGATCGCGGCGCTGGCCGAGGACGTCTCCGTGCCGTTGAACGTCATGGCCGGCCCCGGCGCCCCGAGCGTCGCCGAGCTGGGTGCCCTCGGTGTGGCCCGCGTCAGTCTCGGCCCGGGCGTGGCGCAGGCCGCGTACGCCGCCGCCCGCCGCGCCGCGCGGGAGCTCTTCGACACCGGTGACTACGACTCCCTGTCCGGCGGCATCACCTTCCCGGAACTCAACGCACTGCTCTCCGGGTCCCGTTGACAGCAGCATGGGCCTGGTGAGGAAACGGACGGACCCGGGGGCCGAGGCCCGTGCGGCGTCCCACTCCGACGGCTCGGGCTTCGAGACATTCGTCGGTTGAGGGGAAGCGGAAGTGCTCCCCCGGGCAGCGTGCCAGGGGGAGCACTTCGCTGTGCGCCTGCCGGTGACGGGTGAGAAGACGATCACTAGCAGGACATCCGCGGGACTACGTCGTCACGACGGTCGTCACGGTACGAGCAGCAGGCTGTCGCCGCGCTCCTTGGCGGCGGCGTAGCGCTTGGCCACGTCCTGCCAGTTGACGACCTGCCACATCGCCTCGATGAAGTCCACCTTCTGGTTCTTGTACTGGAGGTAGAAGGCGTGCTCCCAGGCGTCGAAGACCAGGATCGGGGTGGAGCCCTGCCCGACGTTGCCCTGGTGGTCGTAGACCTGCTCCACGATCAGACGCCCGCTCAGCGGCTCGTACGCGAGCACGCCCCAGCCCGAACCCTGGGTCGTGGCCGCGGCCTTGGACAGCTGCGCCTTGAAGCCCGCGAAGGAGCCGAACGACTCGGTGATGGCGCCGGCCAGCTCCCCCACGCCGTCCTTCTCCAGGGGCTCACCGCCGCCGTCGCCGGTCATGTTGTGCCAGTAGATGCTGTGGAGGATGTGCCCGGACAGGTGGAAGGCCAGGTTCTTCTCCAGACCGTTGATCGAGCCCCACGACTCCTTGTCCCGCGCCTCGGCCAGCTGCTCCAGCGTGTCGTTGGCGCCCTTGACGTAGGCCGCGTGGTGCTTGTCGTGGTGCAGCTCGACGATCTCGGGACTGATGACCGGGGCGAGCGCCGAGTAGTCGTACGGGAGCTCCGGGAGTGTGTAGACCGCCATGTCCGACATCATCCTTCGAGTTATTGCGCATGAGTTGCAAGTGCACAATAGCAGCAACAATGCGCTCGAGTGTTGACCCGGCAACAGCTGCCGCGACCCGTCGACACGGCCGGCCGCACACCTCAGCCACCGTGACATTTCCCGCGGATATGAATGAATCGCCCTATATTGACTTCACGACGCACGGCCCGCGGCACGACCAACCGCCGGTCGCCGAACGGCACCCCCCAGGAGCAGCGCATGACCACCGCCGCCGAACACCGCACCCATGACAACCACGCCCACACCCACGGCGAGGGCTGCGGACACGCCGCCTTCCCGCACGGCGACCACGTCGACTACGTGCACGACGGGCACCTCCACAAGGCCCACGACGGTCACACCGACGAGTGCGTGACCGCCGGCCACACCACCCACGCCCACCACGACCACCAGCACGGCGAGGGCTGCGGACACATGGCCGTACCCCACGAGGGCCACGTCGACTACGTGCACGACGGACACCGCCACGCCGCCCACGAGGGGCACTGGGACGACCACTGACGCAGCCGGCAGACCTCGAGCGGCCGGCGACCTCCCGAGGGCGCCGGCCCCGGAAGTCCCACCTCACAACAAAATAGTAATGAGATTCGTTTTCATGTAGCCTCCTGGTTGCTCACCGAAGGTGATGACCGAACCAGGAGGACCCCATGGCCGTTCCCAAGCGCAAGATGTCCCGCAGCAACACCCGCCACCGCCGCGCCCAGTGGAAGGCGGCCACGCCGGCGCTCGTCCCGATCACCGTCGACGGCGTCGCGCACCTCGTGCCCCAGCGGCTGGTGAAGGCCTACGAGCGCGGGCTGCTGCGCCCCGAGGGCTGACCGTCCATGGCTTCCGACCGCCTCCCCGTCACCGTCCTGTCCGGCTTTCTCGGCGCGGGCAAGACCACCCTCCTCAACCATGTCCTGGGCAACCGCGAGGGACTGCGCGTCGCGGTCATCGTCAACGACATGAGCGAGGTCAACATCGACGCCGCCCTGGTGCGCGGCGGCGAGGCGGCCCT